>JAYSDS010000103.1:0-22659 GCA_041914265.1 Roseomonas sp.
ACCGCCGCGGGCACCGGCTGCATGGCGGCGCTGGAAGCCGAGAAGTTCCTCGCCGGAACAGAAGCAACAATCAGGGATGAACCGACCAGCGGCATCACGTCACTGGAGACCATCGACTCATGAACCGTCGTTCGATCCTCGCCGCGGCGCTCGCCGTACCTGGCGTCGCGCGTGCCGAGGAGATCTGGCAGCCGACGCGCAGCATCCAACTCGTCACGCCCTATGCGCCCGGTGGTGCGTCCGATCTCGTCTGTCGCTTGCTTGCGCCCTATCTGCAGGCGTCGCTCGGCAAGCCGGTGGTGGTCGAGAACCGCGGCGGCGCCGCGACGCAGATCGGCACGGAATATGTCGCGCGCGCGACGCCGGACGGACACACCATCCTGCTCACCGCCGCGCCCTTCGCCATCAATGTCGGACTGTTCCCGCGCCTGCCCTATGACCCGGTCAAGGACTTCGCGCCGATCAGCATGGTGATGACCAATCCGCAGATGCTGGTCGTTCCGGCCGACAGCCCGGTGCGCGACCTGCCGGAGCTGCTCGTGGCGGCGCGGCAGAAGCCGGGCGGGCTGAACTTCGGGTCGGCCGCACCGGGCAGCATGGGGCACCTGTCCATGGAACTGCTCGCCGAACGCACCGGCGCGCCGCTGGTGCACGTCGCCTATCGTTCCTCGGCGGCCGCGCTGACGGACCTCATTGCCGGGCAGCTCGACGGCATGTTTGACAATCCGGCGACGGCCATGCCCTTCGTGCGCGACGGCAAGCTGCGCGCCATCGCCTTCACCGGACCGACCCGCAGCCAGGTGGCGCCCGAGGTCCCGACCATGATCGAACAGGGCCAGGCGAATTTCACCAGCCTCAACTGGTATGGTCTCTTCGCGCCGGCGCAGACGCCGCCGGCCGCCCTGCGTCGCCTGCACGGGGCCGCCGTCGCCGCCCTGCGCGAACCCGCCGTGGTCGAACGGCTGACGCGCGAAGGCACCGATCCGTCGCCCGGCGCACCCGACATCCTGGCCGACTGGGTGACGCGCGAGATCGCGACCTGGACGGCGATCATCCGGGATCGCGGCATCCGCGTGGGGTGATCACCCGCCCGTGGGCCACGGCCCCCGGCGGCCTGGCGGGCAGGGGCGCGATGCCTCTCCCCGGGCCTACTTCCCCAATTCGTGCAGCACGGCCGCCCCGGTGCGGATGCCGCTGTGGAAGCACTCCAGCGTCAGGTTCTCGTTCGGCGCGTGGTTCGCCTCGTCCGGATTGGCATAGGGCGTGACGAAGGCGGGAATGCCGAGGATCTTGGTGAAGACATAGCCCGGCAGGCTGCCGAAGCCGGCCGGGATCAGCAACGGTTCCGCGCCCTGCGCCGCGACGAAGGCGCGCACGAGCGGCGCCGTGTAGGGCGAGGAGATCGGCGTCTTCGACGGCTGCATGCCCATGTCGGAGCTCACCAGCTCGACCTCCGGCGCATGCTTCGCCACATGCGCCGCGACCTTGCGCAGGATGTCTTCCGGATCCTGGTCATGGACCAGGCGGATGTCGCATTTCACGAAGGCCTCGCAAGGCAGCACCGTCTTGGTGCCGGGCCCGCCATAGCCACCATGGAAGCCGTTGATGGTCAGCGTCGGCTGGAAGCACAGCCGGTCATAGAAAGGCCGGTCGGCCGGCGCATCGAGGCGCGTGAGGCCGAGGCTCCGCTTCACCGCCTCCACATCCAGCGGCAGGCGCTCGATGGCGGCGATCTCTTCCGGTTCCGGCGGTTCCACTGTGTCGTGGAAGCCCTCGATGGTGATCTCGCCATGGGCGTTCTTCATCGTCGCGAGCAGTTGCACCAGCGTCCAGATCGGGTTGGGCACCACGCCGCCGAAATTGCCCGAATGCACGTCGCGCACCGCATGCCGGCAGCGCAGCTCGAAGGAGACGACACCGCGCGAGCCGAACTTGATCGCCGCCGCGCCCGAGGCATGGCGCGGCCCATCCGCGGTGATGGACAGATCCGCCTGCAGCTTGTCGCGGTTCGCGCGGACGAAGTCGGCGATATGAGGGCTGCCGATCTCCTCCTCGCCTTCCAGCAGCAGGATGACGTTGCAGGGCAGTGTCCCGTGCACCTTCAGATGGGATTCGATCGCGAGGATCTGCGCGAGGTGCTGACCCTTGTTGTCGCCCACGCCGCGGGCATAGAGGCGCCCGTCGCGGATGGTCGGCTCGAAGGGCGGGGAGATCCACTTATCGAGCGGATCGGGCGGCTGCACGTCGTAATGGCCGTAGAGCAGCACGGTCGGTTTGCCCGGCGCCTTCTCCCAGCGCGCCAGGACCATGGGATGGCCCTTGGTCGGCAGCAGCTCGGTCTCGAGCCCGATCTCCGTCAGCATGCCGACCAGCAACTGCCCGACCTCGGCGATGCCGATGTCCTGGGCGCTGATGCTCGGGTGGCGGACATAATCGATCAGGCGGTCGAGGAAGCCATCCCGGTTGCGATCGATATGGTCGAGGACGGCGGTCAGCGAATCAGATGCGGTCATGAAATCCCGGTCCGGTTGACGATGGCGGATCATACCGTTCGCCTTGCCGATGACCGTTTCATCGGCAAGGCGAACGGTATGGCGCGCGGGGTTGGTGGGGCGGCCGCGCGCAAGAACAAGACTCTGATGCCGAGTCAGCCGAAAGGCTGGCCGGTATCAGGCCTTCCCGGCCGCCGCCCTGGTGCCTACGCCACCACCACCCGGCGCTTCCGTCGCCTCCAGCGCCGTCTCCAGCGCCTGGCGCAAGGAGGCAAGCTTGCGCTCGTTCTCCACCTTCAGCCCGAAGACGTCCTTCACGTAGAAAACGTCCACTGCCCGCACGCCATAGGTGGTGATGTGCGCCGAGGCGATCTGCATGCCCTGGTCGCTGATCGCCGCCGTCACGTCATGCAGCAGGCCCGGGCGGTCGCGCCCGTTCACCTCGATGACGGTGTGGGTGTTGGAGGCGTGGTTGTCGATGACGACGCGCGGCGGCACGGTCACCGCGCGCAGCCGCGCCGGTTCGCGCTTCAGCTTGCGGATCTCCTCCCGCAGCCGCAGCCGGCCCGACAGCGCCTGTTCCACCAGCACGGCGAGGCGCGCGAGGCGGTGCGGCGCCTCGAAGGCGCCGCCCTGAGCGTCCTGCACCCAGAAGGTGTCGAGCGCCATGCCATCCGTCATGGTGTGGATGCGCGCATCGACGATGGTCGCCCCCGCCAGCGCCAGCGCGCCGGCGATCTGGCTGAACAGGCCCGGATGGTCGGTGCAGTAGACCGTCACCTCGGTCACCGCGCGGCTTTCCAGCACGCGGCTGCGCACGGTCAGCGGCGCCTTGGCTTCCTTCGCCTCCTGGATCATGGCGGCGTGGCGCGCATGGGTCTCGGGATCGAAGGAAAGCCAGTAGCCGGGATAACCAAGTTCCAGGAAGGCCGTGACCTCGGCCTTCGGCCGGTCGGCCAGCAGCAGCGCGGCGGCTTCCTTCGCGCGGGCCACGCGCACATCGCGTTCCGGCACCGACAACCCGCCGGCGAGCACTTCCGCCACGCGCCAATACAGCTCCCGCAGCAGCGTCGCCTTCCAGCCGTTCCACACCTTCGGCCCCACGGCGCGCATGTCGGCCACCGTGAGGACCAGCAGCAGGCGCAGGCGTTCGGGTGATTGCACGACCTCCGCGATGTCGAGGATCGTCTTCGGATCCTCGATGTCGCGCTTGAAGGCGGTCTGGCTGATCAGCAGGTGATGCAGCACGAGCCAGGAAACGGTCTCCGTCTCTTCCGGCGTCATCCCCAGCATCGGGCAGATGGTCTGCGCCAGTTCCGCACCGAGCTCGGAATGCTCGCCGCCGCGCCCCTTCGCGATGTCGTGCAGCAGCACGGCGACATAGAGCGCGCGCCGCGACTGCAACTGCCCGATCAGCTCGGAAGCGACGGGCGCGATCTCGTTCAGCTCGCCCTGTTCCAGCGCGCCGAGCACGCCCACCGCTTCGATGGTGTGCTCGTCCACGGTGAAGACGTGATAGGTGTCGAACTGCATCAGCCCGACGATGCGCTGCCAGTCCGGCAGCAGGCGGGAGATCAGCCCCGCCTCGTTCAGCAGCCGCAGCCAATGCGCCGGGTTGCGCCCGGTCAGCAGGTCCAGGAATTCCGCATTCGCCGCCACGTTCCCGCGCAGCCGCGCGGCGTTGCGCGCATGGCGCACGATGGCGCGGAAGGCGAGGGGATGGATCTCGAGATGCCGGTCCCGCGCCATGCGGAAGATGCGCAGCATCAGTACCGGATCGAGGGTGAAGTCGTGGCCTGGTGCCGCGATCACCTTGCCATCGGCCAGCGCGAAGCCCGCTTCGGTCAGTGCCTTGTCGGAGGCCGGCACCACCGCGGGCGGGCCGAGCGAGGCGCGTTCGATCGCCGGTTCCAGGATGCGGGTGAAGCGCGCCACGTCCCGCACCATCAGGAAGAAGTGCTTCATGAAGCGCTCCACCCCGTCCTGCAGCCCGTGGCGCGTATAGCCCATGCGGGCGCCGACCACGGGTTGGAGGTCGAAGGTCAGGCGCTCCTCGGCGCGGCCGGTGACGATGTGCAGATGGAAGCGGACGGTCCAGAAGAAGTCCCAGGCGCGCTTGATGGCGCGGGCCTCCTGCGCCGTCAGCAGCCCGCCGCCGGGGCTGTCGGGCCCGACCAGCTCGGGCATGCGCTGCACGTTGAAGGCATAGCGGGCGAGCCAGTAGAGCGTCTGCAGGTCGCGCAGCCCGCCGCGGCCTTCCTTCACATGGGGTTCCACGAGGAAGGGGCTCTCGCCATAGCGGGCGTGGCGCTGGTGGCGCTCGGCACGCTTCGCGTCGAGGAATGGCTTCAGCCCCCATTCCGCGCGCGCCTTGCGGAAGGCCGCGGCGAAGCGGGTGAAGATCGCTTCCTCGCCAGCGACGTGGCGGGCGTCGAGCAGGGCCGTCAGCACCGTGGCATCGCCCTTGGCATCCACCAGGCAGTCATGACGCGAACGGGTGGCATGCCCGACCTTCAGCCCCAGGTCCCACAGCAGGTAGAGCATGAACTCCACCGATTGCCGCCCGCGCGTGCCCATGCCCGCATCGGTGAGGAACAGCAGGTCGATGTCGGAATAGGGCGCGAGCACGCCGCGGCCGTAGCCCCCCGTCGCCACCAGCGCCCAGGGCTTCTCGCCCGGCGCGGCGGGCAGCGTGGCGTCGGTATAGGCGTGGATGCCGACCATCACCGTGTCGGTCAGCGCGGCGAGCCATCGCGCCGCGGCCAGGCCGGAGAGGTCATGCGCCTCGAAAGCCCGCTGCACACGGTTCTGGATGCGGCCGAGATGCCGGCGCAGCAGCGCGACCGCTTCCTCGCGCGGGACGGGCGCGCCATCGGGGATCAGGTCCGCAAGCAGATCGGCCAGCACGACAGGGGGTTCACCCATCGCAGGAACCGGCCGCCGGGCCGGTCCCTCGGCAGGTCCGGCAGCGGTTCCGGCATCGTCCAGGGATGTCATCGCGCGGAACACTAGCTAGTCCTTGTGCGGCGCGACAGGCCCCAGCAGCGATTTCAGTCGGTAGAGAATGTCAAGCGCTTCTCGCGGGGTGAGCGAGTCGGCGTCCAGCGCGGCGAGTTCGGCCAGGGCGGGGTGCTCGGCCGGCGGGGGCGCCGGCGGCGCGGCGCGGGCAAAGAGCGGCAGTTCCTCGGAGAGTGGGTCGAGGCCGCGCGCGCGGGCTTCCAGCGCCTTCAGCACTTCCTGCGCGCGGAGGAGAACGGGCTTCGGCACCCCGGCCAGGCGCGCGACATGCACACCCCAGGAGCGTTCCGCCGCGCCCGGGCCGACGCGATGCTCGAAGACCACCTCGCCGCGCCATTCCCGCACCTGCATGTTGGCCGGGGCGAGTTCCGGCAGCTTGCCGGCCAGCGCGGTGAGCTCATGGAAATGGGTGGCGAAGATGGTGCGGCAGCGGATGCGGTCATGCAGCGCCTCCAGCACCGCCCAGGCGATGGCGAGCCCATCCCAGGTCGCCGTGCCGCGCCCCACCTCGTCCAGCACGACGAGGGACCGGGCGGTCGCCTGGTTCAGGATGGCGGCGGTCTCCGCCATCTCGACCATGAAGGTCGATCGCCCGCCCGCGATGTCGTCCGCGGCGCCGACGCGGGAGAACAGCCGGTCCGTCAGCCCGAGCCGCGCGGAATCCGCCGGCACGAACAGCCCCGCCTGGGCGAGGATGACGAGCAGCGCGTTCTGCCGCAGGAAGGTGGATTTGCCGGCCATGTTGGGCCCGGTCAGCAGGCACAGCCGCCGCCCGGCCGACAGGTCGCAGTCAT
This sequence comes from Roseomonas sp., assembly GCA_041914265.1. Lineage (GTDB taxonomy): Bacteria > Pseudomonadota > Alphaproteobacteria > Acetobacterales > Acetobacteraceae > Neoroseomonas. Next base: position 6,305 of record JAYSDS010000103.1, read on the forward strand.
TCGGCACGAAGGCCGGGCCCCGCGCGCGGGCGAGTGCCGCCTCCACCACCGGATGGCGCGCCGCGACCACGGCGAAATCGCCGCGGTCGGTCATGTCCGGCCGGCACCAGCGGCCATCGGCGGCGAGTTCCGCCGCCGCGGCGTGCACGTCGAGTTCCGCCATGGCCTGCGCCGCCGCCGCGACGCCCGGCGCGGCGGCAAGGCAGAGCCGGCGCAGATGCTGCGCGATCACCCGTTCCCGCTTGCCGGCCTGCTCGCCGGCCTCGGCGACGCGGCGATCGAGATCGGCGAGCGCCGTGCAGGTGAAGCGCATGGCATTCGCCATCGTCTGGCGATGCACCGGGGCGTGGGGGCCGTCCTTCATGCCCTCGCGCAGCAGCTTCTCCCCGGCGGCGGACGGGACTTCGGCCAGGAAGCCGAATTGCTGGTGGTGGCGGATCTTGAGGCTCGCCACGCCCCAGGCCTGGGCCAGGTCCATCTGCAGCGCGGCGATCGCCTCCCGCGCGCCGTCGCGCAGGCGGCGCAGGGCGTCGAGTTCCCCGTCATAGCCGGCCGCGACCAAGCCACCATCGTCGAGCCGCGCGGGCAGCGGGTCGGCCAGGGCGCGCTGCAGCTCGGTGCGGGGGCTGTCGGCCGGCCGCAGGGCATGACGGGCAGCCGCGATCAGCGCCGGCACCGGCGGCACGCCGGCGGCATCGTCCAGCGCGGCCTGCATGGCCTCGGCCCGCGCCAGGCCATCCCGGATGGCGCCGAGGTCGCGCGGCGCGAAGCGGTCGAGCGACAGTCGCGCGAGCGCACGCGCCATGTCCGGCGCGCCCTTCAGCGCGGCCCGCAGCCCCTGCCGCACCGTTTCGGCGGCGAGCAGGAAGGCCACGGCGTCGTGGCGGGCGGCGATCGGTTCCGGTTCGGCGAGCGGCGAGGCCAGCCGTGCCGCCAGCTCCCGCGCCCCGGCCGGCGTGACCGTGCGATCCACCGCGCCGAGCAGCGCATGGCGCGGGTCGCCGCGCTCGCTGCGCAGGATTTCGAGGCTGCGGCGCGTCGCGCCATCCATCTGCAGCACGCCGCGCCCGCCGGACGGCACGGGCGGCGACAGGCGCGGCATGGTGCCGACCTGGGTCAGCTTCACATAGTCCACCGCCATGGCGGCGGCGGCGACCTCCTCCGCGGTGAAGCTGCCGAAGCCGTCGAGCGTCGCGACGGCGAAGGCCTCGGCGACGCGGCGGCTGCCGTCGCGGGGGACGGCGAGATTCGCGATGCGCTCCAGATGCGGCAGCAGGGCGGGGGTGCGGGCGAAATCCTCGGGGGCCAGGATCTCGGCCGGTTCCAGCCGGGCGAGCAGTGCCGGAAGGTCCGCCTCCGGCAGGCTTTCGGTCGCGAAGGCGCCGGTCGTGACGTCGAGCCAGGCAGCCCCCAGCCGGTCGCCGAGCGGCGCCAGCGCCAGCAGCCAGGCGGAGCGCGTGGCTTCGAGCAGCGCTTCCTCGGTGACCGTGCCGGGGGTGACGAGGCGCGTGACCTCGCGGCGGATCGTCGGGGCCTTGCGGCGCTTCTGCTCCTCGGGCGTCTCGGTCTGGTCGCAGATGGCGACGCGGAAGCCCTGGCGGATCAGCCGCGCGAGGTAGATGTCGACCGCCTGCGCCGGCACGCCGCAGAGCTTCACCTTCTCGCCCTGGTGCTCGCCACGCGAGGAAAGCGCGATGTCGAGGGCGGCGGAGGCGACCTCCGCATCCTCGAACAGCATCTCGAAGAAATCGCCCATGCGGAAGAAGATCAACGCGTCCGGATGGGCGGCCTTGGCGACGAACCACTGGGCGATGGCGGGAGTGGCGCCTTCGGGCGAACGAAGGGGCTTGTGGTGCTGGCTCGGCGCGCCTGTCATGCTTCCGGGTCTAATGCAGTCCCGGCCAGGGGGAAACACCCCGGCCGGCCATGCCGGGCAAAGGGGAGGACACAGGATGCGACCCGAAGGGCTCGACCACGCCAATCTGCGCCTGCGGCCGCAGGACCTGCCGGCGGCGCTCGCCTTCTACCGGGACCTGCTGGGACTGGAGGAAGGGCCGCGACCCTCCTTCGACTTCCCCGGGGCCTGGCTCTATGCCGGCGGGCGGCCGATCATCCACCTCGCCTGCCGCGACACGGTGGAGGCGCCGACCGGCCCATCCCCCAGCGTGTCCTTCGAGCACGTCGCCTTCCGGATGCGCGGGCTGCCGGCGGTGCGCACGACGCTGGCCGAGAAGAAGGTGCCCTATGCCGAGGCGCCGCTGCCCGGCTTCCCGCTGCACCAGCTTTTCCTGACCGACCCCTTCGGATTGCGGGTGGAACTGACCTTCGACATGACGGACCCGTCCAACGCCGGGTGAAGCCTGTCGCGCCGGGTCATGGCCCGGCCAGGACGGACGTCGGAGGGGCAGCGCCCCTCCAATTCCACAGCGGACGTATCACCGTCATCGGGCGGACCTTTGGCGGGGAGGGTCCGAGAGGACAAAGCCGCTCTCGGTTCCAGCGGTCAGGATGGGCCGCTCCCGCCCGAACCCGGTTTCACCCCACCACTGTCGCCGGGTCGCAATTCGCCCCGCAGACCACCACGCCGATGCGCGCGCCCTTGGGGGGCGTCCAGGCGTCCCCGAGCACCGCTGCCAGCGCCGTTGCGCCGCCGGGCTCGGCGATCAGGCGCATCCGGTCCCAGAGCCAGCGCTGGGCGTTGCGGATCACCTGGTCCTGCAGCACCACCGACCGGCCGCCGACCTCCTGCATGACGCCGAAGGCCAGTTCCCCCACACGCTTCGCGCCCAGGCTGTCGGCGGCGACGCCGCCGGCGGGGACGTCCACCGGCTGGCCGACCATGCCCGCCATGAACAGCGTCGGGCATTCCTCGGGTTCCGCGATCACCATCTGGGCGCGGCCGCGATACCAGGAGGCGATGCCGCCATAGAGCCCGCCGCCGCCCGCGGCGATGACCACATGCGTCAGGTCGGGCGCATCGGCTTCCAGTTCCATCCCGACCGTGCCCTGCCCGGCCAGGACTTCCTCCTGGTCATAGGCGTGGACGATCAGGGCGCCGGTTTCCGCCGCGCGGGCCTCGGAGGCTAGGCGCGCCTCGTTGTAGGTCGCCCCGCCCACGGTCAGCACGGCGCCCGTATCGACGATGCGCGCGCGCTTCGCCTCGGGGGTGAGCTCGGGGACGAAGATCTCGGCCTTGATGCCGAGGACGGCGGCGGCATGGGCCACCGCCAGGCCGTGATTACCGCCCGAGGCGGCGACGACGCCGGCCTTCGGGATCTCGGCCGAGAGCAGCCGGTTGAAGGCCCCCCGCGGCTTGAAGGAGCCAGTGACCTGGAGCAGTTCGAGCTTCAGCGTCAGCGGGTTTTCAAGCCCCGTTTCCGCCGGGGAGAGCCGGATGACCGGGGTGCGGCGGATGAAGGGGGCGATGCGGTCCGCGGCGGTGCGGATGTCGTCCTGGCTGGGCATGGCGCGCGCAAGGTGGCACCGCGCGTGCGGGCCGGCAATGACCGCCCGCACACGCCATGAAAGGCTTCACGGGTCGTTTGGAAAGACCGGCACCGTCCCTGGGACATGACCGGTGCGGGCGGACATTGGAGGGGCACCGCCCCTCCAAACCACCCCGCCAAATGATTGTATCATTTGGAAAGCCGGCTTTTGGTGCCGGGCAGAAGGGGCGTTGCCGCCCCTCTCAATGCGCTTCGAGCCCGGAAGCGGGTTTCGGCATCGGTCCTGGCCGTGATGCCTGGCGCCAAGTGGTGGTTTCCAAAGGCCCTGGGCCTATGCGGGCCCCATTCACATTGCGGAGCAATGTGAATGGGCACCCGTGGTGGGGAGAGTCCGAGAGGCAAGGCCCCTCTCGGTTCCACCGGTCAGGACGAAGGGCCGCCGGTATCAGGAGGCGAGGTCCTGGGCCTCCTGCAGGCGCCGATAGGTGCCGCCGGCAGCGATGAGCTCGCCATGCCTTCCCTGCTCGGCGATGCCGCCCTGGTCGACCACCACGATGCGGTCGGCATTGCGGATGGTCGCGAGGCGATGCGCGATGACGAGGGTCGTGCGGCCTTCCGACAATTCCGCCAGCGATTGCTGGATGGCGCGCTCGGTCTCGGTGTCGAGCGCCGAGGTCGCTTCATCCAGGATCAGGATCGGCGGGTTCTTGAGGAAGATGCGCGCGATGGCCAGGCGCTGCTTCTGCCCGCCGGACAACTTCACCCCGCGCTCGCCCACGATGGTGTCGAGCCCGTCCGGCAATGCCGCGATCATCGCGTCCAGCCGGGCGCGGCGGGCGGCGTCGCGGATCTCCGCCTCGGTGGCGTCGAGCCTGCCATAGGCGATGTTCTCGCGCAGCGTGCCGCCGAACAGGAAGACATCCTGCTGCACGATGCCGATCTGCCCGCGCAGCGAGGCGAGCGTCATGTCGCGGATGTCGATGCCGTCGATGGCGATGCGCCCGCCCTGCACCTCGTAGAAGCGCGGCAGGAGGGAGCAGAGGGTGGATTTGCCGGCGCCCGAGGGCCCGACGAAGGCCACCGTCTCCCCGGCGCGGATGTCGAGGTCGATGCCGCGCAGCACCGGGCGGTCGGCGTCATAGCCGAAGCGCACGCCTTCATAGCGGATGTCGCCGCGCAGGCGGCCGACCGTAACGGCGTCGGGCTTGTCGGCGATGTCCGGGCGGGTGGCGAGCAGTTCCAGATACCGGCGGAAACCCGCAATGCCCTTCGGATAGGTCTCCAGCACCGCGTTGATCTTCTCGACCGGGCGGAAGAAGACGCCGACCAGCAGCAGGAAGCCGACGAAGTCGCCCGGGGTGAGCTGGCCATGCAGCACGAACCAGGCGCCGGCGACCATCACCACCATCTGGGTCAGCCGCATGCCGAGGTAGGACAGCGACAGCGACGCCGCCATCAGCCGGTAGCCCTGCAGCTTGGTGTCGCGATAGCTGGCGTTGTCGCGGTCGAACAGGGCGCGCTCATGCTCCTCGTTCGCGAAGGCCTGGACCACGCGGATGCCGCCGACATTCTCCTCGATGCGGGTGTTGAAGGCGCCGACGCGACCGAAGATGGACCGCCAGGTGGTGGTCAGCCGCGCGCCGAAGCGCGTCGAGACGATGGCCACCGGCGGGACGATCAGCGCGGTGATCAGCGCGAGCGTCGGATTGACCATGAACATCAGCGCGAAGGCGCCGATGAAGGTCATGATCGCGATGAACAGATCCTCGGGGCCGTGATGGGCGACCTCGCCCACTTCCTCGAGGTCCTTGGTGATACGGCCGACCAGGTGGCCGGTCTTCTGCTCGTCGTAGAAACGGAAGGACAGCTTCTGCAGGTGCTCGAAGGCACGGCGCCGCATCTCGGTCTCGATGTTGATGCCGAGCATGTGGCCCCAATAGTTCACGATGGCCGTCAGCGCGCCGTTCAGCAGATAGATCATCATCAGCGCCGCGGCCGCGGCCAGGATCAGCCCCCAATTCTGGCCCGGCAGCAGGTGATCCACGAAAACGCGCACCGCCATGGGGAAGCCGAGCTCCAGCAGCCCCGACAGCACGGCGCAGCCGAAATCGAGCGCGAACAATCCCTTCCAGGGGGCGTAATAGGCGAAGAACTGCCCCAGCAGGCCCTTCGCCGGCGTCTTCGCGGCGGCGGTCAGAACAACAATCCCTTCTTCAGCATGCCGTGCACGCCCTTCTCCCCGTTCACCGTCTGGGTGACGTGGAAATCCACCGCCAGCGAACAGAACTGGTAGGCATCGGCGGCGGAGAGGTTGGTGCGGGAGGTGATGAAGGCGATCATCTCGCGCAGCGCCTGCTTCATGGCAAGGTCGAGATCCTCGTTCATCCCCATGGTGATGTAGTGGGTCTTCGTCTCGGCGCGGGGGAATGCCAGCACCGGGTCCTTCGCCCCGCCGCCCTTGACGAGCGACAGGCGGAAATGCCCGGTCAGGCAGATTTCCAGGGCATTGATGCAGACCTCGCCATCGCCCTGCACGCCATGGCCGTCGCCGGCGGAAAACAGCGCGCCCTCATTGAACACGGGCAGGAACAGCGTGGTGCCTTCCGTCAGTTCCTTGTTGTCGAGGTTGCCGCCCATCGCGCGCGGCTCCTTGGTGTTGATCATCCCCCATTCGGCCGGCGGGGCGACGCCCATCACGCCGAAGAAGGGGGCGAGCGGCAGGTCCATCCCGCCTTCCTTCGGGCCGAAGGGCAGGCGGCCGGTCATCGCCTGCTTGTCCACGGGGATGTGGATGGTGCGGCGATAGGGGAAATCCTCCGGCAGCGTGCCAAACAGCGGGCGGAAGCCGCAGAAGCCCCAGTCGTTGCCGAGCTCGATCTTCTCGATGTCGATGCGCAGCGCATCGCCGGGTTCGGCGCCGCGGACTTCCACGGGCCCGGTGATGATGTGGGCGCCGAGGCGCGGCAGCTTCGCGTGCACCTCGCGCAGCATGGGCGGCACCGCCAGCATCTGCTCGTCCCGCGGCATCACCTCCGGCCCGCCGGAGAGGCATTCGAGGATCACGACCTGCCCCGGGTCGATCGAGGCCACGGGCGGGAAGGAGGCGTCGAAGGCGCCCCAGCGGCAATTGGTCACGGAGGCGGGGACGCGGACGGGTTCGCTCATGCTCGGCTCCTGCGGATCGGCGTGATCCAAGCAGGAATGCTGCGGCGCGGGAACCGTGCTGCGCGAGGGGGCGGCCATGCGCCGGGGCGCCGCGCGGTCCGGAAAGGGGCGGTGCCCCTCTCCGGCGCGCCGTCACTCCCCGAACCGACCGGCCAGGGCCGCGTCCACCCCGCTGACCATGCGCCGCCCGGGAGGCGCGAAACTGCCGGCGGCCGGCTGGCGCAACCCGAGCCGCACCAGACCCTCGGCCAGTGCGACGGCGGCGCTGACGCCCTCGATCACCGGCACGGGCACCTCGGCGCCGATGCGGCCAGGCATGCCGGCCATCACCGCGCCGATCAGCACCACGGCTTCGGCGCCGTCCTCTTCCACCAGGCGCCGCGCGGCGGCGGCGATCGCGGCCGTGGCGGCATCGGGGTCGGCATAGACGGCGGCTGCTTCGCTGCCGATCGCGCGGATGCCGGCCAGCCGCGTCGCCAGGCCATAGCCTTCCACCATTTCCCGCATCACCGCGCCGACGCGGGGGGCGGAGACCACCATGCCGAAGCGCCCGCCCGTGAGGTTGGCGACATGGATCGCCGCCTGGGTCAGGCCGAGCACCGGAACGGGCAGCATCTGCCGCACCGCCCGCAACGCGCTGTCGAGCGCGGCCGCGATGATCACCGCGTCGCAGGCTTCCGCCTCGCGCGCCACCAGGGCCAGCGTCGCGTGCTCGGCGATCGCCATTTCCATGCGGCTGCCGATCACGGCCGCGCCGAATGCCGCGGTGGCGGGCCTGATCTCGGTGCCGGGGGCGGCGACGGCGCGGGCCGCATCGGCCATCAGCGCCGTGATGCCGGCCGTGGTGTTGGGGTTGGCGAGCAGCAGGCGCATGGCGGGATCCTTCGCGGGGGAATGCCCGCCATCCTGCTACAGCCAGCCCTTGCGCCGGAAATACAGCACCGGGAGGATGGCGCTGACCACCATCGCGATCAATGCGATCGGATAGCCCGCGATCCATTTCAGTTCGGGCATGTCCTCGAAGTTCATGCCGTAGATGGACGCGATCAGGGTCGGCGGCATCAGCGCGACCGAGGCCACGGTGAAGGTCTTGATGATGCCGGTCTGCTCGATGTTGATCAGGCCGAGCACGGCATCGAGCAGGAACTGCGCCTTGCCGTTCATCGCATTGGAATGATCGACCAGGGACCGCACGTCGCGCACCAGGGTCTTGAGGATGACCTGGTTCTCCTTGCGCACGGCCGTCCCCTTCTCGGCGCCCACGAAGGTGAGGATGCGGGTCAGGCCGAGCAGCGTCTCCATGATGCGGCTCGTCACCTCACCGACCTGGCCGAGCACGATGATGGTCGCCTTGAGCTGCTCGTCGCGCCGGTTCGCCTTGATGTTGGCGCGCGCGGCGTGGAAGGAGCGCTGGCTCGACCGATCCATGTCGGCGCCGAGGCGTTCCAGCACGTCGGCGAGCCGATCCACGATCTGCTCGAAGAGATGCAGCATCACCCCGTCCGGCGTGGTGAGCACCGCGGCAGGCTGGCGCTGGGCGCGGACGCCGAAGGTGGTGAAGGCCTTGGGCGTCGCGTAGCGCACGGTGATCAGCGCGCTGTTGGTCAGCACGAAGGTGATCGGCGTCGATCCGTATTCGCCGACCTCGACGCCATAGAGGAAGCTCGCGGTCAGGAAGAGCGCGTCCTCCTCGCGGTAGAGGCGGGAGGAGCTCTCGATCTCCTGCATCTCCTCCCGGGTCGGGATCTCGATGCCGAGCGCGTCCTGGACCGCCTTCTCCTCCTGCGGGGTCGGGTTCAGCAGGTCGATCCAGACGGCGTGGCGAAGGCTTTCCGGTTCGGCGACGGCGCTCGCCGCGGCGCGCAACTCGGGTGCGGGCAGCGAGGCGGTGACGTCGGACACCGCGCCCTCGCGGACACGACAACGGCCGTCCTCGACCGTCCAGGTCGTGAGCATGACGGTAAACCTCCGCTGTGGGCCTGATCCGGCTTCTAGACGCTTGTCGCGGGCGCCGCCAAGCCGGGTGGCATGACAAGGCTTTGCAGCACCGTCACGGGCCGGAAATGCACGATCTCGAGGCGCTCCGCACGGCCCGGGCGCAAGGCCGGCCATAGCGGCGCGAGGCAATCGAAGGCCCGCCCCATCCAGCCGGGCTCGCCCGCGGCGCCGCCCTTGGCCAGGGTGATGTGCGGAACCCACACGCCAGGGCGGTAATGTGGATCGCAGGGCAGCCCGGACAAGGCTTCGGCCAGGGCCTGCTGACACAGAAGCAATGCGGGCGTCACGACCGGGGCCAGATACAGCACCGGCACCGGCGCGGCGAAGACGCCGAAGCCCGCGATGCGCAGGGGCACCGCATCCCAACCGGCGGCGCAGCGCTCAACGGCGTCGGTCAGCCGCGGCACGTCCACCCCATCCGGATGGATGGTCAGCGTGACATGCGGCGGATAGCCCAGCGCCAGGCTGTCCTCATGCAGCCCGGCGGCGGCGAGCGCGCGCCACATCGTCTCGACGGGCGCGGCCGCCTCGGCGTCGAGGCGCAGCGTGACCGCGTAGGGCACGCGTCAGCCCGGGACAGGCAGGTCGAAGCGCTGCGCGACGGCGCGGAAGTCCGCTGCCTGCGGGTGGCCTTCGCCGGGCTGCGTGCCATCCGCCTCGCGGACAAGCTGGCAGGTCGCGAGGCCGGCGGTCTTCGCCGCGTCCAGCTCCTCCGTCACATCCGACAGGAACAGGATGTCGCCGGGCGGCAGGTACAGCCCCGCGGCGATGGTCGCGTAGGAGGTCGCCTCCCGCTTCCCGCCCACCTTGGTGTCGAAGAAGCCGGCGAAGAGCGGCGTCAGGTCGCCGGCCTCCGAATGGCCGAAGATCAGCTTCTGCGCCGCGACGGAACCTGAGGAATAGACCGCGAGGCGCAGCCCCGCCTTGGACCAGGCGCGCAGGCAGGGCGGCACATCCGGATAAACATGGCCCTTCAACCGCCCATCGAGGTAGCCCGCCCGCCAGATCAGCCCCTGCAGCGTCTTGAGCGGCGTGACCTTCGCGTCCTCCGCCATCCACATGCGCAGGGTCGAGCGCGGATCCTGCTCCCGCGCGATCTCGCGCACCTCGGCCATCACCGCGGCGACCTCGGGGTCTTCCTCATGGGCGTCGAGGAAGGCGTCGAGCTCGGCCTCGGCGAAGGGGAAGAGCGTTTCCTTCACGAAGGCGATGGCGCTGGTCGTGCCCTCGATGTCGGTCAGGATGCAGGACAGCGCCATGGCCGGTCAGCCCACCGCGACGGGGATGCGGGCGGCGATGTCGCTGCCCGTGTAATGCGGCGTCCAGCCCGTGGTGTCGGTGAAGACGCGCAGCGCGGTGACGTTCGGGATCGCGCCCGCATCGAACCAGTGCCTGGTGTTGGCGGGCACCGAGATCAGGTCGCCCTGCGTGCAATGCGCGTCGTAGATCTTGCCATCCACATGCATGACGAAGTTGCCCGCGCCTTCGTGGAAGAAGCGCACCTCGTCCTCGGTGTGGATGTGCTCGGACAGGAACTTCGCGCGGATCGCGTCCTTCTGCGGATTGTCCGCGGTCAGGCGGATGACGTCGGCCGTGCCGGCCTTGGTCTCCTTGAGGAAGGCATCGAGATGCGGACGATAGGCTTCGAGCACCACGTCGGGTGCCGCACCTTCGGGCAGGGCGGCGACGGGCCAGCGTTCGAAGCGCACGCCGATGGGGGCGAGCGCCTCGGCGATCTTCGCGGCGTCGCTGGTGTGGAAGGTCTCGGCGCCGGTGGCGGCGTCGCGGATGGTCAGCAGGCTCATGGCGAATGCCTCCGTTCTTCTTCGAGATGGCAGCGGAGCATGAATTCCAGCGCTTCCAGCCGCGTCATCGCGTGGTCCATGGAAGCGCCCCAGACATATACCCCGTGGCCGCGGATGATGTAGCCCGGCGGCACCGCGGGCGAGGCATCCCACAGCCGGTCCAGCGCGGCCTGCAGGCGGGGAATGTCCTGGTCGTTGTCGAGCACGGGGACGGACACCGCCGTGTCATGCGTCGGCCCGCCCGGAAATGCCTTCAACAATTCATATCCGGCGAGGCGGATCGCATCCCCCGCCCGCCGCGACAGCACGGTGTTGGGCACCGAATGCCCGTGCAGCACCGCCCCGGTCCCGGGGAAGCGACGATAGATGCCGCAATGAAGCAGCGTCTCGTAGGACGGCTTCGCCCCTGCTTCGCGCGATGTGCCGGCGGCATCCACCAGCATCACATCCGCCGCGGTCATCAGCCCCTTGTGGCGGCCGGACCGGGTGATCGCGATCTCATCCACCCCCAGCCGGACGGAGATGTTCCCCGCCGTGGCCGGCACCCAGCCCAGCGCGTCCATGCGGCGCCCGGCGGCGGCAATCGCGGCGGCGGCGTCCTCGAAGGTCATGGCGGCTCCACGGGGGCGGTGGCCCGGACACGACACCGGCCCGGCCCCGCCCTGCCTCGATCCGGCAGGTCAGGACGCGGGCCGGTGCCCCGGTCCGGAAAGGCGCGTCAGGCCGCGGGGCGGTTGCCCGACTGCGGCTGCGCCGTCGTGGAAGACGCCTGACCCGCCTGCGGCCCGGCGATGTTGCCGGTCGGCGGGGTGGCCTGCGCCTCCATCGAGGCGTCCTTCTCGTCTTCCTTGATGTTCTGCTTGAACGACTTGATGCCCTTGGCCAGGTCGCCCATCAGCCCGCTGATCTTGCCGCTGCCGAACAGCAGAAGAATGACCAGCAGCACGACAAGCCAGTGCCAGATGCTGAACGAACCCATGGTGGCGCCTCGATCTCGTTGCCGCCGCCCCGCCCGGGGCGGCCCTTTTCCGTCAGAGCGGGGCGCAACCTAGTGTCCCGGCAGCGCCCATGCAAACCCACATGGGCCATCCGGGGCTTCGCCGCAACGGGTCTTGACGCCAAAGCATCCCGAAACCATGTCCGACGGTGATCCGGGCCCCTCTGGCGGCCGCGCGCCCGTTCGGGCGGCGTCCGTGATGTCGGATCGCGTGGGAAACCGCGCGGTCCGGGCCCTCTCTGCAAGCCCGCTGGAAGTTCGGGCCGCGCCAGAGAGGAGCGTATCAGGGATGGATTTCCTGACAGCGGAATGGTTGGACAAGCCGGTCTGGATGTGGGCCGGCTTCCTGGCAGTGGTGCTGGCCTTGCTCGCCTTCGACCTCGGCGTGCTGAACCGCAAGGACAAGGAAATGGGGATCGCCCAGAGCCTCTGGCTCTCGGCATTCTATATCGGCTTCGCGATGATCTTCGGCGCGGGCATCTGGTGGGCGCATGACACCGGGGTGTTGGCCACGGCCGACGGCTCCCATGCCGGCGTCGCCTTCTTCACCGGCTTCTTCATCGAGAAGGCGCTGTCCATCGACAACGTCTTCGTCATCAGCCTGATCTTCACCTATTTCGCGATCCCCCGCGCCTACCAGTACCGGGCCCTGGTCTGGGGCATCCTGGGCGTGATCGTGCTGCGCGGCATCATGATCGCCGCCGGCGCGGCGCTGGTGCAGGAATATTCCTGGGTCCTCTATCTGTTCGGCGCCTTCCTGATCGGCACCGGCATCAAGATGCTGGTGGTGGCCGATGACGGGGAACAGGACATCGCGCAGAACCCGGTGGTGCGCTTCATGCGCCGGCACATGCGGGTGTCGGAACAACTTCATGGCCAGAAGTTCTTCGTGCGGGAGTCCGACCCCAAGACCGGCGCCCTGGTGCGCACCGCCACGCCGCTGTTCCTCGCGCTGGTCGTGATCAACATCGCCGACCTGGTCTTCGCGGTGGATTCGGTGCCGGCGATCTTCGCCATCACCACCGACACCTTCATCGTCTACACGGCCAACATCATGGCGATCCTCGGCCTGCGCGCGCTGTACTTCGCGCTGGCAGCCATGGTGCACCGCTTCCACTACCTGAAGTACGCGCTGGCCCTGGTGCTGGTCTTCATCGGGGCGAAGATCTTCTGGAACCAGATCGTGGGGAAAGTGGATCCGGCGATCTCGCTGGGCGTGACACTCGCACTCATCACCAGCGGGGTGCTCTGGTCACTGTGGAAGACGCGGAAGGACGAGACCGAAACGGTCGCGTCCTGACGCGAACGGTGGCGAGGGGGGGGGGGGGGGGGGGGGGGGGGGCGCCGCCCCCCCCCCCCCCCCCCCCCCCTTCCTCCCAGCGGAAGTACGCCAGCAATCAGGTAGGCGCATTGCCGAGGCTTTTGCGCGTTCCATACGCTGCGGCCGGCACTCTCACATGGCGCCTTTGCGGGGCTTCCTCCTACAGCGTGCCGCCGCCTTGGCCTGTGGCGAGGAGCTGGAGCCGTGCCCCCTTTTCCCTGTATGCGCCATGGCGCCTTCGCATGACCGCCGGCGGCGCCGCGCGGCGCCGCCGGGAGCGGATCGGGAAGATGCTCGACCGCGCGGCGACAGGATGCTTGCGGTCGGCCTGATTGTCTTCGGCCTTCTCTGCATCGTCATCGGCTTCGTGACGATGGCCTGATGCCAGCGGCCCATGGCGTGGACAGCGGGGGTGCGGGCCGGCGCCGGACTTTCCGATTACTTTCCGGGAGGTCGTCCGGGACCGCGCCGGCACGCCGGGGGCGAGCCCGCCTGGCGCCGCCGCCGCACCAGCCTTGCGCGCGGATGCCATTCGCCCTGCCGATGAGCGGATCGTCGGCAAGGCCTGGCCGTATCAGGTTGCCATTATCCCACCCCGGGCGCGCGCCCAGACGAAGACCGCCCCGATCCCCACAACGATCAGCGCCGCCACCGCCAGCATCAGGGCCGATTGCTGCAACGTCGCGACCGTCGGCACGGAGGCTGCGAGCACCGCACCCACCAGCACAATCCGCCACGATCCCGCATGCACCCCCGCAACGAAGGTGCCGAGGCCGAGCAGCAGCAGCAGCCCGATCTCCGTCGCGTTGTCGTTCACCACGCCGCGCACGGAAGGCAGGAACAACAGCAGCATGGCCGCGAGGAAGGCCGCCCAATGCGCCGCCTGGGTCCAGATCAGCCGCATCCGCAGGCCGCGATTCGATGCGGCCTTCCAGCCGGCGGCGATGCACAGCAACCCGAAGATCGGCGTCAGCACCTGCCAGTAGAGCAGGTTCGGCGTTTCCCCGCCCGATACCGAGACGCCGAAGAAGCCGGCGAAGAGCATGATGAGGTAGGGCGATTCCTCCAGCACCACGCGCAGCCAGGACCGGCCCTGCGGTTCGACCGGCGGCATGGCGGGGGCCGGTGTGATCGTGTCGCTCATCGGATATCAGCCTTCGCGCGCGATGGTCTCGCGCAGCTCATCGAGCACGCGCAGCCGGCCATCGCGGGTTTCGAGATGCCAGAACAGCCAGCCATTGCAGGACGGCGCTTCCTGCACGGCCGAGCCGACCTTGTGGATCGACCCGGTGGCCAGGCCGCAACGCAGCGTGCCATCGGCGCCCACCACCGCCTCGAACCGCTTCTGGCGGTCGAACAGCTTGGTCCCCGGCGGCACCAGGCCGCGTTCGACCAGCGTGCCGAAGGGGATGCGCTTCTGTTCCTTGCGGGATGGCAGCGCGGCGGCGGCGTCCTCGGGGGCGGGTTCGATCGCCTCGATGCGCGCGCGGGCGGCGTCGGCATAGGCCTGTTCGCGTTCGATGCCGATGAAGCGGCGGCCGAGCCGCTTCGCCACCGCGCCCGTCGTGCCCGATCCGAAGAAGGGATCAAGGATCACCTCGCCCGGATTGGTGCAGGACAGGATGACGCGATGCAGCAGCGCCTCGGGCTTCTGGGTCGGATGCAGCTTGTCGCCCTTGTCGTCGCGCAGGCGTTCGCCGCCGGTGCAGAGCGGGATGAACCAGTCGCTGCGCATCTGCAGGTCGTCGTTGAGCGACTTCATGGCCGCGTAGTTGAAGCGGTAGCGCGATTCGGGACCGCGCGAGGCCCAGACCAGCGTCTCATGCGCATTGGTGAAGCGGCGGCCGCGGAAATTCGGCATCGGGTTCGACTTCCGCCAGATCACGTCGTTCAGGATCCAATACCCGAGATCCTGCAACGCCGAGCCGAGCCGGAAGACATTGTGATAGGCGCCCATCACCCAGATGGTGCCGTCCTTGCGCAGCACGCGGCGGCATTCGGTCAGCCATTCGCGCGTGAACGAATCATAGGCGCCGAGATCCGCGAAGCGGTCCCATTCGTCGTCGACGCCATCGACCAGCGAATCATCCGGCCGGCGCAGCGTGCCCTTGAGCTGAAGGTTGTAGGGCGGGTCGGCGAAGATGGCGTGCACCGAGGCCGGCGGCAGGTGCCGCAGCCACGCGATGCAATCCCCGACCAGCACCTGGTCGAGTGGCGTGTCGATCTGCGTACCCACTCGTTAACCTCGTCCCCCGACGCGAATACCGCAGAATCGCTTGTGCGACTCGACAGGTCAAGCAAAGCGGAGACCGGCCTGGTCCACCGGGCCGAAACCGCGCCGGTGATGCGGGCTCGGGCCGAGCTGCGCGAGCGCGGCCAGATGCGCCGCGGTCGGGTATCCCGCATGGCGCGCGAAGCCGTATCCGGGCCAGCGCGGATCGAGCCTGGTCATTGCGCGGTCACGAACGACTTTCGCCAGGATCGACGCCGCGGCGATGGACAGCGACAGCGCGTCGCCGCCGATCACGCAGCGCACGGGGCAGGGCAGGCGCGGCGGCTGGTTGCCATCGACCAGCGCGAGATCAGGCAGCGCCCCGAGCCGCGCGACCGCGCGCGCCATGGCGAGATGCGTCGCGCGCAGGATGTTCAGCGTGCCGATCTCGGTGGCGGAAGCCGCGCCGATGCCGAAGTCGATGATGCCCTCCTGCGCCGCGTCGCGCAGCGCGGCGAAGGCGGCGTCCCGGCGCGCTTCCGTCAGGCGCTTCGAATCGTCGATCAGCGCCGCGAGGGCGGCGGGCGGTGCGTGCCGGAAGACCACCGCACCCGCCACGACCGGCCCGGCCAATGGCCCGCGCCCGGCCTCATCCACCCCGGCCACGCGGCCCCGCCCGGCTTCCAGCGCCAGGTCGGGGCGGGTGCGCGCACGGCGCGTTGCGGGGGCGGGCGGCATCGGGCAGGAGACTCGCGGAGCGGAGGGAACGAGCCATGACGGATACAGCCACGCCGGCGACGGCCAAAGGGCGCGCTACGGCTTTCTGCGAGCGGTTCGGATTGCGGGTGCCGATCCTGCTCGCGCCCATGGCGGGGTCCACGCCGGCGCCGCTGGCCGCCGCAGTGGCCAATGCCGGGGGGATGGGCGCGCTCGGCGCGCTGAACACGACGCCGGAGGGCATTGCCGACTGGGCGCGCGCCTTTCGCGCCGGGTCGAACGGGACCTTCCAGATCAACCTCTGGATCCCTGACCCGCCGCCAACCCGCGACGCCGCGCGGGAGGAAGCGATGGCCGATTTCCTCGCCGGCCATGGGCCGCGCCCGGCGATTCCGGACGGACCGTTGCTGCCCGACTTCGCCGAGCAATGCCGCGCGATGATCGAGGCGGGGCCGACCGCCATCTCCTCCATCATGGGCGTCTTTCCGGCCGAGGTGATCGCGGCGGCCAAGGCGCGCGGCATCGCCTGGTTCGCCACGGCGACAACGCTGGCCGAAGCGCGGGAGGCGGTCGTGGCCGGCGCGGATGCCATCATCGCCCAGGGGGCGGAGGCCGGCGGGCATCGCGGCGCCTTCGACGCTGCCGCCGCCGAAGGGCAGCTTACCGGCGGCATGGCGCTGATCCCACGCTTCGC
>JAYSDS010000103.1:22669-23392 GCA_041914265.1 Roseomonas sp.
TGCGATGCGGAAGGTGCAACCGCCATCGGCCCCATCGCCGATGCGCGGGGCATCGCCGCGGCGCTGACCCTCGGGGCGAGCGCGGTGCAGATCGGCACCGGTTTCCTGCGCTGCCCGGAAGCGGCGATCCACCCGGCCTGGGCGGCGGCGATCGCCGCGTCGGAACCGGAAGGGACTGCGTTGACGCGGATGTTCTCGGGCCGGCTCGGACGCGGCGTCGCCAATGCGGTGACGCGCGCGCCGTCACCCCCGCCGGCGGCCTATCCGGTGCAGCGCGCGCTCTTCGCACCGGTGCGCCTCGCAGCGGAGAAGGCGAACAACCCGGAGGCGATGCAGATGTGGGCAGGGCAGGCGGGGCGGCTGGCGCGCGCGGAACCGGCGGGGGAACTAACGGCGCGGCTCTGGTCGGAAGCGCTGGTACTGTTGCCGTAGCTGGAGAAGGCCTGGTCCCATTCGGCGCGAGGCTTGTTGGGGCGATGGAGAGGGGCTCTGCCCGTCTCCAAGCCTCTTCCCGCCAAAGGCCGAAGGGCTTCCGGAAACCTTGGCCTGGTGCGGGGCGCGATGGCCTGCACGGCACGATGAAGGTCACGTCGGGCGGGGTGTTGGACAGATCCTGGCACTGGGGCCGGTGAGGCTTTCGAGGGTGCGGGCCGCCTGTCTTGCCCGACGCCAAGTCCCGGCGGTCCAGGCCACACTGTGGCCTGGCGGGGTGGTCCGGAGGGG
>JAYSDS010000104.1:0-22819 GCA_041914265.1 Roseomonas sp.
GCCGCCCCTCTCCGGACCTCACCCCGCCAGGCCATTGTATGGCCTGGACCGCCGGAACCTGGTGCCCGGCACGGCGGACGTACGGAACCCTCTCAGCGCGGTTCGGGCGCGAGAGCGGGCTTCGGCACCATTCTGCCCGTGATGCCCGGCACCAAATGGAGGTTTGCAAAGGCCTTTCGGCCTTTGCCGGGGTGGGGTTCGGGGAGGGGCGGCGCCCCTCCCTGATCCGACCGCCGACGCTTATCTCCGCACCCACGGGGTGACGCCCCTTCCGGCCCCGCCGCTCAAGACGGAGAGCGACCAGCATCATCGCGGATGGCGCTGCGCATCTCGTTCACCAGCTCGCGCAGCGGCGCGGGCAGGCCGGGCGGCGGGACGGTACTCGGCCAGATCACGCGATGCGCCCCGCGCGCGATGCCGCAGGTCATGTTGCCGGGTGTGCCGCGCGGCAGCGTGTCGAAGCGCGCGGCATCCAGCATCGCGGACCAGCGCGCGAAGGGGGCGGTACGGCCTTCGACCGGCGTCTCCTCCAGCGGGGCGCCCGCCCGGGGGCGGCGCAGGCGCAGCAGCGCCCCATCCGCCTGCGCCGCCACGCCGCCCCCGCCGCCGGTGACCCCACCGCCGCAATAGAAGGTGATGCGCTCCAGCGGCTGCGCCCGGGCGAGGCCAGGCAGGGCGAGCAGCAGCAACGCGGCGAGGCAGCGCGCGGTCATGCCTGCTGCAGGAAGCGATGCACGGCGTCCGCGTACGGAATCGGAGCGACGGCCCCGTAGCCGGTCGTGGACAGGGCCGCGGCGGCATTGGCGTAGGTCGCCGCGGCGACCGGCCCGTCGCCGGCCAGGATCCGCGCGAGGAAGCTGCCGGCGAAGGTGTCGCCCGCACCCGTCGCATCCACCGCCCGGACGCGCCGCCCGGCGATTCGCGTGCGGCCCTTCCGCGTCGCGACGATGCAGCCCGCCGCCCCGCATTTCAGCAGCACCAGCGGGCAGAGCCGCAGGTAGAAATCCGCCACGGCATCGGGGTCCGACAACCCCGTCAGCGCCGTCGCGTCGTCCAGCGAGGGCAGGGCGATGTCCGCCATGCCGATCGCGGCATGGATCACCGCGGCGGCGCGCGCCGCCGGCCACAGCCGCAGGCGGAGGTTGGTGTCGTAGGACACTGTCACTCCCGCCGCCCGGGCGACCGCGATGGCGCGGAACACCGCGTCGCAGGCGCTGGACGAAATCGCCTGGCTGATGCCCGAGACGTGGAGGATGCTCGCGGCGCGGATGGCCTTCTCCGGCGTCTCCTCCGGCCGGTACAGCGCCGCGGCGCTGCCGGTGCGGTAGAAGGTGAAGGCATGCCCCTGCGGCCCATGGCTGACGAAGTAGATGCCTGTCGGCGCATCCGGCCGGCGGATGACGGTGGCGGTGTCCACCCCCTCCCGTGCCCAGAGCGCCATGAAGCTGTCCCCCGGCCCGTCCTGCCCGATGGCGGTGACGTAGCCGACCGTCGCACCCGAGCGCGCCGCCGCGATCGCGGCGTTGGAGGTGTCGCCGCCATGCCCTTCGAGATAGAGCACGCGTCCGTCCGGGCCTGGCTTCTGCTGGTTGAACTCCAGCATCGGCTCGCCCATGCACAGCAAGGCCGGCATGGTCAGGTCCTGATGATGCCGAGGGCTTCCTCGGCGGCTCGGGTGACGGCGGCGCGGTTGCCGGCGGCGATGGCCTTCTCATCCACCAGCTTGCCGCCGATGCCGACGAAGGCTGCCCCGGCTTCCAGGTAATCCGGCATGTTGCGCGCATCGACACCGCCGGTCGGGCAGAACACCACCTCGGGGAAGACCGAGCGCAGCGCCTTCACATGCGCGGGCCCGCCCGCGGAGCTGGCCGGGAAGACCTTCACCACGTCCGCCCCCGCGGCGAGTGCGGCGCGCACCTCGGTCGGCGTCAGCGCGCCGAGCATCAGGCAGGCGCCGGCGTCATGCACCGGCGTGGCGAGGCTCGCATCCACCCATGGGGCGACAATGAACTTCGCGCCGGCATCGAGGCAGGCCTCGGCGGTGCGGGCATCGGGCACGGTGCCGGCACCGATCAGCAATTCGGGATCGGCCGAGAGGGCGCGGATGAGCGCGGGCGCCTCGGGCACGGTCATGGTGATCTCGAAGATGCGCAGCCCGGCTTCCTGCAGCCAGGCGACGGCGGTCGCCGCCCGCGCGGCGGAGCTGGTCCGGACCACGGGAATAAGGCGCGCCTCACGCAGGCGCGGGATCAGCTCATGCATGGCGTCGGGTCCTCCCGCCGCCATGCTTGGCCGCGTCGCGGCCGGGGGCAAGGGGCGGGATCAGACCACCATGCGGGCGGCCGTGGTCTCCAGCCGCCGGGCAGCGGTCAGGGCGCGTTCGATCTCGGCCGCCGTGCTGCCGAGAGCGCTACGGTAGCCATTCACGCTCTCGCCGAGCCGCGCCATGGTGCGGGACAGGTCGCCGATCGCCTCGCGCAGGCCGGCGGTGGCGGCGGATTGTTCGCCGATGGCCTCGTCCAGCCGGCGCAGGGCGAGGCGAAGCCGGTCCTCCGGACGGGAGGGAAAGGCCGCGACCATGGCCGAAGCGGTCGCGGAGGGCGGGGTGGTCGGGTCAGCCATGGTGCCTCGCACACGCGTCTTAAGGCTTTCTTAATGGAGCCCGGCGGCCGAATCGAGCAGAAATGTCTCGGAAAACGATCAGAGTCGCGAAATTCGGTGAATCGTATCAGTGCTGGAAATTGAGCGAAGATGCCAGGCAATATAAATATTTCAGTGCATTAGGTGGATAATCCGAAGCGATAACTCAATAACCTGACCAGCGTCGCCGCCGAGATCTGCAATTCACAGGCGAGGCCCCGGCAGCCATGGGCACGCCGTGGCGAGGATGCTGCGGCGCCATTCGGCCAGTGGTCGCGTTTCCCCACGCCGCATTTTCCTTTAGTAAGCCGCGCGGAGGTACTCACGACACCCATGGGCACAGCCCTCGAGATTGGCGTTATCGTTCTTTTGGTCCTGCTCAACGGCGCTTTCGCCATGAGCGAATTGGCCATCGTCTCTTCCCGCAGGTCGCGCCTGGTCGCCATGCAGCGCCGCGGCAGCCCCGGGGCCGATGCGGCCCTGGCCCTGGCGGACGACCCCCAGCGCTTCCTGCCCACCGTACAGGTCGGCATCACCCTGGTCGGCATCTTCGCAGGCGCCTTCGGCGGCGCCCGGCTGTCGGGCACGATCGGGGAGTGGCTCAGCACGATCCCCGGCGTTGGCCCCTATGCCAACGAGGTCGCCTTCACGCTGGTGGTCATCGTCATCACCTATCTCAGCCTGATCCTGGGCGAGCTGGTTCCGAAGCAGATCGCGCTGCGCAACCCGGAGCGCGTGGCGGTGGTCGTCGCGCGCCCCATGGCGAGCCTGTCGCGGTTCTCGTCCCCGATCGTGTGGCTGCTGGGCAAGTCCTCGGCCGTGGTGCTGCGGCTGTTCGGCCCCGCGCCCCCGGAACAGGCCGTGACGGAAGAGGAAGTGAAGGCCGTGGTCGCCGAGGGCGCCCAGGCCGGCGCCCTCGAGACCGAGGAGCGGCACATGATCGAACGCGTGCTCCGCCTGGCGGACAAGCCGGTGCGCGCGCTGATGACGCCGCGCAACGACCTGGCCTGGCTCGACCGCTCGGATTCGCCCGCCGACATCGCGGCGCGGCTGCGCGCCTCCGACGTCACGCGTTTCATCGTCGCGGATGGGCGCGTGGACTACGTCGTCGGCGTCGTGGTGGCGAAGGACCTGCTGGACCAGATGCTGGAAGGCGCGCCGATGTCCCTCGCGCCGGTGCTGCGCCAGCCGCTGGTGCTGCCGGATACGCTCTCCGCCCTCGATGCGCTGGAACGGCTGCGCGGCGATACGCTCGGCCTGGCGCTGGTGATGGACGAATACGGCTCCTTCGAGGGCGTGGTGACGGCCTCGGACCTGCTTGAGGCCATCGTGGGCGATCTCGGCCCGCCCGAGCCGGCGCCGGAAGGCGTCGCGATCGAGCGCGCGGACGGCTCGCTCCTGCTCGACGGCTCCATGCCGTCGGACGAGCTGCGCGCGCAGCTCGAACTGCCGGAGTTGCCGGCGGCGGGGACCTACCACACCGTGGCGGGGCTGATGCTGGCGCTGCTGAAGCGTGTGCCGCGCGAAGGCGACCGTATCGTCTGGGCGGGCTGGCGTTTCGAGATCGTGGACATGGACGGCCGCCGCGTCGACAAGGTGCTGGCGAGCCGCGAGGAAGTCGCGGCCTGACGGTGGTGCGCCGCTGCGGTTGCAGCGGCCGCCCTGAATTCACTGGATAATTGCATGCAATGCGCTATCATCTCGTTCCTGGTGGGCAACGGGATGATCGGGACATGTCTGGATCGCGCATCAAGGCCTTGCAGGCCAGCCTCTTCGGCACGCGCCACTATGTCTGTGGCGGGCACGGGGCCTGCTGGCCAAGCGATGGCAACTTCACGGTGCCGACCGGCATCGTGATTCACTTCTACATTGAGGACGGGAAGGGCCTGCCGAACTCGATCGGCCAGCAGGTCGACCAGGTGCTGACCGGCGGTACCGCGCCCGCGCCGTTCGAGAGCATCCGCTCCGGTTCGCCCTGCCGCGACTACCGCCTTTTCTCGAGCAAGGCGGGCGGCTACCTGAACCTCGCCATGTCGAGCGGCGCCGACCAGCGCTACATCACCGAGCTCGACAAGGACACCGGGCGGCATCTCTCGGACATCGTCGATTGGGTGATCAGCCAGACGCCGAATGCCGAGATCCACTGGAGCGCCTGCCGGTCCCACGAGAGCGGCACGGACACCTTCGGCTGGAGCAAGCCGAAATATTCCCAGTTCCTGCTGGGCCTCGGCGGCCCCTGAACGGGCTGCGCGGACGGGAACGCGGCCTTCCCCGGATGGTGCCCCGCCGCAAGCGGGGCGCTACTTCGCCGTGGACTTCGCGATCGGCGCGATGAACTGCGGCTCGGTGTCCCAGGGGAACAGGATCCAGGTGTCCTGGGATACCTCGGTGATGAAGGTGTCCACCACCGGCTTGCCGGCCGGCTTCGCATAGACGGTCGCGAAATGCGCCTTGGGCAGCAGGGCGCGGATCACGCGTGCCGTGGTGCCGGTGTCGACGAGGTCGTCCACGATCAGCCAGCCGGTGCCGTCCCCCGCCGCCGCGGGCGGCTTGGCGACATTGGGCTGGCCGCGCTTTTCTTCCTCGTACGTGATGATCGAGACACTCTCGATCAGGCGGCAGTCGAGCTCCCGCGCGATGATCGCCGCCGGGATCAGCCCGCCGCGCGTGATGGCGACGATGCCGGTCCAGGGCCCCTTTTCCAGCAGCCGCCAGGCGAGTGCCTTGCTGTCGCGGTGGAGCTGGTCCCAGGTGACGGTGTAGTAGCGTGGCGCCATCTCAGAACATCCTGCCGCCGTCGGGCACGCGGAGATCGGGCTTCAGCAGCACCACGGCGCCATTCTCGTCCGGCACGCCGAGGACCAGGACCTCGCTCTCGAAGCCCGCGATCCGGCGAGGCGGGAAGTTCACCACCGCCATGACCTGGCGGCCGATGAGCTTGTCCGGGGCGTAGTGGACCACGATCTGCGCCGAAGAGCGCTTGACCCCGATCGTCCCGCCGAAATCGACCCAGAGCCGGAGCGAAGGCTTCCGGGCCTCGGGGAAGGGCTGGGCGTCGACGATGGTGCCGGCCCGGACGTCCAGGCGGTCGAAGTCCTCGATGGTCGCGCGCGATTCCATGATCTGCGCGTCTAGAGCAGAACCGGCGGATGCGCGAGGGGCAATGATGCGGCGATCAGCACCCGTAGAGCCGGCGGCAGGCCAGGTAGCGCTGGAAGCACTGCTGCATGCAGCCGGCCCGGTCGGTCGGCGTGAAGGCCGGGGCGTTGGGGTTCATGCTCCACATCGGCGGGCAAGCCATCTGGCAGGAGCTCTGCTGCGTCAGGCAGCCATTGGCGAGCGGGGCGGGGCAGCTCGCGGCCGAGGGCCCGCTTCCACCCTGCTGCGGCGCGGGGCTCGGGGCCTGCGCCGTCGCGCCGAGCGGCGGCGGCTTGCTGGTCGGCAGGCCCTGGGACAGGACCGGTCCGGCGACGAGGGCCAGGAACAGCGTCAGGATGCGCAACATGATGAAAACCCCGCTCGGCGATGCTTGGGGCGGCGGTCAACCACGGGCGGCGGCGTTGGTGAAGTGCTTCACAACACAGCACCTTCCTGCCCATCGAAGGAGCGTTTCGCCATGGGGAAGCCATTCTCCACGGTGATCATGCCGCTTACAGTCCGTTCGACCGGCGCGGGATTCGACCGCGCCCTGCTGCACTGCCCGGAGCCCACGAGACCATGGCGAGTCCGCGCTTCATCCTGAAGACCGAGCTCACGGGGCTCGAGCCTGTCCTTGTCGGCGGCGCGCCGGCGCTCGACGCCGATGCGCGGCTGCGGGCGCTGCTGGGACCTGACCGCGCGGCGCTCTTCGCCGAGCCGGTCGTCACCTGGGGCAATGGGCGCAATGCCGGCTCCGTCTCCTGGTATGCGGTGGCGGGCAGCGATCCGGTGCCGCTCTCCGCGCTGGCCCCGGCACGGCGCGCGGCGGTGGAACAGCGCCTGGGCGAGGCGCTTGCCGCGCTCACCCCCCTCATGGGCGATCCGCTGCTGCGCGCGGCGCTTGTCCTGGCCGGGCCGGAATCGATCCTCGCGGTGGACGATCAGCCGCTGATCGCGGGGTGGGGCCTCGCCCCCGTCGGGGCGCTGCGCGATCCGTCGAGCCGCGCTGCGCATCTGCGCGCCGTCTACGGCGCGGCGCTGCCATCCGCGCTGCTGGCCGAATCCGCGCAGGCGCCCGAGCCGGCGCGCGCCGCGCCTCCGCCCATGGCACCGCGCCCGGCGGCTGCCGCGCCGGTGCCGCCCCCGCCCACGCTGCCCGTTCCGCCGCCGGCCGTGCCGGCGCCGCGTGCCGTCTCCTCGGCCTGGAACTGGTGGCTGCTGCCCGTGGGCGTGCTGGTGGCGCTGATCTTCCTCGGCCTTGGCTTCTGGCTCGGCTGGCAGTTGATTTCCGAGCGCATCGCGGCGCAGCGGCTGGTCGCGCATGTCGCCGATGCCTCCCGCATCGACGACCAGGTTCGGCGCCAGCGCGAGACGAACGAGGCGCTGCAGCGCGAGATCGAGCAGGCCCGCCAGGCGCTGCAGGGCGATGTCTGCCGGCCTGAGGGCTTCGGCCAGTCCCCGCTGACGCCGCCGCAGGTCACCCCGATGCAGCCTTCCTCCCTGCCGCCGACCCCGGCCGGGCAGCAGGCCTTCACCGGCACGCTGATCGAATTGCTGGACCAGGCCACGGTGCTGGTGATGGGGCCGCTCGCGAACGGGCAGGGGGTCGGCACCGGGACCGGGTTCGTGGTCGCGCCGGGCGTGGTGGTGACGAATGCGCATGTGGTCGCGCCGCTGGATCCGCAGCGCGTCTATGTGGTGAACCGGCGACTGGGCCGGCCGATCGTGGCGCAGGTCGCGGCACAGACGCCGGACCCGGCGCCGGGGCGGCCGGATTTCGCCCTGCTGCGCCTGCCGGCCGACGCGCCGGCGCTGTCGCCGCTCGGCCTGACGCGGGTGGCGAGCCGGCTCGATCCGGTCATCGCCGCCGGCTTCCCGCAGGCCATCATGCAGACGGATGCGAATTTCCAGGCGCTGCTGGAAGGCAATACGCGGACCATCCCGGAACTCGCGGTGACGGACGGGCTGATCAGCGCTGTGCAGAACCTGCCCTCCGGCCTGACGGTGATGCCGCATACGGCGGCGATCAGC
The DNA here is from genome assembly GCA_041914265.1 of Roseomonas sp. Taxonomy (GTDB): domain Bacteria; phylum Pseudomonadota; class Alphaproteobacteria; order Acetobacterales; family Acetobacteraceae; genus Neoroseomonas. The sequence continues at coordinate 7,810 of JAYSDS010000104.1, forward strand.
CGGGGCAATTCGGGCGGGCCACTGGTGGATCGCTGCGGCCGGGTGGTGGGCGTGAACACCTTCGGTTTCTTCAATGCCGAACAGGGCGAGCGTGTCTCCTATGCCCAGAAGGAGGACTCGCTCGTCGCCTTCCTCACCGCGAATGGCGTGGCCGTCACGGAGCTGACCGGGGCCTGCCAGCCGGCGGCGCCGGCACCGCAGCCCGCGAGCGCGCCTGGGGCCGCGCCCGCCACCGGCACGCCGCCAGCCGCTCCGGCCGCACCGACGCCGCCGCCGGCACCGGCCGCCGCCGGGGCACCGCCTGCCGCGGCACCCCCGGCAGCCGAGCCGCCGGCCGCCCCGGCCGCGCCGCGCTGATCCGGCAAGGCGGGAGCCCATCGTGGACGACAGCCTGATCGCCACCACGCTGAACCGGGACCTGCTGGCGCAGGGCGTCGGCGGCCAACTCGCGGTCCAGCATTGGGAGCAGCTCACGCAGTATCTGCGACGGGCGCTTTCCCCGCGTCACGCGGCGCTCTTCGCCGAGCCCAATCCCGATCCCGAGAAGGGCAGCATCGATTGGTACGCGCCGGGCGCCGGTCCGGCGGTGCCGCTCACCGACCTCGATCCCGCCACGCAGGAGGCGGTTCGCGCCACGCTGATGCCGATGGTCGCCGAGATCCAGGCGGCGGCCGAGAAACTGCACGCCTCCGCCAGCGAGGGCGACCGCTTCCTGGGCGAGCTGCTGCGCCTGGCGCTGGAGATCCCCGACCCTTCCGCGATCCGCGTGCGCGAGGGCGTGCCCGTGCTGGCCCCCTGGGGCCATACCCGCGCCGGTGCCGGCGCGGTGCGCGAGCTGCTGGTGAAGATGATGCCGCAGCCCGTCGCGCCCATGACGATCGTCGGCCCGCCCGCCGCCGCCGTCGCGGCGCGCACCCGCATCTGGCCGTGGCTGCTCGCCTTCCTGCTGACGCTGCTGATGCTGCTGCTCGCGCTGTGGCTGCTGTGGCGCGATCCCTTCGGCTGGTTCGCCACGCCCCAGGCGCAGTGCATCGCGCCGGAGGAGCAGGTCGGGCGGCTCGATGTGCTGCGGGAGGAGGAGGCGCGGGAAGGGGCCCTGCGCGCCGAGCTCGCCCGCATCGTGGCCGAGGCCGGGGAACGCCGGCTGCTCTGCCGGCCGCCCGAGCCGCCACCGCCGCCGCCACGTCCGCCCGAGCCACCCCGGCCGCCGGAACCGCCGCCGCGGTCTCCGCAGCCGCCACCGCAGCAACCCCCGCCGCAGCAGCCGCCGCCAGAACCGCCACGCAATCCAGACCTCGACCGTGCCGATCGGCAAGGGGCGCGGCGCGGACGGACGCAGGTGATCCTGGCCTGGGACGACCGCAACGACCTCGATCTCGCGGTGATCTGCCCGAGTGGGCAGCGGATCGACTTCCGCAACCGCGCGGCCTGCGGTGGCGCGCTCGACATCGACCGCAACGCCGCGGGCGGGCCCACCACGCGCACGCCGGTCGAGAACGTGGTGTTCGAGAACAACCCCGCGCCGGGACGGTATCGCATCGTGGTGGATTACTTCGACCGGGTGGACGGGCCACAGACGCCGTATCGCGTGACGGTGCGGCAGGAAGGGCAGCCGGATCGGGTCATCACCGGCACGGCGCGGCAAGGAGTGCGGGACCAGGTCGTCGGGGAGTTCACGGTGCCATGAGACGCCGCTGTGAACCGGGAGGGACTCTGCCCCTCCCGAACCCTCCTCACCAAAGGCCGAAGGGCCTCTGGACAGCTCGATCTGATGCTTCGCACCGGACGATCGCGGTCCCGGATGCACGGCGCCCCGTCGGGGTGAGGGTTGGAGAGCGGCGGCGCCCCTCTCCGATCGCGTGCCGGACATGATCCGCCTCGCCGCCACGCGGACGCAGGACCTGCGCCCGCTGCTCCCGATCCCGCCGGCCGAGGCCTTCGCGGCCCTGCAGGCGGCGGCGTCCAGCCTCTCCCCGGCCCATGCCGCGCTCTTCGCCGCGCCGGTCGCCGAGGAAGGCGGTATCGCCTGGGGTGCCGAGGGCGCGCGGATGGCGCGCTATGCCGATCTCGACGCCGCGTCCCGCGCCGCGCTGATGGCCGAGGCCGGCCGCATCCTGTCCGACCTGCGGCGCGAGGCCGAGGCCGGCCACGCGACCCTCGCCCGGCTATGGCCCGCGATCGCGGAGATCCCGTCCTTCGACCTGGTCTTCGCCGTCGATGGACGGCCGGTCCTGGCGGGCTGGGGGCATGTCGGCGCGGCCGCGCCGGGGCCGCTCGGGCTGCTGGCGCGCGTCGACGACGGGGTGCGCTGGGCGCCGCCGCCCCCCCGGCCCGGGGGTGTGTGGATCGCGTCGATCGCGGCGCTGGCGATGATCGCGCTGCTCGCCGGCCTGCTCGGGCCGCTGCTGGCCTGGCGCTTCCTGACGCCGCCGGACCCCACCTGCGTCGCGGCCGAAGGCGATCTCGAAGCCCTGGCACGGCTGATCGATGCGGAGCGTGGGGAGCGCGACCTGCGCACGGAACTCGCGCGGCTGGAGGAGGAGCTGGGGCGCCGGCGCCTGTCCTGCCCGATCCCGCGCGCGCCCCAGCCCCCGCCACCGCAGCCGCCGCAACCCGAGCCGCAGCGCCCGCCGGAACCGCAGCCCGAGCCGCCGCGCGAAGACCCGCTTCCGCCGCCCCCGCCCGAGCCGCCCCCGCCGCCGCCCGAACCCGTTCAGGCGCCGCCGACGCCGCCGCCCGGCACGCATCCCTGCAACGTGGACACGCAGTCCGGCGGGGCGGGGGAGACGCGGACGCGGCACTTCCTGGGCCCGCAGGCAGGGCCGGTGACGCTCGACTACGACACGCAGACGGTGCCCGACAGCATCGAGGTCCGCTATCGCGGCCGCGTCGTGGCCCGGACGCCGGGCATGGTCAGCGGGCGCGGGCGGATCGGCTTCAACTGGCAGCCGCAAGGCGGGGACTATGTGGTGGAGGTCGTCGTGATCGGCCCCTTCGCGAATACCCGCTGGCGTTATCGGCTGAACTGCCCGTGACGCGGATGATGATGTGCAGCCACACTGCAACCACCATGCCGGATTGGCGCGCCGCGCTGCGCTGCGGCACACTCGGCGGCAAGGATAGCCATGTCCATGAGCAGTATGACCTCCGCCGGCCTGATCAGCCTGGTGCCGTCCTCCGGCATCCAGTTCCTCGACATCGACTTCGACATCGACCGCCTGCCGCGCGGCGCGCGGTCGTATTGGGAGGAGATGCTGCGCGAGCAGGTGGACCATGAGGGCAAGTCGCCCACCATCCTCCGCGTGCTGGAACCGGATGCGGACGGGAACCTCGCCGATCCGGTGACACGGCAGGTGCCGATGGCGGAGGAGACCTACACCATCTCCCGCGCCCAGGCGCTGGAGCCCTTCCTGAACAAATGGGTGCCGCTGCCCTATTTCCGCGTCCACGCGCGCGGGGCGGACGGGAAGGAGGTCTATGATCGCGGCCCATCCAACTGGGCGCGCGTCTACATCGCCGAATTCCCGCAGCGCGACCCGGACGGGCGGTCGCACCGCCTCGTGCTGGCCTTCGACACGGCGCTGATGGAACGCGTGCCCGAGCGTCCCTATGTCGCCCCGGCGCCCGAGGATTCCGCGCGCCAGCAGGAATTCGCGCCGGTCTTCGGGCATGCCGACAATGCCTGGTTCCTCAACGAATCCTGGGTCGGGCAGTGGCTGGAGGAAGGCTTCCGCGAATTGCGCCAGGCGCAGCGCGGCGGCCGTCCCCTGCGGCCGGAGGACTTCCCCCATGTCTGCGAACATTGGGCGCGCTACCTGAGCTTCCTCGGCCTGCTGGAGGGCATCGGCATCCTGCCGCGGGTGCGGCTGGTCGATGTGGTGTCCGACAATCGCGGCTATGCGCCGATCAATGTCGATCTGGTGCTCGACGTCGGCAATGCGCGCACCTGTGGGCTGCTGGTCGAGGAAAGCCAGGACGCGCCGTCGCTGAACAATTCCTCCGTGCTGGCGCTGCGCGACCTGTCGCGGCCCGAGCAGGTCTATGCCCGGCCCTTCGAGAGCCGGGTCGAATTCGCCGTGGGGTCCTTCGGGCGCGATGCGATCTCGCGTCGGTCGGGGCGGGCGAATGCCTTCCGCTGGCCCTCGCCGGTGCGCGTGGGTCCCGAGGCAATGCGGCTCGCCGCGGCGACACAGGGCAATGAAGGGGCGACGGGCATCAGCAGCCCGAAGCGGTATCTCTGGGACCGCCGCGCCAATGTGCAGGGCTGGCGGTTCAACGGCCGCGCCTCGGACGGCGTGACGACGGAACCGCCCGTCTCCGGGCCGTTCATGGCGCATGTCACGGAGACCGGCGAGGCGCTGCGCATGCTGCGCGGACGCGGGCAGCCGGCGGTGCGGGCGCGCTTCTCGCGGTCGTCGATGTATAGCTTCCTGCTGGCGGAGCTGCTGATGCAGGCGGTCAGCCAGATCAACGCGCCGGCAACGCGCGCGGCGCGGCGCTTCGCCGATGTGCCGCGCCGCTTGCGCCGCGTGATCCTGACCCTGCCGCCGGCGATGCCGCTCGCCGAACAGAAGATCCTGCGCGAGCGCGCGGAGGGTGCGATCAAGCTCGCCTGGGACCTGCTGGGCTGGACCGAGGCGGGGCAGGCGGCACCCCCCGAACCCCGCGTGCTGTTGAACCTCGATGAGGCGACCGCGACGCAGGTAGTCTGGCTCTACACCGAGATCACCCAGCGCCTGCAGGGCGATGCGCAGGGCATGTTCGAACTGGCCGGCCGCGTGCGGCCCGAGCGCGGGCCGAACCCCTGCCTGCGCGTGGCCTCGATCGACATCGGCGGCGGCACCACCGACCTGATGGTCGTGACCTGGTCCGTCGAGAACCGCGACACCATCGTCCCGCGCCAGGAATTCCGCGAGGGTTTCAAGATCGCCGGCGACGAGGTGCTCGAAGGCCTGATTGCCCACATCGTCCTGCCCCAGCTCGCCGAGGCGCTGCGCGGCGCCGGCATGTCGGACCCGCAGGCCTTCCTGCGCCAGACGCTGGGCGGGGATCGCGGCGGGCAATCCGAGGTGGAGCGCCATCTGCGCCGCCAATTCGTCAGCCAGGTGCTGGAACCGGTCGGCCTCGGCGTGCTGCACGCCTATGAACGCATCGAGGGGCGCGAGATGGGCGAGGTCTTCCGCGCCACCATCCGCGCCGTGCTGGAAGCGCAGGCGCAGCCCGCCAATGCCCGCGCCATCGCCTTCTTCGAGACGGCGGCGCGCCAGGCCGGGGCGCGCGGCTTCGCCATCGCGGATGTCGAGATCGCCGCCGATGCACGCCGCGTGGAAGCGGTGGTGCAGGCGACGCTCGGGCCGGTGCTGGCCGATCTGTGCGAGGTCGTCTGGCATTACGATTGCGACGTGCTGCTGCTGTCCGGCAGGCCCTCCCGGTTGCGCGTGGTGACGGACATCGTGCTGGCGAAGTCGCCGGTGCCACCGCACCGCATCATCGGCATGCACCGCTATGCCGTCGGCGGCTGGTATCCCTTCCGCGACGCCAATGCGCGCATCGAGGACCCCAAGACCAGCGCCGCGGTGGGCGCGATGCTCTGCGCGCTGGCGGAAGGGCGGCTGGAGTCCTTCCTGATGCGCACCTCGCAGCTCGCGATGAAATCCACGGCGCGATTCATCGGACGGATGGAAATCTCGGGTCAGATCCGCGACCAGGGCGTGCTGCTCTCGGAGGTGGATCTGGAAAAGCGACCGAACCCCGGCGACGGCGTGGAGTTCACCATGACCTTCGCGGCACCCACCTTCCTCGGCTTCCGGCAATTGCCGATCGAGCGGTGGCCGGCCACGCCCCTATACGCGCTGGAGTTCGCGAACCCTGAAAGCGTTCCTCGCATGGCGCTGCCGCTGCGGGTGAAGATCCGCCGCGCGGACATGGATCCCGACGCGCCCGGCCAGGAGGAGAAGCGCGAGGATTTCCGCGTCGAGGAGATCGAGGATGCGGAAGGCACCGCGCTGCGCCGCACCGATGTGGAGATCAGGCTGCAGACGATGAAATCCGAAGCCGGCTACTGGCGCGATACCGGCGTGGTGGGGATGGCATGAGGCTCGACACCTCTTCCGACGCGGCGCTGGCCGCCGCCGCCCGCGGCACGGCCGAGGCGGCGAGCGAGGCGGTCACCTGGCTGGCCGACAACCGCGCCAATGTGCGGGAGGAAGCGCAGGCCATCGCCCGCGACTTCCGCAAGTTCGCCCGCCGCGCGCGCAAGCTGGAAGCCGCCGCCGAACGGCCGATGTGCGTCGCGGTGTTCGGGCCGTCGCAATCCGGGAAATCCTACCTGATCTCGGCACTGGCGCGGCGCGGGCAGGAACCCGTCACCGCCCTGTTCGACGGCGCGGCGCTGGATTTCGTGCGCGACATCAACCCCGAGGGCGGGCAGGAGGCGACAGGCCTCGTCACCCGATTCACGCTGCGCCCGCCCGCGACCATCGCCGGCCATCCCGTCGCCCTGCGCCTGCTGTCGCAGACCGATGTCATCAAGATCTTCGGCAACACCTTCCTGGAAGACTTCGATCCGGCCGAGGTCGATATCCCCTCGCCGGAATTCGTGCAGTCGCATTGCGCGCGCTTCGCCGCCAAGGCGGGCGGCGCGCCGGTCGATCACTTGACCGAGGACGATGTTGACGACCTGCGCGAATATTTCGAAGGCTTGTTCCGGGGCCATCCGCTGATCCCGGGGCTGGGTTCGGTCTTCTGGGTGCAGGCGGCCTCCATCGCGCCGCGGCTGCCGGTTGGCGAGCGCGCCGCCTTCTTCGCCATCCTGTGGAACGGGCATGAGGCCTTCACAGCCGCCGCGCGCGAATTACTGACGGCGCTGGCCGCGCTCGACTTCGCGGATGAGGCCTTCGCGTCGCTCGATGCGCTGTCGCCGCGCGAGACCTCGATCATCGATGTCCGGACGCTGGCGGGCTTGGGCGATCCCGCGGATGGCAGGCTCGCCGTGCGCACGCGCGCCGGGCGCCAGGCGATGCTGCCGCGCGCCGCGCTCGCGGCGCTGGTGGCGGAACTGACCATCGCGCTACGTGACAAGCCCTGGGACTTCTTCGAAGTCACCGACCTGCTCGACTTCCCCGGCGCGCGCTCGCGCGAGAAGCTGACCCAGCCGGGCCGCTTCCTGTCGGAGAAGGGCAAGCTGCCGGGGTTGTTCCTGCGCGGCAAGGTCGCCTATCTGTACCAGCGCTACTGCGCGGAGCAGGAGATCACCTCCATGCTCCTCTGCATCGGCCCGTCCAACCAGGAAGTCCGTACCCTGCCACGGATGATCAAGGACTGGGTGGATGGCACGCTGGGTGCGACGCCCGAGGAACGCACCCGCCATCGCAACGCGCTGTTCCTGGTGCTGACCAAGTTCGACACGGAGTTCGAGGAGAAGAAGGGTGCGGCCGAAGGCACCGGCAGCCGCTGGACGATCCGCCTGAACGCTTCGCTGCTCGACTTCTTCGGCAAGGAATATGATTGGCCGCGCAACTGGGCGGCGGGGCGGCCCTTCGACAACACCTATTGGCTGCGCAACCCGAATGTCGCGGCCAAGCACATCCTCGACTATGATGAGCAGGGCAGGGAGGCCGCGCCGCGTGCCTCGGAAGCCCCGCGCATCGCCCGGCTGCGCGAGGAATTCGTCACCAACGACGATGCCCGCCGCCACTTCGTCAATCCCGAACGCGCCTGGGATGCAGCGATGACGCTGAACGACGGCGGCATCTCGCATCTCGCGGAGAGCCTGCGGCCGGTCTGCGACCCCGCGATCAAGCGCACCCAGATCGCGGCGCGGCTGGAGGCGTTGCGCGGCGACATGGCCGGGCGGCTGTCGCCCTACTGGCATTCGGGCGACCTCGCCGCGGAACTCAACAAGCGGCGGGAGGAAGCACGCGTGGTCAGCCGGGCGCTGGTCGCCTGCGCCTCGGCCCAGGCGTTCGGGCGGCTCATCCGCAGCCTGCAGGTGACGCCGGAGGAACTGACCTCCGCCTGGTGGCGCATGCAGACCGAACCGGCCGAGGAAGCCCCGGTCGGCGCCCGCGCCGGCGAGGAGGATTATCTCGCCGAGCTCGGTGATCTGGTCGCGCCGGCGGCAGAAGGCGAGCATCGCGCGCGCGACGCCTTCGAACGCTATGCCGACCTCGCCGTGGCCGAGTGGATGGACAAGATGCACCGCGCCGCGGCGGAGGCGGAGACCGCCGAGCAGCTCAAGCTGCCGCGTGATGCCGCCGCCGCGCTGGTCGCGCAGATCGGCGTGGGGGCCCGCCGCACGGGCCTGTCCGCGCGCATTGCCCAGCGCCTGCGCGAGGCTGCTTCCTATCGGCAGAAGCTGTCGGAAAGCGCCTCCAAGCCCGTCATGGTCGCCGAGGGCCTGGTGAACCGCTACGTCCACAGCCTCGGCTATGGCGATGTGCCGCTGGACCAGCGCCCGCGCGCGGGGCGGACGGAACGCCCGGTCTTCGCGCCGCGGCCGCTGGTGAACGGCATGCCGCATCTGGGCGCGCAGCCCGAGCCCTATGACAAGCAGTATCATGTCGACTGGATCAGCGCCTTCTCGCGCCTGGCCGAGGAGAATGTGACCACGCCCGGCGGGCTCGAGATCGACGTCGCGGAGAATGCGCGCCTCGGGAAGATCCTGGGCGTGCTCGGCAAGGCGGCATGATCGCGGTCCGCGCCGCCGCCGATCCCGCCCATCCCGAAGGGGGGCATGCCATCATCCTCCTGCAGGGGGTGATGAGCTCGCCCGCCGATCCGCGCTTCCGCATCCTGCGGGAGGGCTGGGCCAAGGGAACGCTCGGCCCCGAGGGGTGGCAGGTGAGCGACGCGCTGATCTCGCCCGATCGCGTGGAGATGTCGCCGCAAGGCGCGCGGCTCTATCTCGGCCCGCAGGTGGTGGATTGGCTGGAGGCGGGGCCGGTGCAGTTCCGCCTGGCCTCGGCCGGCATCGATGCGCCGTTGTTCTGGCCGGATGTGCCACCGCTGCATGGCGGGTCGGGGCACACCATCGCCGTCGCGCCACCCGCCGCGAAGCCCGCGCCACCGCCCGTCGCACCGCCGCCGCTGCCGATCGAGGATCCGGATGCGACGATCGCGGTCGCGCCGCTGCGGGCGGCGCCACCGCCGCCGCTTTCGGTGCCGCAGCCCGTGACGGTGACCACGGGGCGCCCTGTCTGGCCCTGGGTATTGCTGTTCCTGCTGCTGCTCGCCGCGGCGGGGGGCGGCGCCTGGTGGTGGTTCGTCTGGCGCGTTCAGCCGCCGCCCGAACCGCCGCCGCAGCGCGATCCCATCGAGGTTGCGCCCGAACCGCTGCGCCGCGAGCCGCCGCCGCCCGCCCTGCCACCCGTCCGCCCCCAGGCCGAGCCGCAGGGACCGGCCAGCCTCGATGGCCTCTCGGTGCCCGAGGTGATCGAACGAGCAGCCTCGCCCGCCGCCATCGCCGAGGAAGCCGCCCGCCGTCATGAGGCCGGCCGCTACGACGACGCGCTGCTGCTGTGGGAAGCGGCGGCGCGCGCGGGGAATGCGCCGGCGCTGACGCGGCTCGCGCGGCTTTATGATCCGGTCGGCTTCACGCCGGGCCGGCCCTTCCGTGACCCCGACCCGCGCCAGGCCGCGCGGCTGTACCGGGACGCCGTGGCGGCGGGCGACGCATCCGCCGCCGAGCCACGCGCGCGATTGCACGAATGGCTCGACGGGCGCGCGCGGGAGGGCGACTTCAACGCGCCGCTGACCATCAGGGATTTCTGGCCATGACCTCGCGCCGCTTCCTGCTGCTGGCCACCGCCGCCCTGCCGATGGCCGCGCAGGCCCAGCGCGCCGCGCGCCAGCCCTTGCTGATCCCGGGCAAGACGACGCTGTTCCAGCGCGTCATCCTCCGCCCCGGCGCGACGCTGCATGCGCAGCCCAACGCGCCGCAGGGCCAGCCTGTGGCCGGCTTCACCGTCGCGCATGTCTACACGCGCCGCGACGGCTGGATCGAGATCGGCCGCGAGGCCGATGGCCGCACCGATGGCTGGGTGCGCGAGGATCGCGCCATCGACTGGCGCCACACCATGATCGGCGCCTTCACCAACCCGGCGGGGCGCGAGCGCACCATGTTCCTGCGCGATGCCGATGCGCTGCGCGGATTGCTCGCCGCGCCGGACATGGAACGGCAGGCCACCGCGATGCGCGCCACGGCCGGCCAGGCCGGCAGCCCCGTGGTGGCGCTGGAGCCCGAGACCTTCATCGACATCCAGCGCAACTTCTACCTGCTGCCGATCCTGGAAGCCGAGACCATCCAGCGCCGCGACGGCACGCAGATGCGCGCGCTCGAGGTCGTCTCCGCCCCCGCCGAGCTGCGCCAGGCCCCGGCCCAGGCCGACCCGTCGCGGCTGCGGGACTTCCGCGGCGCCGTGGTCTTCGTTATCGATTCCACCATCTCCATGCAGTCGCATATCGATGCGACGCGGGAGGCGATCCGGCGCATCGTCGCGCCCGAGGGCGACCCCCCCGGGCGCGGCAGTTTGCGCGTCGGGTTGGGGGGCAATCGCGCGGATATAACGCAGCGTCCCCCACAACAATACGTCACGCGGATGGTGGCGCAGCCCGACCTGTCGCAGCCGCCCGGCGCCATCCTGCCGGCGCTGGAGAGCGTGCGCGCCGCGACCGTCCCCACCGAACGCTTCGACGAGGACGCGATCGCCGGGCTGCGCGTCGCCATCGACCAGGTGGACTGGTCGCCCTTCGGCGGGCGCTACGTGGTGCTCATCACGGATGCCGGCGCGCTCGATGCGACCGACCCGAAATCCCAGACGCGGCTCGGCATCGCCGAGATCAGGGCGCTGGCGGAAGCGCGTGGCGTCGCTCTTTTCGCGATCCATCTGCTGACGCCGGAAGGGCGTTCCAACCACGCCCATGCGCGCGCGCAATACACCGAACTGACGCGGGCCGGCGCGGCGGGATCGCTGTACTTCCCGGTGGAGGGCGGCTCGCCCCAGGCTTTCGGCCGGGTGGTGAACAACCTGACCAATGCGCTGTTCCGCAGCGTGGCGGATACGGTGGGACGCCCCATCGGCGGCGTCGAGCCCGCCCGCACGCCCGAGGCCGAGCGCGTCGCCCAGCAGGTGCAGATCGTGAGCACGGCGATGCGCCTCGCCTATCTGGGGCGGGAGGGCGGCACCACCGCACCCGATGTCGTGCGGTCCTTCACCACCGATCGCGACCTGCGCGACCCGACGCTCGCCGCGCTCGACATCCGCGTCCTGCTCACGCGCAATCAGCTCTCCGACCTGTCGCAGGCGCTGACGCGTATCCTCGATGCGGGGCTCGCCGGACGCGCCGACCCGCGCTCCTTCTTCAGTCAGTTGCGCGCCGCCTTCGCGGCGACGGCGCGCGATCCGGCGCGGCTCGGCAACCTCGCGCGCGTCGGCCAGGCGCTGGGCGAGTATCTCGACGGCTTGCCCTACCAGTCCCAGGTGATGGAGCTGTCCGAGCAGGAATGGCTCGCCATGGGTGCCGCCGCGCAGCGGGAGCTGATCAACGGCATCGAGGCGAAGCTGCGCCTCTACCAGGAATTCGCCGCTCGGCCCGATCTGTGGGTGACGCTGGATGGCCGCCCGGGCGGCGAGGCCTTCTTCCCCGTGCCGTTGGAGCAGCTTCCGTGACAGCGCTGCTGTCCCTGCGGGACGTGGCCAGGGCCTATCGGGGGGATGCGGCGCCCTTCGCGCTGGAGGTGCCGGCATTCGATCTCGCATCGGGTGAGGCATTGGCGCTGGCCGGGCCATCAGGCAGTGGCAAGTCCACGCTGCTGATGATGCTCGCGCTGGCGGCGCCGCCGGATGCGGGGCGGTTCACCTTCGATGGCATCGATATCGTCCGGCTGTGGCGCAGCAACGGGCGCGATGCGCTGGCGGATCTGCGCGGCCGGCGCATCGGCGTCGTGCCGCAGACGGGCGGGCTGCTGCCGTATCTCACCGTCGCGGGCAACATTGCTCTGACGCAGCGCATCGCGGGGCAGGAGGATCCCGCGCGCGTGCGGATGCTGGCGGAGGAACTCGGGATCGCGGCGCAACTGGACAAGCGTCCCGCGGCGCTGTCGGTCGGGCAGCGGCAGCGCGTCGCGATCGCGCGGGCTCTGGCTCATCGCCCGGCGCTGGTGCTGGCGGATGAACCCACGGCGTCGGTCCATCCGGAACTCGCCGATGCGGTGCTCGCCTTGCTGAAGCGGGAATGCGCGCAGGCCGGCGCGGCGCTGCTGGTCGCGACGCATGATCCGGATCGCGCGGCGAAGGCGGGCTATCCGATCCTGCGCTGCGAGACCCACGCGCCGGGCGCCGATGGCGTCGCGCGCTCCGTCTTCGCGCGCGCGACGCTGGAGGAGGCCGCCTGACCATGCTGCGCCTCGCGCTCGCCGACATCTGGCATGAACGCGTGCTGTTCCTCTGCTCGGCGCTGGGTTGCGCGGCGGTGCTCGCGCCGCTGATCGTGCTGTTCGGCCTGCGCCAGGGCGTTGTTGCCGGGCTGCGCGCGGAACTGCTCGAAGACCCGCGTGCGCGGGAGGTGGTGTCGGTCGTCAACCGCACGCTGGAACCGGCGCTGTTCCGCGGCCTCGCGGCCGATCCGCGCATTGCCTTCGTCGTGCCGCGCACGCGGGCGCTGTCCGCCACCATCGTGTTGGAAAACCCCGCGAGGCCGGGCAGCGGCCAGCGGGTCGAGCTGCTGCCGACAGCGGTCGGCGACCCCTTGCTGCCCGGATACAGCGCCATCGACCCGGATGAGCTCATCCTCTCCCTGACCGCGGCGCAGCGCCTGGGCCTGCGCGCGGGCGATGCGGTGCTCGCCTCGGTCGCGCGCAGCCGGGGCGCGCAGCGGGAGGTGCTGACGCTGACCATGCGCGTCGGCGGCATCGCGCCGGTCGGAGCGGCGACGCGCGACGCCGCTTTCGCCAGTGTGCCCGTCCTTCTCCTGGCCGAGGATTTCCTCGACGGCACGGTCGGCGCCGAGGCGCGCCCGATGAGCGAGGAGGAAGCGCTGCAACGCCCCTTCGCCGGCTTCCGGCTCTACGGCGGGCGTCTCGAGGACGTGCCCGCGCTCGATCGCGAGCTGCGCCTGGCGGGCATCGAGGTCGCCTCGCGCGCGGAGGCCGTGGCCGGGCTGCTGCGCCTCGATCGCAACCTCGCCTTGCTGTTTCTCGCCATCGCGGGTGCGGGCGGGGCGGGATACCTGGTCAGCCTCGGCGTCGGGCTCTGGGCGCAGGTGGAGCGCAAGCGGCGGGACCTCGCGCTGCTGTCGCTGCTCGGGATGAAGCGGCGGGCGCTGCTGATGCTGCCGCTGATCCAGGCCGCCGCGGTCGCCCTGGCCGGTGCCGCCTTCGCCTTCGCCGTGGCGCTGGGCGTGGCAGGTGTGTTGAATCGGGCCTTCGCCGGCAGCGTGACCGGCGACCGGCCGGTCTGCCTGCTCACGGCCGGGATGGGCCTGGCGGCGGCCGGGGTCACGCTGGCGGGCGCTGTGCTCGCCGCGTTGCTGGCGGGGCTGCGCGCCGCCGCGGTAGCGCCGGCGGAAGGGCTGGCGGAGGGATGATGCGCCGTATCGCGACGCTGCTGGCCTGTCTGATCGCCGCGCCCGCCCTGGCGCAGGCGCCCTGGTCCGAGGACTTCACCAACCCCCGGCCCGCCGAGGGCGACCTGCTGCTGCCCATGCCTTGCGGCGGTGCCATGGCCTTTCGCGCGGTCGAGACGCCGACGGGCGCCGGGGCGCTGGACGATCGGCCGGTGACGCTCGGCACCACCGACCCGGCCGGCGGCGTGGCGGAATTCGCCCGGCGCGAAGCCGTCTCCGGGCCCTTCTCTGCGGAGGGGCAGGAGGGGTCGTCGCGCTACTGGATCGGCAAGTATGAGGTCACGCGGGACCAGTATGCGGCCGTGATGGAACCGCGCTGCCCGGCGGCCTCGGCGGCGGGACGGCTTCCGGCGGCATCGGTGTCCTGGTTCGATGCCGTCGCCTTCACCCAGCGCTACACCACCTGGCTGCTGCGCAACGCCGCCGCGCGCCTGCCGCAGGCAGACGGCACCCCGGCCTTCGTCCGCCTGCCGACCGAGGAGGAATGGGAGTACGCCGCACGCGGCGGTGCGGCGGTGGCGGAACTCGACTTCCTCGCCCGCACCTTCCCGATGCCGGATGGGACCTCGCGCTACGCTTGGTTCCAGGGGCCGCGCTCGGCCGCCGGCCGGGCGCAGCCGATCGGCATGCTGGAGCCCAATCCGCTCGGCCTGCACGATATCCTGGGCAATGTCGGCGAATTGGTGCTGGAGCCCTTCCGCGCCGTGCGGGTGGGGCGCATGCACGGCCAGGCCGGCGGCGTGGTGGTGAAGGGCGGGGATTTCCGGACGCCGGAAGCGGCGCTGCGCTCCTCCCTCCGCATCGAGGTTCCGCCCTATGACCCGACGGATGGGCAACCGACGCGGCTGCCTTCCGTGGGCTTCCGCGTCGCCCTGGCCGCGCCGGTCAGCACCAGCCTGCGCCGCGTCGAGGCCCTGAACCGTGCCTTCGAGGCCGAGAGCCGCGCCACCGGCACCGAGGCCGAGAATGCCCGCCGCCAGATCGCCGCGCTGCGCGAAGGCGCTGATCCGCGGCTGCGGCAGGGCCTCGATCGGCTGGAAGCGGGTCTGATGGCGGCCGAGCGCCAACGGCTGGAACAGGAGCGCGCCGGCATCCGCGCCCAGTTGGAAGGGGCGGCGGTGCTTGCGCGCGCGGCGGGACAGTCGCAGCGGCGCATGGATGGCATCCAGCCGCTGCTCTCCGGCGCCGATGTGGTGCAGGCCAGCCCGGAGATGCGACGGCAATGGGCCACGGCGCTGGAACAGCTCCGGGTCGAGCGTGAACTGGCGCTGGATGGCTATGCCCGGATCGTCGCCGATCTCGGCCGTTCGGCCGACCGCGCGACTCTGGCCACCGAAGCCGGCGGCGTGGCGCGGGAGGCCGAACGGCGCGGCGTGCCGGAATTGCG
>JAYSDS010000104.1:22829-23135 GCA_041914265.1 Roseomonas sp.
GGGTTGTGGTATCGCCCGCCCTCGGCGCTTCTGTCGCCGGGGGGGCCCCCCGCCCCATTGCCCCCCCCGGCCGGGGGGTGGGGGGGGGGGCGCCCCAACGGCGCGGCGTGCCGGAATTGCGTCCCTACCTGGATGTCGCGGCCGGCCATGCAGCCGATTCGCGCGATCGCGGCCTGGCGCCGCGCGACCGGATGCGGGAGGAGGTGCTCGCCGCCGCCCGGGCTGCCGGTGGGCCGCCCAGCGCCGCCGCGCCGCAACCCGCCGCGGTGGCGCCGCAGGCTCCTCCGGTCCAGGCGCAGCCGGCAC
>JAYSDS010000105.1:0-23073 GCA_041914265.1 Roseomonas sp.
GGGCGGGGGGGCGGCGGGGGGGGGGGGGGGGCGGGCCCGGGGGGGGGGGCCCCCCCCCCCCCCCCCCCCATGCACGCTTCCCCGTTCAGCCCTCGATCCGCACCCCGAGCCGCCCCGCGAGATCCTGGATGAACTGCCAAGCGACGCGCCCGGACCGTCCGCCGCGGGTCACCGACCATTCGATCGCCTGGGCGTGCAGCTCCTCGGTGGTGATCGGCAGGCCGAAATGCGCCGCATAGCCTTCGATCATCGCGAAGAAGGTCGGCTGGTCGGCATTGTGGAAGCCGATCCACAGGCCGAAGCGGTCGGACAGCGAGACCTTCTCCTCCACGGCCTCGCCGGGATTGATCGCGGTGCTGCGCTCGTTCTCGATCATGTCGCGCGACATCAGATGCCGCCGGTTGGACGTCGCGTAGAACAGGACATTGGGCGGCCGCCCCTCGATGCCGCCGTCCAGCACCGATTTCAGCGCCTTGTAGTCGGCATCGTCCTTTTCGAAGGAGAGATCGTCGCAGAAGACCAGGCAGCGGCGCGGCTGGATGCGGAGCTGGCGCAGCAGCTCGGGCAGGGTGCCGATATCCTCGCGATGGATCTCGATCAGGGCGAGCGAGCCCGGGAGCTCCGCATTGGCGGCCGCGTGGGCGGCCTTGACCAGGGATGACTTTCCGGTGCCGCGCGCCCCCCAGAGCATCGCGTTGTTCGCGCTGAAGCCCCGCGCGAAGCGCAGCGTGTTGTCGAGCAGGAGGTCCTTCTGCCGTTCCACCCCGCGCAGCAGGTCGATGGGCACGGCGGCGACCTTCGGAACGGGCGCCAGGTGCGGAACCGGCGGTTCCGGGTGCCAGACGAAGGCATCCGCGGCCGTCAGGTCGAGAGCGGCGGCGGGCGGCGGGGCGAGGCGTTCGAGCGCCTCCGCGATGCGCGTGACAAGGGGGATCAAGGACGTATCTTCCATGGCCTTCGGGGCATAGGACGGGATGCTATTGACGGGAAGGGGCGGGCCGCTAGGTTCCGGCGCTTCACGCCGGGAAACGGAGCAGAACCATGTGGAACCCCTTCGCGATCTCGGTCGCCCATGCCCAGGACGCCGCCGGTGGCGCGGCGGGCATCGTCATGCAGATCATGCCGCTGGTCCTGATCTTCGTCGTCTTCTACTTCCTGCTGATCCGCCCCCAGCAGAAGAAGATGAAGGAGCATCGCGAGATGCTGACGCAGCTCAAGCGGAATGACCGCGTGGTCACCGCGGGCGGCATCGTCGCGACGATCACCAAGGTCAAGGAAGGCTCGGACGAGATCGAGGCGGAAATCGCCCCCAATGTCCGCGTCACCCTGGTGCGCGGCACCATCACCAGCGTGCTCCGCCCGCAGGCGGCGAACGACCAGAAGGCCGCCTGACCACCAGGCTGCCGCCGCCGCCTCCCGCGGTCTTTCAGGAATGAGGGTATCGTGCCCCGCGATCCGAATGGGATTGCGGGGCACGCCGTATTGGGGCGCCCCAGAGGCCCAGGGGCAGGGCACCGGCCGTGCCTCCGGTCCGCTGGCATAATGTTTCTTTCGCGGATCGTTGCTGTTGTCCACGGGCATCAGGCTTGCGTGAGCATGCCATTTCAAGCACATCCAGGCGTTGAGTGATGTGCTTGGCCTACCACCTTAAAGAGCAGATCATGCGGGGTTTCCAGCAGTCGGCGTACTGAATGATCCATCCACCGACGATCTTTGCCATGGTCTGCCTGCTCGCGGTCCTTCTTGGCTGCATGCAGTTGTGGCTCTGGCACCAGGATCGGGAACAGCGGGCACTCGCAACGGTGGGCGTGGCCTATCTCGTCGGGGGCGTGGGTACGGTCCTGCTGGCCAGCCGTGGCATGATCCCGGATCGCATCTCCATCGACGTGGCGAATGCGCTGGTCAGCATCGCCTATGGCATCATCTGGACTGGCATGCGGCAGTTCGAGCGGCGGCCGCTGCGCCCTTTCCTTGCCATCGTCGGGGCGGTGGCCTGGCTGATCACCTGCCACATCCCCGTCATCTATGAGAGCCTCCCCGCGCGCGTCACCGTGATGTCGGTGATCACGGGCAGCTATTGCGCGGCGGCGGGGATCGAGCTGTTCCGCGGGCGGGTGAGCCGCGCCCTGCCGTCGCGCTGCCCGCTCGTCGCGCTGCTTCTCATCAATGCGGTGCTCCATGCCATGCGGGCGCCGCTGCTGCTCCTTTCCCCGATCGAGGAACAGGGCTATCGCCTGCCCTCGCAGACCGGCTGGTTTGCGGGCGTGTCGCTGATCTCGGTCATCGTCGTGACGGGGATCTCGATGCTCATGGTCTCGATGGCCAAGGAGCAGGCGCAGCAGCGCGCCGTCGCCGCCATGGCCGCGCTGCGCGACGCCTCCGACAAGGCGAACCAGGAGAAGTCGCGCTTCCTGGCGCGAATGAGCCACGAGCTGCGCACCCTGCTGAATTCGGTGCTCGGCATGGCGCAGCTTCTCGCGCGCGATCCGGGCCTCGACCCGACGCGGCGCGAGCATGCGGCCATGCTGGAACGCGCGGGGCGGCATCTCGTCGCCATCGTGAACGATGCGCTCGACCTGGCGCGCGTGGAGGCCGGCCGGCTCGAGCTCTCGCCACGGCCCGTCATGCTGCGCGGCCTGCTCGAGGAAGCGATCGAACTGGTCGGCCCCGCCGCTGCGGCGAAGGAGATCGCGCTGACGCTGAAGCTTGAGCCCGACCTGCCCGCGACGCTGATGCTCGACCCGCTCCGCCTGCGGCAGATCCTGCTCAACCTGCTCGGCAACGCGGTGAAGTTCACGCCGGCCGGTGGGGCCGTGTCGTTGTCGGCCGCCGCGGCGCCGGCGGGGTTCAGCCTGATCGTGTCGGATAACGGCCCCGGCATCCCGGAGGAACTGCGCGAGCGCCTCTTTCACGACTATGAGCGGATGGGCGCGGATGCCGCCGGCACGGAAGGGACGGGGCTCGGCCTTGCCATCACCGCCGCCCTGGCCCGCGCGATGGGCGGCCAGGCGAGCTATGAGCCCAGGCCCGGGGTCGCCGGCAGCCGCTTCATCGTGGCCCTGCCCCTGATCGCCGCCGCCGCGACGGAACCGGCCGAGGAGGCGCCGCCGGCGGCACCGGCCAAGGCGTCGTGCAGCCTCCGTATCCTGGTGGTGGACGATGTCGCCGCCAACCGCCTGGTGGCCGAGGCGCTGCTGACGCAGGCGGGGCACCGGGTGCAGACCTGTGCCGACGGCGCCCTGGCGCTCGCCGCGCTGGCGGAGGCGCCCTTGCCCGACGTGGTGCTGATGGACGTCCACATGCCCGGGATGGATGGGATGGCCACCACCGCGCGGATCCGGGCGCTGCCGCCGCCGGCACGCGACCTGCCGGTGATCGCCGTGACGGCCGAGGCCGCGCCGGATGAGGTGCGTGCCTGCCTCGAGGCCGGCATGGACGGCCATGTGTCGAAGCCCATCGATCGTGCCGCGCTGCTCAAGGAGATCGAGGCCGTGCTGCGCCTTCAGGCCGGCGCCGAGACCGATTGAGCTACAGGCGCGGATCGCTCGCCCAGCCCTGGCCCGACGTCGCGGGGACGGTGCCGAGGAAGCGGCTGCCGCGATAGGCGCCGGCCGCATCGGCGTCGATGCCGAGCCGCGCGATGGCAAGGAAGGCGCAGGCCCGGCAGCCCGCCAGGACGGGCAGGGCGAAGAGAAGCCGCGCCCCGCCATCCGGCAGCGCCTCGTGCCGGATGAAGGCCTGGGTGCCGACCTCCAGCATCGCCTCGGGATGGGTGGGGCGCAGGCTGTCCTGCACCTCGGCGGCCAGGCGATTGGCCTCGTCCATCACGGCGATGACGCGGGTCCCGCGCAGGACGGCGAGCCATTGCTCGTTGCTGTTGGCGCGCAGCGCGAAGGTCACGCGGATGGCGGCGACGGTGCCGAAGGAACGGACCTGCTCGACCTGGAGAGCCTCGCCGAAATGGCGTTGCAGGGCCGTCGCCAGCGTGGCGCGGTCCGTCAGGGGAAAAGGGGCGTCCTGCGCCGCGGCGGGGGCGGCCAGGAAAGGAAGGAACAGGGCGTGGCGACGGCGCATCGCGTCATCTTCGCCGAACAGGGGCGGAAACGAAAAGGGCGCCGGGGGGATCCCCGGCGCCCATTCCGTGTCGATCCGCGTCGGATCAGGCCGACTGGCCCGAAGTGAAGCCGCCCTTGCCGAGCAGGTCGGCCACGACGTCCCAGTTCACCAGCTTGTCGAGGAAGTTGGCGAGGTAGTTCGGGCGCACGTTGCGGAAGTCGAGGTAATAGGCGTGTTCCCACACATCGACGCCGAGGATGGGCTTGCCTTCGCCGGTCGAGATCGGGTTGGCGCCGTTCGGGGTCTTGGTGACCTTCAGCTTGCCGTCGGTGCCGACGATCAGCCAGGCCCAGCCCGAGCCGAACTGCGTCGCGCCGGCCGCCTTGAAGTCGTCCTTGAACTTGGCGAGGCCGCCGAGGTCGGAGTCGATCTTCGCGGCGAGCGCGGCCGGGATGCTGTCGCCATGGCTGCCGCCCGGCGCCATGACGTTCCAGAACAGGCAGTGATTGTAGTGCTGGCCGGCCTGGTTCAGCACGGGCAGCCCGTCGGCGCCGGCCTTGCCGGCCTCGGCGACGATCGTCTCGAGCGACTTGCCGGCGAGGCCCTTGCTCTCGATGAAGCCGTTCAGCGCCGTGACATAGGCGTTGTGGTGCTTGCCGTGATGGAGCTCGAGCGTCTCCTGGCACATGCCGTTGGCGGCCAGCGCGCCGGTCGCATAGGGCAGGGGGGGAAGGCTGAAGGCCATGGGGGCTCTCCCGATCGTCGGACGAAGCGCGGGCCGCGCTACCTGACCGAGGTAGGCGGGGCTTTGTCGTGCGTCAACCGCATGGGGGTTTCGTCATGCGCCGCAGGCGCGCATATCGGCGCGGTGAGCCTGTCCCCCATCGGCGCCTTCGCGCGTGCACACGACCCGGACCGCTTCCTCTGCGCGCTCTTCGCGCCCGCCGGGAAGCGCGAGGCGATCTTCGCCCTGATCGCCCTGAACCATGAACTCGCCCGCGCGCGGGAAGCGGCGAGCAATCCGCTCGCCGCGCTGATCCGCCTGCAATGGTGGCGCGACGCGGTGGAGGAGGCGCGCGGCGGCCGCCCCGCCCGCCGGCACGAAGTCGCCGAGCCGCTGCATGCCGCCGTGCGGGACGGCGTGCTCGATGCCGATGCGCTGATCGGTCTGATCGACGCGCGGGAGGCCGAGACGGAAGAAGGCGGCTTCGCGACCGAACAGGATTTCGTGACCTGGCTGCGCGGCACGGCGGGCGGCTGGTCGGCGGTGGCGGGCCGGGCCCTGGGCGCGGGTGCCGAGGCGGCGGAGGTGCTGCGTGCGCTCGGCGCCGCCTATGGCCTCGCGGGTGTGCTGCGCAGCGTGCCGGCGCATACGGCGCAGGGGCGGTGCCTGCTGCCGGTGGACCGGCTCGCGCGCGCGGGACTGTCGGTCGAGGCGATGCTTGCCGCGCCCGATGCCGCGCCCGTCGCCGCGCTGCTGCGGGAGATGGCCGCGGAAGGACGCGTCGCGCTGGCCGGCGCGCGGCGCGATGTCCCGCCCGAGGCGATCGCCGCCGCCCTTCCCGCGGTGCTGGCGCGGCGGGACCTCGCGCGCATCGCGCGCGGGGCGCCGGCCGGCGAACGCGGGCTGGGGGATCGGCTCGCGGTATCGTGGTCGGGCCTGCGCCACCGCGTGTGATTCACTTCGTCGCCTGATCGCGACGCAGGCCTTAGCAAGCGTGCGACTGAGACTTGCGATCAGGAGCTTTGGATCATGGCAGCGAACGACGCCGAGTTCGGCGGCGCGACGGGCGACAAGAACCTTGCCTTCGCACAAGGGTGGAATCCCTCGGCACGGGCCGCGCGCGGCGGCATTTCCTTCCCGCAGGAGGTGAAGATCCGGCCCGGGCAGGTGCTGATCCGCATCGGCCATTCGGTGGACGACAAGGGCGATCCGGTGCCGGACTGGGTGAACCTGACTTCGCCCTGGTGGATGACCAGCAGCACTTTCCACGAGATCGCCGGCCGCAGCGAGGATTCGGGCACCGACATCGGCCAGATGGTGCGCATGAAGCTTGCCCTGACGCCGGATTTCGGCGTGGCGGACACGCTGTTCTGGGTGATCGCGCGCGACACGCTGCGCGCCTGGAACGGGCGCGGCTTCCCGGTCATGGAAGACCCCGACCCGGCGGTGCGCGAGAAGCAGGGCGTGCCGATGG
Organism: Roseomonas sp.; assembly: GCA_041914265.1. Classification (GTDB taxonomy): domain Bacteria; phylum Pseudomonadota; class Alphaproteobacteria; order Acetobacterales; family Acetobacteraceae; genus Neoroseomonas. Next base: position 6,255 of record JAYSDS010000105.1, read on the forward strand.
CCTGGTATGGCGGCTACGAGATCTCGCAGAACTTCATCCCCGGCCTGCGCGACTTCGCGAACTGGAAACCCTCGCCGGTCGCGCTCGCCTGCTTCGACGTGCTGCCGAAGATGCCGCTGATCGAATGGACCTCCCTCCGCAAGGGCGGGTTCAGCACCATTCCCTTCCCGATGCCCTGAGGCCCGCCATGAACGCCGTACTGGCCGCCTTTCCCCGCCGCCCCCTGACCCTGAAGCCCGGGCGAGGTTCGGCCGGGGGATGGGTGATGGCCCTGCTTGGGCTGCTGCTCTTCGGTGGTTTCCTCGCCCTGCTCGCGGTGCAGATCCTGCCGGCGATCCGCGACGACCTGGCGATCCGCGCCGGCGCCCAGCCGGCGCCGCAGGTGCGGGTCCAGGGCGGGCGCTGCCGCTCGCGGCTGTTCCTGTTCCAGGATTGCGAGGTGACGCTGAGCTGGCGCGGCAAGGACGGCGCCGGCACGCGCGAGATCCACTACATGTTCGTCGAGCCGCATATGGGCTCCTGGTCCGTCACGCCGATGATGGATCCGGCGCGGCCCGACCTGGTCAGCACCGACCTCGGCCTCGATCGCCTGACCAACCGCATCGCGACGGCGATCGGCGGAGTGGTCTTCGCGCTGCTGCTGATCGGTGGCGGCTTCCTGGCGGCGTCCAAGGCGCAGGGCAAGTCGCGCGAGGTGAAGGCGCTGTCGGGGCGGCTCGAACCCGTGGCGGTGCGCTTCACGGGCTGGGGGCAGGGCCCGACCTGGCGCGTGCAGGACGAAGGCGGCGCGAGCTTCGAATGGCCCGTGCGCAAGAAGGACAAGCCCTTCATCCTGGACGAGCCGCGCGGCCTGGTGCTGGCGCTGCGCGACCCGGCCGGCGGCCCGGCCTTTCCGCTGGACGAGGCGCTGCGCGTCGTCACGCTGACGCCGGAGGAACGCGCGCGCGTGTTGGCCGCGCGGGCCTGACGCGCGCCGTGGCCGGGTGCCGGTGCGAGACCGGCGCCGGCCGATCATGCGCCTGCGCGGTCCGGCGCCCCGAGCTTGACGGTCGGGGCGCCGCCATCGGAATCTGGACGGCACGCGCCAGGGACAGCCAGCATGCCGTTTGCCGGGGTCGCGCCGGGGGTGACCCCGGTGCCGATCGTCATCTATTCCTTCGACAGGCCCGACTACCTGGAACGGCTGCTGCGCGGGCTTCTCGCGCAGACCCAGCTTCGCCCCGATCCCGCGCGGATCTTCCTGATGCAGGACGGGGCGGTGTCCCGCCGGACGGGATATCGCCATGGCCGCCCGGTGCTGATCCAGCGCTGCATCGCTCTGTTCCGCGACCTGGTGCCGCAGGGGCAGGTCATGGAGTCGGACTCCAATATCGGTATGGGCGACAACATCCTGCGCGGCCAGCAGCACGTCTTCGAAACGCTGGACGAGACGGTCGGCTACTTCTTCGAGGACGATCTGGAACCCGGTCCGCTGTACCTCGCGGCGATGGAGGCGATGCGGGCGGCGAGCGAACCCTTCGCGGACCAGGTCGCGCATTTCGCCGCCTATGGCCACCACGTGGCGCCGAAGCCGGGGCCCGAGGTTGGGATCATGCCGCTCGGCCACAATTGGGGCTATGGGCTGCGGCGCGACCCCTGGCGGCGCATCCAAGCCTATCTGCCCGCCTGGTGGGAGGAAGCGCGACGCCATGATTTCTTCGGGCGAAACCGGTTGCGCCTGCTCAAGGTGTATCGCGACTGGCCGGTGGCAGTGGACGGCGTGGCCGAGGATTCCGCCGCCAACCTCGCCTGCGCCGCGCTGGGCCTGGCAAGGCTGAACACCGATGTCTGCTTCGCGCGCTACATCGGGGAGCATGGGGAACACTTCAATCCTGCCGTGTTCCGCCGGTTGGGCTTCGAACGCATGCGCTGGACGGAAGGCGATCACTTCGCCCTCGCCGCACCGAAGGCCGCCGCGATCGCGGCGATCGCCGAGACGGTGCGCCGTGACCGCGAGACCTGGCGGCGCGACAAGCTCGAGGGCCTGATCGCGCGGATCGAAGCCGAACAGGCCGATCCCGACCGGCTGGTGACGGAGGAGGAGGTGCGGGTGCTGTGGCTGATGCTGCTCGACCGGCGGAACGTGCCGGCGAAGATACTTGAGCAGCATGTCGGGCGCAGCACCGTGCGCGCGCTGCGGCGGAGCATCGTGCGCATGCGCGACTTCCAGCGCTTCAACGCGACGTGATGCGATCCATGCGCGCGAAGGCTGGATTGGCCGCCCCTCTCCAGACGTCGCCCCGCCGGCTTCCCGTGACGGGTGCTTTGCGCCGTGCGTGGGATCCCCTGGCCACTGTGTGGTCTGGACCGCCCGCAGGTGGCGCGGGGCAGGAGGGGATTCGCGCATTCTTCAGCCAGGGTTCCCGCGCAGGAGCGGGGCTCGGGCCTCTGCCGAACCATGCCCGTGCGAAGGGCGGCGAACGGCGGCGTTCCTGCCAGCCGCGCCTTGGCGTCGCTCGAATGGGGACGGGACCATGGTGATCAAGGGGGTCGAACCGGGCGTCAGCCGGGTTCCCATCGTCATCTTCTCGCTCGATCGGCCGGACTATCTCGAACGCCTGTGCCGCGGCCTGCTGGCGCAGACGCAGGTCCGGCCCGACCCTGCCCGCGTGTTCCTGCTGCAGGATGGCGCCGTGTCGCCGCGCACGGGGATACGCTATGCGCGCCCGCCGCTGATGCAGCGTTGCGTGCAGGTGTTCCGCGGCCTGTTCCCGCAGGGCCAAGTGCTGACCTCCGAGCACAATCTGGGCATCGCCGACAACATCCTGCGCGGCCAGCGCCACGTCTTCGAGACGATGGATGAGCCGCTCGGCTACTTCTTCGAAGACGACCTGGAACCTGGCCCGCTCTACCTGGCCGCGCTGGAGGCGATGCGCGCCGCGACCGAGCCCTTTGCCGGGAGCGTCGCGCATTTCTCCGCCATCGGCGATCACCTTGCGCCGCAGCCGGGACCGGCAGTGGCGGTCAAGCAGCTTGAATACCATTGGGGCTTCGGCCTGCGCCGCGACGCCTGGCGGCGGATCCAGGACTACCTGGCGCCGTGGTGGGAGGAGGTCCGCCGCGTCGATTATCGCGGCAACAACCATCTGCGCCTGCTGAGGGTCTATCGCGGCTGGGACGTGGCCTTTCACGGGGTGGGGCAGGATTCGGCGACGGCCGTCGCCTGCGCGTCGCTGCGGCTGGCGCGGCTGAACACCGATGTCTCCTTCGGCCGATACATCGGTGAGCATGGCGAGCATTTCACGCCCGGCCTGTTCCGCCGCCGCGGATTCGAGGCCATGCGCTGGGCCGAGGCCGAGGAATTCACCCTGCAGCCGATCGCGGTGGAGTCGCTCAAGGGCAGCACCGCCTGGGCGCGCGAATTCTACGCGACTTTCCGCCGCGACCATCTGGAACCGCTGATCGCGCAGATCGAAGCCGAGCAGGCCGATCCCGACCGGATCGCGACCGAGGAAGACATCGCCGGGCTATGGCTGCTGATGCTGGACCGGCGGACGGTGCCGCCGCAGATCCTGCAGCGCCACGCCAATCGCACCACCATGCGCGATCTGCGCCGCGAGATCGTGCGCATGCGCGCCTTCCAGCGCGTGACTGGAAGCTGATACCGAGCGAGCCGAGAGGCTGGCCGGTATCAGGCGCGCTTGCGTTTGGCGGGCCTGGCCTCGACGCGTTCCAGCAGTGGGGCGAGGAAGCGCCCCGTATGGCTTTCCGCCACCGCCGCGATGTCCTCGGGCGTGCCCTCCGCGATCAGCCTGCCGCCGCCTTCGCCGCCTTCGGGGCCGAGATCCAGCACCCAGTCCGCGGTCTTGATGACCTCGAGGTTGTGCTCGATCACCACCACCGTGTTGCCCTGCTCGACCAGCGCATGCAGCACTTCGAGCAACTTGCGCACATCCTCGAAATGCAGGCCCGTCGTGGGTTCGTCGAGGATGTAGAGGGTCCGTCCCGTCGCACGGCGGGACAACTCCTTCGACAGCTTGATGCGCTGTGCCTCGCCGCCCGACAGCGTCGTCGCCTGCTGGCCCAGATGGATGTAGCCGAGGCCGACATCGCGCAGCACCGACAGCTTGTCGCGGATGGACGGCACGGCGGAGAAGAACTCCACGCCCTCATCCACCGTCATGTCGAGCACGTCGGCGATGGACTTGCCGCGGAACTTCACCTCCAGCGTCTCGCGGTTGTAGCGCTTGCCCTTGCAGGTGTCGCAGGTGACGTAGACGTCGGGCAGGAAGTGCATCTCGATCTTGATGACGCCGTCGCCCTGGCAGGCCTCGCAGCGGCCGCCCTTGACGTTGAAGCTGAAGCGGCCGGCCTTGTAGCCGCGCGCGCGGGATTCCGGCATTTCCGAGAACCAGTCGCGGATCGGGCCGAACAGGCCCGTATAGGTCGCGGGGTTCGATCGCGGCGTGCGGCCGATCGGCGACTGGTCGATGTCGATGATCTTGTCGAGGTGCTCCAGCCCCTCGATGCGGTCATGCGGCGCGGGCACCTCGGCGGCACCCATCAGGCGGCGGGAGGCTGCCTTGTACAGCGTCTCGATCACCAGCGTGGATTTGCCGCCGCCGGAGACGCCGGTGACGCAGGTGAAGGTGCCGAGCGGGATCGAGGCGGACAGATTCTTGAGGTTGTTGCCCGTCGCGCCGACGACCTTGAGCTGCTTCTTGCGGTCAGGCTTGCGCCGCGTGGCCGGAACCTCGATGCGCCGCGCGCCCGAGAGGTACTGCCCGGTGATGCTGGCCGGGTTGGCGGCGACCTCGGCCGGCGTGCCCTGGGCGATGACGCGGCCGCCGCCCTTGCCGGCCGCGGGGCCGATATCCACCAGGTAGTCGGCCTGGCGGATCGCATCCTCATCATGTTCCACGACCAGCACCGTGTTGCCGAGGTCGCGCAGGCGCCGCAGCGTGGTCAGCAGCCGTTCGTTGTCGCGCTGGTGCAGGCCGATCGACGGCTCGTCCAGGACGTAGAGAACGCCGGTCAGGCCCGAGCCGATCTGCGAGGCGAGCCGGATGCGCTGCGATTCGCCGCCCGACAGCGTGGCCGAGGAACGTCCGAGGGACAGGTAGTCCAGCCCGACATCCACCAGGAACTGCAGGCGTTCCTCGATCTCGCGCAGGATGCGCCGCGCGATTTCCTGGCGCTGCGGGGTCAGTGTCTCCATCACCGTCGCGAACCAATCGCGCGCGCGGCGGATCGACAGGTCGGAGACCTCGCCGATGTGCTTCGTCGCGATCTTCACCGATAGCGCCTGCGGCTTCAGCCGGAAGCCGGAGCAGGCGGCGCAGGGCTTCTGTGCCTGGTAGCGGGACAGATCTTCCCGCACCCAGGGATTGTCGGATTCCTTGAAGCGGCGTTCGAGGTTCGGGATGACGCCTTCGAAGGGCTTCTTCACCTCATAGGCGCGCAGCCCGTCCTTGTAGCGCAGCGTCACGACGTCGCTGCCGGTGCCGAACAGGATCTGCTTGCGCACCGCGGCCGGGATGTCCTGCCAGGACGTCGACATCGCGAATTTGAAGTGCTTCGCGAGGCTTTCCAATGTCTGCGTGTAGTAGGGCGATTGCGCGCCGGTCCAGGGCGCGACGGCGCCATCCTTCAGCGAGACGTCGTCCTGCGGGACGACGAGCATCGGGTCGAAGAAGGTTTCCGTGCCGAGCCCATCGCAGGACGGGCAGGCGCCATGCGGGGAGTTGAAGGAGAACAGCCGCGGCTCGATCTCCTCGATGGTGAAGCCGCTGACCGGGCAGGCGAATTTCGCGCTGAACACGGTGCGTTCCTGGGTGTCCGCATTCTCGGCATAGGCGATGCCGTCGGACAGCGACAGCGCGGTCTCGAAGGAATCCGCGAGGCGCGGGGCGATGCCGTCGCGCACCACGATGCGGTCGATCACCGCCTCGATGTCGTGCTTCAGCTTCTTGTCGAGCTTCGGCGCCTCGCCGATGAGATGGAGTTCGCCATTCACCTTCACGCGCTCGAAGCCGCGGCGCTGGAGCTCGGCGATCTCCTTCTTGAATTCGCCCTTCTTGCCGCGCGCGATCGGGGCGAGCAGCAGCAGGCGCGTGCCTTCCGGCATGGCCAGCACACGATCGACCATCTGGGAGACGGTCTGCGCCTCGATCGGCAGGCCCGTGGCGGGGGAATAGGGCACGCCGGCGCGCGCCCAGAGCAGGCGCATGTAGTCGTGGATCTCGGTGACCGTGCCGACGGTCGAACGCGGGTTGTGGCTGGTGGTCTTCTGCTCGATGGAGATCGCCGGCGACAGGCCCTCGATGGAATCCACATCGGGCTTCTGCATCAGTTGCAGGAACTGCCGCGCATAGGCCGACAGCGATTCGACGTAGCGGCGCTGCCCTTCGGCATAGATGGTGTCGAAGGCCAGCGACGACTTGCCCGATCCCGACAGCCCGGTGACGACAGTCAGGGTGTCGCGGGGGATGTCCAGATCGACATCCTTGAGGTTGTGCTGGCGCGCGCCGCGGATACGGATCTGGCCGGTCATGAGGGCTCCGAACCTGGCGCGGCGGAGCCGGCCGGTGATGTTCCGGTGATGTTCTCTTTACTATATGAGCCGGGACGGGCCGGAAGGGAAGGGGATGTTGCGATGCGGCGGTCGTCGCCCGGGACAGGCCGCATCCCCGAAGAGATTGCCTACTCGCCTGCTCGCTCAGGACCGAACGAGCAAGCAAGGTAGGCATATTCGCTCAGAACGGGTATTCATTGGCGTTTGCGGAATCGGCCGGCATCCGGGGTTCCGACCCAATAAGCACGCGGTGGACAGCAGCATGGCAGGCGTCAACAAGGCGATCATTCTCGGGCGGCTGGGCCGCGATCCGGAAGTCCGCAACTTCCAGAACGGCGGCAAGGTCGTGAACCTGCGCATCGCAACCAGCGAGCGATACAAGGACCGCGAAGGCAACCAACAGGAGAGGACAGAGTGGCACTCCGTCGCCATCTTCAATGAGCGCCTGGGCGAGGTGGCCGAAAAGTATCTGCGCAAGGGCAGCGAGGTCTACATCGAGGGCCAGATCGAAACCCGCAAGTGGCAGGACCAGGGTGGGCAGGAGCGCTACACAACCGAGATCGTGCTGCGCCAGTTCCGCGGGGAGCTGCAGCTCGTCGGCGGCCGTGGGGCGGGCGGTGGCGCCTCCGATGAGGGCGGCTATTCCGAACGCCCGATGAGCAGCGGTGGCGGCGGCGGTTCGCGCGGCGGCTATGAGGGCGGCGGCAGCCGTTCCGGCGGCGGTGGCGGGGCCCGCGGCGGTGGCGGCGGCTGGGATTCCAAGAAGACCGACCTCGACGACGAAATTCCGTTCTGAAACAAGGCGCGCGCGGCGGTTGACTGCGGCCGCCGCGCGGTGCCTATGGCGCCCAGAACTCCCGCGCGGCCGCCCCGCCGCGCCGTAACCATGTGACCGGATCGAGCCCAGCCGCGTGAGCGACCCCAGCACCCCTGGCGAACCCCCCATCGACACGACGCCCGTCGCGCTCGAGGAGGAGATGCGCCGCTCCTACCTCGATTACGCGATGAGCGTGATCGTCTCGCGCGCCCTGCCGGATGCGCGCGACGGTCTGAAGCCGGTGCATCGGCGCATCCTGTTCTCGATGCACGAAAGCGGCTTCACGCCCGACAAGCCGTATCGCAAGTCGGCGCGCGTCACCGGCGACGTGATGGGTAAGTACCACCCGCATGGCGACGCGGCGATCTACGACGCCATGGTGCGCATGGCGCAGCCCTTCTCGCTGCGCGTGCCGCTGATCGACGGGCAGGGGAATTTCGGGTCCGTCGACGGCGATCCGCCGGCGGCGATGCGCTACACCGAGGCACGGCTTGCGGCCTCGGCCATGGCGCTGCTGGAAGGCATCGACGAGGACACGGTCGATTTCCAGCCCAACTACGACGAAAGCGCGGAGGAACCGCGCGTCCTGCCGGCCGCCTTCCCGAACCTGCTGGTCAATGGCGCGGGCGGCATCGCCGTCGGCATGGCGACGAACATCCCGACGCACAACCCGACCGAGGTGATCGACGCGACGCTCGCCCTGGTCGCCGACAATTCGCTCACGCTCGAAGATCTGATGAAGATCATCCCCGGTCCGGACTTCCCGACCGGCGGGTTGATCCTCGGGCGCTCGGGCATCCGCGCGGCCTTCGAGACGGGTCGCGGCTCCATCCCTCTGCGCGCCCGCGCCGAGATCGAGGAAATGCGCGGCGGCCGCCAGGCCATCGCCGTCACCGAGATCCCGTACCAGGTCAACAAGTCCACGCTGCTGGAGAAGATCGCCGAACTCGTCCGCGCCAAGGCGATCGAGGGTATCTCCGACCTGCGCGACGAATCCGACCGCTCGGGCATGCGCATCGTCATCGAGCTGAAGCGGGATGCCACCGCTGAGGTGGTGCTGAACCAGCTCTACCGCATGACGGCGCTGCAGACCTCCTTCGCGGTGAATTTCCTCGCCCTGCATAACGGCCGTCCGCAGCAGATGGGGCTGAAGGACGCGCTGATGGCGTTCATCGGCTTCCGTGAGGAAGTGATCCTCCGCCGTTCGCGCTACCGCCTGAACAAGGCGCGCGAACGCGGGCATCTGCTGATCGGCCTCGCCATCGCGGTCGCCAACATCGATGAGGTGATCCGCGTCATCCGCGCCAGTGCCGACGGCGCCTCGGCGCGCGTCGCGCTGATGGAACGCGACTGGCCGGCGGGCGATGTCGGCGTGCTGCTGGAACTGGTTGATGACTACCGCAACGTCATCACCCCCGAAGGCACGGTGCGGCTGACCGAGGAACAGGCCCGCGGCATCCTGGAACTGCGCCTGCAGCGCCTGACCGGCCTCGAACGCGAGAAGATCACCAACGAGCTCGGCGAGGTCGGGGAGAAGATCCGCGAGCTGCTGCATATCCTCGGTTCCCGTCCGCGCCGGATGGAGGTGATGACCGAGGAACTGCGCGCGGTGCGCGACAAGATCGCCTCCACGCGCATGACGCAGATCGTCGATCACCTGGCCGATGTCGACGACGAGAGCCTGATCGAACCGGGCACCATGGTCGTCACGCTGACGCGCGACGGCTATGTGAAGCGCACGCCGCTCGACACCTTCCGTGCCCAGGGGCGCGGCGGGAAGGGGCGCACCGGGGCGGGTACGCGCGCGGATGATGTCATCATCCGCTCCTTCGTCGCGCATACCCACCAGTTCGTGCTGTTCTTCACCAGCCGCGGCATCGCCTTCCGGGAGAAGGTCTGGCAGCTGCCCGAGGGCGGCGCCACGGGGCGCGGGCGTTCGCTGCGCCAGGTGCTCGCCCTGCAGGAGGAGGAGAGCATCACGGCGGTGCTGTCGCTGCCGCTCGACGAATCGCTGTGGGACGGGCTGCACCTCGTCTTCGCGACGGTGCAGGGGAATGTGCGGCGCAACCGGCTGTCGGACTTCAAGAATGTCCGCTCCTCCGGCCTGATCGCGATGAAGCTGGATGAGGGCGACAGCCTGGTCGGCGTGGCCACCTGCCGCGAGGGCGACGACGTGCTGCTGGCCACGCGCGCCGGCAAGGCCATCCGCTTCCAGGCAGAACCCGATACGCTGCGGCTGTTTGCCGGGCGCGATTCCACCGGCGTGCGCGGCATCCGGCTGGCGCAAGGCGATTCCGTCATCGCGCTGTCCGTGCTGCGCCACAGCGACGCGACGCCGGATGAGCGCGCCGCCTACCTCAAGGCGCGCCGCCGCGCGACCGACGAGGACGTCGAGACGCCCGAGGATGCCGAGGAAACGACGGCCGACATCGCCCTGGCGCAGGAACGCTTCGACGCGCTGGCGGAGGCGGAGGAGATCATCCTCGCCGTGACCGATCGCGGCTTCGGCAAGCGCACCTCCTCCCACGAATACCGCGTCACCGGCCGCGGCGGGCAGGGCATCACCGGCATCACCCTGTCGAAGCGCACGGGCAGCGCGGTCGTCGCCACCTTCCCGGTGCGCGCGGGCGACCACCTGATGCTGGTCACCGATGGCGGGCAGCTCATCCGCATCGAGGCCGATGCGGTGCGCATCACCGGCCGCCAGGGCATGGGCGTGACGCTGATGCGCCTGGCCGAGGGCGAGCGGGTCATCTCCTGCTTCCCCGTGGCGGATGAAGAGGAGAGCGGCGAGGACACCGCGCCGCCCGAGGAAACGACGGAAACCCCATGAGCGAACGCATCGCCCTCTATCCGGGCACCTTCGACCCGGTGACGAACGGGCATCTCGACGTGATCGGCCGTGCCGCGCGGCTGGTGGACCGGCTGGTCGTCGGCGTGGCCATCAACATCGGCAAGGGGCCGCTCTTCGACCTCGAAGAGCGTGTCGCTCTGGTGAAGGCCGAGACCTCGCTGATCGCCGAGCGCGACGGCACGGTGATCGAGGTGCAGGCCTTCGAGGGGCTGCTGGTGCAGTTCGCGCGCGCCGTGGGCGCGCGGATGATGATCCGCGGCCTGCGCGCGGTTGCGGATTTCGACTACGAGTTCCAGATGGTTGGCATGAACCGCCGCCTCGATCAGGAGATCGAGACGGTCTTCCTGATGGCGTCCGAGACGAACCAGTTCATCGCCTCGCGCCTCGTGAAGGAAATCGCGCGGCTCGGGGGGGACATCTCCTCCTTCGTGCCGAAGACCACGCTGGACCGCACGCTCGCGAAGCTGCGCGCCACACAATCCTGAAGGGAAAGCCAGTCATGGATCGCAGGACCCTCCTCGGCGGCGCGACCGCCGTCCTCGGCCTCGCCGCCTGCGCGCAGGACCAGCCCGCGCGCGCGCAGACCCAGGCCCCGGCGCCCGCCCCGGATCCGGAGAATATCTGGGTGCTGCAGATCCCGTCCGGTGAGGTTCGCATCCAACTCCTGCCGGATCTCGCGCCGAACCATGTCGAGCGGATCAAGACGCTGACGCGCCAGGGCTTCTACGACAACACGCCGTTCCATCGCGTGATCGAGGGCTTCATGGCCCAGGGCGGCGACCCGACCGGCACCGGCACGGGCGGGTCCCGCCTGCCGAACCTGCGCGCCGAGTTTTCCCCGCCGTCCCGCGCGCGCTTCATCCGCGGCACGGTCGGCATGGCGCGTGCGGCCGATCCGAACAGCGCGAACAGCCAGTTCTTCATCATGTTCGCGCCGAACCAGAGCCTCGATGGCAACTACACCATCTTCGGGCGCGTCATCTCCGGCATGGATGCGGTGGACCGCATCAAGCGCGGCGATTCCGCGCGCAACGGCGTCGTCGCGCCGCCGCCGGACCGCATCCGCTCCGCCCGCATCGCCGCCGATATCCGCTGAGGACCGTCCCATGAGCGACACCACCACCCCCGATCCCGAGAACACGCTGATCCTCGAGCTCGAGCACGGCACCGTCACCATTGCCCTGCGTCCCGACCTCGCGCCGAAGCATGTCGAGCAGATCAAGGCGCTGGCCCGGCAGGGCTTCTATGACGGCGTGCCCTTCCATCGCGTGATCGAGGGCTTCATGGCCCAGGGCGGCGACCCGACCGGCACCGGCACGGGCGGGTCGGAGCTGCCGGACATCGAGGCCGAGTTCAGCCAGCCTTCCGCGGCGCGATTCGTCCGTGGCACCTGCGGCATGGCGCGCACGCAGAACCCGCACAGCGCGAACAGCCAGTTCTTCATCATGTTCGCGCCGGCGCCGAGCCTCGATGGCCAGTACACCATCTGGGGCCAGGTCACGGCCGGCATGGAGGCGATCGACAAGATCAAGCGCGGCGCCGGTGGCTCGGGCATGGTGCAGGGCCCGGACAAGATCCGCAGCTTGAAGGTGGCGTCCGACGCCGCCTGAGGCTATGACCCCGGCGCCATGACGACCCGGCGCCGGGTGTCGGGTTTCGACGCGGCCCCGCCGCCGCGTCTGTGAGCCGGTAGCTCAGTCGGTAGAGCAACGGACTTTTAATCTGTAGGCCGAGGGTTCGAGTCCCTCCCGGCTCATATCCGCCCGACGGTCAGGGGCGCGGCACCCAGGCGCCGCCCCGTTTCACATAGCGCTTCTTCACCGCCGCCCAGGCGATGCGGTGGCAGGTCGCTTCCTCCGCACCCCCGTCGCGCGCCTGCCAGGCGCTGTTGAAGGCCGCGCGATAGATATCCTGCGCATGGTCCGGCAGGACGTGGCGCAGGCTGTCTGGCAGATCGAGGTTGCTCGCATAGGGCATGGGCTCCTCCGCGGCGATTTCCGCCTCGACGGCCAGTTGAATCCGATCCCCGCGTCCGAACCCGCCCGGCGTGATCGCCAGGACGCGCGCGGTGGCGCGTGCGCCATCGGTCAGGAGGCGCGTGACCTCCCGGCTATCGGCCGGCGGCAGGCAGCCGAGCGGCCGCCCGGCCGGGTCGCAGACCTCGACCTTGAAGAGCCATGCCGCGCCGGGGAGTCGCTGCCGCCTCAGACGAAGCGGCAGGTGGCTGCCCACGGTGAGGCCGATGCGGGGTTGCGGCGCCGCCGACCCATCGAGGCCGACCAGATAGGTGTCGAACAGGTCCCGCCAGGCCGGTCGGCGCGGCGCGTTCCCCGCCGCGTCCTGCCCTGGGCGGCGCAGGCGAAGACGCTGCGGGGATGGCCTCCTGCGCCGCGGCAACGGTTGTGCACCCGCGCTGGGCTGCTCGACAGGGTGTCTCATGCGTCTTCCTCCGCCTGGAGCGTGTCTGACGGCTGGTATCGTGGGGTCGGGATGGGAATTCGGAAGATGGCGCATCGGATGGTGATCGCGCATGCCGCCCGCACCGCTTCCCGGTGTCGTCAGGACCCGCTGACGCGGCGCCGCGTTTCTTCCTCCACGCGCATCAGGGCGGGGCTGATCGCCACCGGATAGGGCGGGTCGGCCGGCGACAGCGCGCGGAGCCGCGGGGGCATGCGCGACAGGTTCGCCGTCGCGGCCTCCCGCGCCGAACCGATCGGCTGGCGCGCCGCGGTGCGCTTCCCTCCGTGCATCAGGCAGCGCAGCAGGGGGTGGCCCGGCAGTCGCTCGGCGGCCATGCCCACCACGTCGCGCTCGGCGAGGCCATCCTCCGCGTCATGCCGCCAGACCTGCTTCCGGCCAGGCAGGATCCGCTTGCCGGGCGAGAGCTTCGTTCGTCCCGCGCCGGCATATTCAACGAGCTTGTAGGCGATGTCGAAGGCCGGCGCGTCGGCGGAGACGCTCATCTCCGTCCCCACGCCGAAGGCGTCGATGGGCGCGCCGGAGGCGAGCAGGGCGGCGATGCGATCCTCGTCCAGCCCGCCGCTCGCGAAGATCCGCACCTGGCGCAGCCCGGCTGCATCCAGGATCGCGCGGGCCTCGCGCGCCAGCGCGCCGAGATCCCCGGAATCGAGCCGTACGCCGCCGATGCGGAACTGCTCGCCCAACTCGGCGGCGAGTGCGGCGACACGATGCACGCCCGTGGGCGTGTCATAGGTGTCGACGAGAAGGGTGGTATCCGGGTTCAGCCGCGCGAAGGCGCGGAAGGCCTCGGCCTCCGAGGGGAAGGCCTGGACGAAGCTGTGCGCCATGGTCCCCGCGACGGGGATGCCGTAGCGCGCGCCGGCGAGCAGGTTCGACGTCGCCGCGACCCCCGCGATGTGGAAGGCGCGCGCGCCCGTCACCGCCGCATCGATGCCCTGCGCCCGCCGCCCCCCGAAATCCACGACGGGGCGCCCCGCCGCCGCGGCAACCACGCGCAGCGCTTTGGACGCGAAGAGCGTCTGGCTGCCGACCAGGGTCATCACCAGCGTCTCGATGAACTGGGCCTCGGCGATCGGCGCGACGATCTCGAGGATCGGCTCCTCCGCGAAGAAGGGTGTTCCTTCCGGCAGGGCGATGACGTCACCGGAGAAGCGGAAGGCCGCGAGCCACTCGCGGAAGCCGGTATCGAACTCGCCGAGCGAGGCCAAGTAGTCGAGGCTTTCCGGGCCGAAGCGGAGGCTGGGCAGGATGTCGAGCAGATCCTCCACCCCGCAGGCGAGCAGCACGTTCCGCCGCGCCGGCAGGCGTCGTACGACGAGGCTGAACACCGCTTCCTCCGCCATGCCGAGGCTCCGGTAGGCGGCGGCCATGCGCAACTCGTAGAGGTCGGCGAAGAGCGCCGCCGCCTCCGGCATGGCGAATGGACCGTGCATGGACCGCGTCCTTCCTGCTCGGTGGCCCGCCCCTGACCGCGCGCGGTCGCCTCGGGGCGCTGCCCGGCCGGTCTACCATGTTACCCGCGCAGGCCGGCGCCCCTTGCGTCTTGTCGCGGCGCACCAATTCCTGTTCATGCGGCCCCGGGGCTGGGTTCCCGGCAGGGCGGCATGATCCTGCCGGTGATCCGGCCACGGCGACGCCTCCGCGCCATTTCCGGGAAACCCGATGACCATCTCCCTTGCATTCGGCCTCGACACCTTCGGCGACGTCACCAACGGGCCGGACGGCCAGCCCCTGCCGCAGGCGCAGGTCATCCGCGACGTGATCGCGGAGGGTGTGCTCGCCGACCGTCTCGGCATCGACTTCTTCGGCGTGGGGGAACATCACCGCGACGACTTCGCCGTCTCGGCGCCCGAGATCGTGCTGGCCGCGATCGTGGGGCAGACCACACGGATCCGCCTCGGTTCCTCCGTCACGGTGCTGAGTTCGGACGAACCCGTGCGCGTCTATCAGCGCTTCGCGACGCTCGATGCCGCTTCCGGTGGCCGGGCGGAGGTGATCCTGGGGCGCGGATCCTTCACCGAATCCTTCCCGCTCTTCGGCTTTCCGCTCGACCAGTATGAGGTGCTGTTCGAGGAGAAGCTGGACCTCTTCACGAAGTTGCTGCCGCAGGGTCCTATCACCTGGTCCGGCACCACCCGCGCCGCGCTGCGGGACCAGCGCATCTATCCCACCATCGAGAACCCGCCGCTGCGCACCTGGATCGGCGTCGGTGGGAGCCCGGAATCGGTGATGCGCGCCGCGCGATACGGGCTGCCGATGATGCTCGCGATCATCGGCGGCGAGCCACGGCGCTTCGTGCCCTATGCCGATTTCTTCCGCCAGGCCTGCGACAAGCTCGGCCAGGCGCCCTTGCCCATCGGCGTGCATTCGCCGGGGTATGTGGCGGAAACCGACGCCGCGGCGCAGGAGGAATTCTGGCCCGACTACAAAGGCATGCGCGATCGTATCGGTGCCGATCGCGGCTGGCCGCCCATGGCGCGCCGCGAATTCGACAGCGAGATCGAGCACGGCTCGCTCTATGTCGGTGGGCCCGAGACGGTGGCGCGCAAGATCGCCGCGACGGTGAAGACGCTTGGCGCTCAGCGCTTCCAGTTGAAGTACAGCGCCGGCGGGCTGAGCCATGCGCGGATGATGCGCTGCATCGAGCTCTATGCGACGCAGGTCATCCCGCGCGTGCGGGAATTGCTGGCCTGACCGTTACAGCAGATGCCGGACAAGCGGGCTCACCGGACCGGATGAAAATGCTCGTAAAAAGCAATCGTCCAGTGGATCGCTCCTGACGCTTGATGCCCAAAAGCTGCGCCGTTCCCGATCATTCAGATGAAGCTCCATGGGCTCACGCGCGCAATCTGTTGATCGCCAGCCGCTACCCGTTCCTAATGGCATTCTTGGATCACCGGGATAGCGGTCCATGGGCGTCTCGTTGGAAGACAAGGTGGCCTGGGTTACCGGTGCGGGTTCCGGCATCGGTCAGGCGGCCGCGATCGCACTGGCGCGAGCGGGTGCGAAGCTGGCTCTTACCGGCCGGCGCCAGGAGCCGCTGAAGGCGACCGCCAGCGCTATCAGTGCCGCCGGGGGCTCCGCCATTGTGGTGCCCGCCGATGTGGCCGATCCGGCAGCGGTCAAGATCGCTGCTGATCGGATTGCGGCCGAGTTCAGTCGCTGCGACATACTCGTCAACGCCGCCGGCCTGAATATTCGCCGACGAAGCTGGGCCGAGGTCGATGCGACGGGCTTCGCAGCAGTGCTGGAGGCCGACCTCGCGGGGCCCTTTCACACGACGGCCGCGGTTCTGCCAAGAATGCGCGCGCAGCAGGACGGGCTCATCATCCATGTTGCCTCCTGGGCGGGGCGACATGTCCTGCGCATGCCCGGGCCGGCCTACACAGCCGCCAAGCACGGTCTCGTGGCGCTCAGTGAGAGCATCAACATCGAGGAATGCGTCAACGGCATCCGATCCTGCTGCATCTGCCCCGCCGATGTCGCCACGCCCATTCTCGATGCCCGGCCCATCCCGGTCCCTGTCGAGGAGAGGGCGAGGATGCTGCAGGTCGAGGATCTTGCCGACACGGTGCTGTTCGTCGCGGGCATGCCTGCACGCGCCTGCCTCAACGAGATCCTCGTCAGCCCGACCTGGAACCGCTTCTACATCGGAGCGCAAGCGCCCTTGTGAAGCGGCCTGGCGCTTGGCGGCCTCGTCTGGCGGCGGTTCAGTGCGTCGTCTCGCCACGCGGATCGCCGAGCGTTGGCGCCGCCACACACTCGGCCGCCTCCGGGGCGAGTGGCGGGATGCGCGGCGGCCGGATCCGGCCTGCGGCGCTCGCATCGACGGCAATGCCTGTGAGGGTGCCACAGATCCGCATGGCACGTCTGGTCTCGGAATCTTTCGCGGGAGTCTTCCGTCAGCCGCGATTCACCGGAGAGACGTCCGTAAGCCGGAGCGAACGGAAGGCGTTCCAGAGCATTTCGGTGAGCTTGCGTTCACCTCCAAAGCTCTGGACGTTTGCTTTTGCGAGCATCTTCACCTGTCCGGATGGGTTGATCCGGACAGGATCTGCTCTAGGTTCTGTGGACTCTAGGGATTCCCGAGCGGCGAGGAGCGTGATTCAAGGCT
>JAYSDS010000106.1:0-22855 GCA_041914265.1 Roseomonas sp.
GCCCAGCATCCTGGCGGGTGGAGGCTCGGAGGAGGGCAGAGCCCTCCTTCGATCGCCATCACCGGAACCAGGTCAGTATTCGGAATGGCCCTTTTCTGGGGACGTTCGAGAGGGGCGAAGCCCATCCCCGGTCCACCGACGCCGCATCGTCGCGCTCCTGGGCGCCGGGCCTCGCGGTTCCACCGCCCGGCGTCAGCCGGCCTCCACCCCGCAGGCCGCCACCAGCAGGCGTGCGTCGTTCCAGGTGATCCGCCGCATCCGGGTCGCGGTGCCATGCACCTCGGCCGGATATGGCGCCGCGTCGATGCCGCCGAGCCGGCGATAGAAGCGCAGGGCGCCGTCGTTCCCCTCGATGATGGTCAGTGCTGCGCGCGGCGCGCCCACTGCCGCCACCGCCCGGCCCAGCAGGCCGCGGCCGAGACCGCCGCCGCGCAGCCCCGGGCGAAGGTGCAGGTTGTCGACATAGGCTTCCTCGCCCTGCCGCCAGCAGGCGCAGAAGCCGTGCAGGCCGCCCGATCCAACGGCCAGCAGCACGATGCCAAGGCGCGGCGCCGTGAAGTGCGTTTCCCAGGCGGCGCGATGCAGCGCCGGCAGGCGGTCCCGCAGAAAGTCGCCTGGCAGGAGGTCCGCATAGGCATCCTGCCAGGACGCGGTGAGCAGATCCGCGATGGCCATCGCGTCCGCGGCACGAGCCTCGCGGAAGCGGATGGCCGTCATGCGGCGTCAGGCCGCCTTGGGCAGGGCCTGCGGCACGATGGAGGTCCAGCCATGGGCGTCATTGGTGCGCCCGTACTGGATGCCGACGATCGCGTCATAGAGCTTCTGCGTCAGCTCACCGGTCTTGCCGCCGTTGATGGTCACGTCCTCGCCCTTGTAGCCGAGCGTGCCCACCGGCGAGACCACGGCCGCCGTGCCCGTGCCCCACATCTCCTTCAGCGTGCCGTTGCGGCCGGCTTCCATCACCTCGTCGATGGTGATCGGGCGCTCGCTCACCTTCAGGCCCCAGTCGCGCATGAGCTGCAGCGTCGAGGCACGGGTCACGCCATCGAGGATGGTGCCGGCGAGCGGCGGGGTGATCACCTCGTCGCCGATGCGCACCATGATGTTCATGGTGCCGACCTCGTCGAGGTACTTGCGATGCACGCCGTCCAGGTAGAGCACCTGGGTGTAGCCCGCCTTCTCGGCGTCGACCTGGCCGGAGAGCGACTGCGCGTAGTTCGCCGCGGTCTTCGCCTCGCCCGTACCGCCCTTCACCGCGCGGACATGGTTGTCCGAGGCCAGGATGCGCACCGGCTTCACGCCTTCCTTGTAGTAGGAGCCGACCGGCGAGAGGATCAGGAAATACAGGTAGCTGTGCGCGGGATGCACGCCGAGCATCACGTCCGTCGCGATGATGGTCGGGCGCAGGTACAGCGAGGTACCCGGCTTGTGCGGCACCCAGTCGGCATCGAGGCCGACCAGCGCGTCGAAGCTCTCGCGGATCGTGTCGACCGGCAGTTCCGGCATGCTCATCAGCCGCGCCGAGCGATTGAAGCGCTGCGCGTGACGGTCCGCACGGAACAGGCGGATCTGCCCGTCATCGCCGCGGAAAGCCTTGAGCCCGTCGAAGATCGCCTGGCCGTAATGCAGCACCGAGGTCGCCGGATCGAGCGGGATCGACCCATAGGGAACGATGCGCGGGTCGTGCCAGCCCTTCCCCTCCTCGTAGTTCATCAGGAACATGTGGTCCGTCATGACCTTGCCGAAGGAAAGCGAATCGTCGGCCGGCTTTGCCTTGGGCGTGGTCGTGCGGGTGATGGGGAACTGGCCCATACTGCGTGTCCTTCCAGCGTCACTTATACGTTCGCGCTGGCACGGCGGCCGGGTTGGGGCTTTGGTCCGCCTATTGGCTTGGTATGCGGATGCCGTGCGAGACGAAAGAATGTTGCTTCAACGCCCGTGAAGTTAGAATGACAAAACTGATCGGTCAATGATACTGACCCAAGAGGAGGTCCACGCCCGAACATGCCAGCCCCACGCCCCGCGCAGATCGCGGAAGCACCCGAGCGCAGCCCCTTGCCCGCCGGCCGCAACCTTCTCTTCCTGCGGGAGGAGGAGCTGCGCATGGCGCAGGACCTGCTCTTCTTCGGCTATCGCGACTTCACCGCCGGCGCGGACGAGATCCTGGTGGAACTCGGCATGGGCCGTGCCCATCACCGCGTGCTGCACTTCGTCGGACGGCGCCCGGGGATCACCGTGGGGGATCTCCTCGGCATCCTCTCCATCACCAAGCAGAGCCTCGGCCGCGTGCTGCAGCCGCTGGTCGAGGACGGCTACGTCACCCAGACGCCGGGCCGCAACGATCGCCGCCAGCGCCTGCTGACCCTGACGGAAAAGGGCGCGGCGCTGGAACGCCGCCTGTTCGAACGGCAGCGGGAGACGGTGATGAAGGCCTATCGCGAGGCCGGGCCCGCCGCGGTGGAAGGCTTCCGCCGCGTGATGCGCGGGCTGATGGGCGAGCAGGCCCGCGCCGCCTGCGACATGCTCGAAGCGCCGGGAGGACCGCGGTGAACGCCTCGGCCGACAGCGCGCACCTCCTGGTCGTGGACGACGATGCGCGGCTGCGCGGCCTGCTGCAGCGCTTCCTGACCGAGGAAGGCTTCCGCGTCACCGCGGTGGACAGCGCGGCCGCGGCGCGCCAGGCCATCTCGGCGATGATGTTCGACCTGCTCGTGCTCGACGTGATGATGCCGGGCGAGTCCGGCCTGTCGCTGACCGAATCCCTCCGCCGCGAGGGCAATGAGGTGCCGATCCTGATGCTGACCGCCCGGGGCGCGCCCGAGGACCGCATCGCCGGGCTCGAGCACGGCGTGGACGACTACTTGGCCAAGCCCTTCGACCCACGCGAGCTGGTGCTGCGCGTGCGCACCATCCTGCGCCGTGCCGCGCCGCCCGTGGCGACGCAGGTGCTCGCCAGCGCCCCCGTGCAGCTCGGCCATAGCTGGTTCGACATCGAGCGCGCCGAGCTGCGCGGTCCCGAGGGCATCGTCCGCCTGACCGGCGGCGAGGCCGCGCTGCTGCAGGCCCTCGCCCGCCGCGTGGGCGAGGTGTTGAGCCGCGAGGAGATCGGCACCGCCCTCGGTACGCCGGAGGCCGGGGAACGCGCGATCGACGTCCAGGTCACCCGGCTGCGCCGCAAGGTCGAGGCCGACCCGCGCGAGCCGCGCTTCATCCAGACCGTGCGGCACCGCGGCTACGTGCTGCGGCCGGGCCCATGACGCCGGCCGCCGTGCTGCGCCGGATCGTCCCGCGTGGCTTGCTCGGCCGCGCGCTGCTGATCATCCTGGTGCCGCTCGTCGTCCTGCAGATCATTTCGCTCTACCTGTTCTACGGCAACCACCTCGACGTCATCTCACGGCGGCTGGCCGGCGGCGTCGCCGGCGATGTCGCGATGGTGGTGGAACTGCTGGCGCGCAACCCGAAGCCCGAGGATCGCGGCTGGATCTTCCGCGAGGCCGCGTGGCGGCTCGACCTCTCCCTCGCCTTCGAGGCCGGGGCGACGCTGGGGCCATCGGGCAACCGATCCGCTTCCCTGCCGCTGCTGCCACTCGAGGAGGATCTCGATGCCGCGATGCGTGAGCGCGTGCGGCTGCCCTTCGACACGGATTGGCAGACCGACCCGCGCAGCGTGATCATCCGCGTGCAGCTCCCGGACGGCGTGCTGCACGCCGAAGCCCCGCGCAAGCGGCTGTTCAGCGGCACGCTGTACCTCTTCGTCATCTGGGTGGTGGGGTCCTCCCTGCTGCTCTTCGGCGTCGCCGCGCTGTTCATGAAGAACCAGGTGCGCGCCATCCGCCGCCTGGCCGATGCGGCCGAAGCCTTCGGTCGCGGCCGCGACCTCGGCCCCATGAAGCCGGAAGGCGCGGCCGAGGCGCGCCAGGCGGCCATTGCCTTCAACTCCATGCAATCCCGCATACGCCGCTTCGTCGAAAGCCGCACCGAGATGCTCGCCGGCATCAGCCACGACCTGCGCACGCCGCTCACGCGGCTGCGCCTGGGCCTCGCCATGCTGCCGACCGATGCGCAGGACGACGCGCAGGCGATGACCCAGGACGTGGAGGAGATGGAGCGGCTGATCTCCGCCTACCTTGCCTTCGCGCGCGGGGAGGGGATGGAGCAGTCCGCCCCCGCCGACCTCGCCGAACTGGTCGGGGAGGCCGCGGCCAAGGCGCGGCGCGACGGCGCGCAGGTGGACCTGACGCTGGCCGCCGAGACGCTGGTGCTGCCGGTGCGTGCCGACGCGCTGCGGCGCTGCCTGGGCAACCTTCTCGACAACGCCCGCAAGCACGCGCGGCGAATCGCCGTGGGGCTGTCCCGCGTTCCCCGCGGCGAAGCCGGGGCCTGGGCGGTGGTGACGGTGGATGACGACGGCCCGGGCATCCCCGCGGAGCAGCGCGAGGAGGCATTCCGGCCCTTCGCGACCTTCTCGGCCGGCGGGACGGGGCTGGGGCTCGCCATCGCGCGCGACATCGCCCGCGCGCATGGCGGCGACATCGAACTGGAGGACAGTCCGCTCGGGGGACTACGGGCGCGAGTCCGGTTGCCGGCCTGAGAAGGGCCGCCCGGTAAGAGGCGTGCAGCCCACGGGTGCGGACGATGTCGGCGCTGGTAGAACCGGAGAGGGGCTTTGCCCCTCCCCAGGCCCCACCCCACCAAAGGCCCGAGGCCTTTGGAAACCGTCACTTGGCACCGGGCCCCACCGACGGAAGGGACACTGAAACCTGCTCTTGTGCCCACAAGACGCGGCGAGGGGGGCAGTATGCGTCTCCTGCCCAGCACCAATTGTCTGCGGTCCAGGTGCTCCAAGCACCTGGCGGGGTGGTCCGGAGGGGCGGCGCCCCTCCGGTTCTCGCCAGTGGAAGTAATCGGGTAATCCGAGGGCCTCTGAAAACCTCGAGCTGGCGCCGGGTACGGGCGGTCAGGGCCGGGCCATCGCGCTGGGCGTGCGGGAGCCCTCCAGTGCCTTCGTTATCCATCTTGGCGCGCGTGCCGCATCGCGTGACCATGGCGGGCAATGCCCAGTCGCGCTCTCACCGTCGCCGTGCTCGGCACGACGCAGACTCTCTCCTGGGGGTCGTCCTATTACCTCCCCGCCATCCTCGCGACCCCGATCGCCGCCGAGTTTGGCGTTTCCCGCGCGACCATCTTCGGCATTTTCTCGATCGCGCTGTTGCTGACCGCCGTTCTTGGCCCGGCTGCGGGGCGGGCGATCGACCAGCGCGGCGGGCGCGACGTCCTGGCCGTGTCCAACCTCGTGCTCGCGGCGGGGCTGGCGATGATGGGGCTGGCACCGGGGCTGGTCGTGTTCTGCCTGGCCTGGGCGGTGCTCGGCGTGGGCATGGCGATGGGATTGTACGACGCCGCCTTCGCCACCCTCGCCGGCCTCTATGGCAAGGAGGCACGGAACAGTATCACGGGCATCACGCTCATCGCCGGTTTCGCCAGCACGGTGGGCTGGCCGGCCTCGGCGCTGATGGAGGCGGAATGGGGCTGGCGTGGCGCCTGCCTCGGCTGGGCGGCATTGCAGATCCTGGTGGGGTTGCCGCTCAACCGGCTGCTCCTGCCGCCCGTGCCGCCGCCCGAGAAGAGCGCGGCCGGGACAGCGCAGGAGAGCGGCCCCGCGCCGCGCACCGCCGACATGGCTTTGCTGGCCTTCGTGCTGGCGGCGGCGGGGTTCAGCGCCTCGGCGCTCGGGGCGCACTTGCCGGGGCTGTTGCAGGCGGCAGGGACGACTGCCGCGGCGGCGGTGGCGGCGGGCGCCTTGCTGGGCCCGGCGCAGGTCGGGGCGCGAATCCTGGAATTCGGCTTCCTGCGACGGGTCGATCCGCTCGTTTCGGCGCGGATCGCCGTCGTGGCGCATCCGGTCGCCGTGCTGGTGCTGTTCGCCGGTGGCGCGCCCATGGCCGCGGTCTTCGTGCTGATCCACGGCGCCGGCAACGGCATGCTGACCATCACGCGCGGGACGCTGCCACTCGCACTGTTCGGACCCGTCGGATACGGGCGGCGACAGGGCATCATCACGGCACCGGCGCGCGCAACCCAGGCCTTCGCGCCGTATTTCTTCGGCCTGCTGGTGGATGCCTACGGAACCGGGTCGCTGGTGCTGACGGCGGGGCTCGGCCTGGCGGCACTGGCGGCGCTGTACCTACTGAAAGCCAAGCCGGTCTGACCGCGTGGGCTGCGCAGGGTTGGCCGATGGGCCCGTTGTTGGAGGTGGAGGGGTGCTGCCCCTCCAATTTCCGCCGACGGCGTCGGCGCAACCGTGTCTCAGCGCGGCAGCGTCTCGACGAAATACTCGTAGTTGTCGGCGTTCTCCGCGGCGCGCGCGGCGTTTTCCTTCGCCAGGGCCAGCGCGCCGTTCGGCCGGTACACGTGGTCGCGCGTATTGGCTGCGATGTGCGATGCCTCGTGGATCAGGATGCCCCAGCGCGAGTCCACCCCGTCCATCCGCGCGCGGAAGTAGGGCGGGCAGAGACCCAGCACCAGGTCGCGTTCCCGCGCATAGGCGAAGCGCCCGCCCGGGCAAGCGGACTGGTCATTGCAGCGGATGCTGAGTTCCGACGTGTTCGCGAGCCGCCGCGCCGTCAGGTCGAGCGTCAGGGCAATGGTCTTGCGCGGCGCCGAGCCGAACCAGCGCGTGATGTGCGGATGCTCGGGCTGGTCATTCACCAGGCGGATCGCCTTGGCGAGGCGCTCCCTTGCCTCGGCCAGCGCATCGTCGATCAGCGCCTGGTGCATCGGCGTGCAGGCGGGGCCCGGGATGTCGGCGGCGGTGATCTCCGCCGGCGGCGGCTTATCCGTCGGCAGCGGGACCTGCATCGCCTGCCGGTCGGATGGCAGCGGCGGCGGCTTGCCCTCGGGAAGCTGCGCGCAGGCCGGTGCGACGGCGAGCAGCAGGATCGGCAGGGCGGACAGCAGATGTCTCATCATGCGCCACCCTGGCGCCGGGTGCGGCGCGCCGCGCCGAAACGCTTCACGACCCGTCCCTCGGGCCGGCGGCCACGGCGGCGAGCCCTGCTTCGTCCAGCACGAAGAGGTAGGCCTTCTCCGTGTCGTAGGAGACGAGGTTCGACCCGCGCCAGGCGTTCAGGATCGAGATGATGCTGCGCGTGGTCGCGCCCAGCAGGTCCGCGAGGTCCCCCTGCCGGAAGCGCGCGGCGAGGCGCACCCCGCGATCCGTCTTCACGCTGTCGGTCTTGAGCAGGTAGAGCACCTGGCGGGCGAGGCGCACCTCGAGCGGTGCGAAGGTCGCATCCTGCAGCAGCCCGAAGGTCCGCCGCAGCCGTCCCGACAGCATCCGGGCGAGTGCAAGTCCGAGCGCGGGCTCGCTCTCGGCGACTTCGAGGAAGGTCGCGGCGGGGATGCGCGCGAGCTTCACATCGCCCTGAACCAGCGCATCCGCGCTGCGCGCCGCACCGTCCAGCACGCCGATCTCGCCGAAGATGTCGCCGGCGCGGAACACCTCGACCATCAGGCGCTTGGCCGCGCTGTCGGGCGCGCCGACGCGCACGCGCCCGCGGCCTTCCAGCACGGCATAGACGGCATCCGGCGCATCGCCCTGCGCGAAGAGCGGCGCGCCGTCGGCCGGCGCGATGCGGCGCGCGGTCTCGGCGAGCCGCGCCAGCGCCTCGGGCGGCAGGTCGCGGAACAGCGTGATGCGGCCGAGATCTTCGGCGAGCCGGGGGTCGCTCATGTCCTGTCCTCCTCGAAGCCGGCGCGCCGCAGCGCGTAGAGCGGCAGGGAACCGAAGCCCTTGGCCGTCGGTATGCGGCCGGCGTAGTCGCAGGCAAGTCCCGCCCCGGGCGGCAGCAGCGCGACCTCGCAGGCGAAGGCCTCGGTGGCGAAGATGCGTCCGGGGGGTGTCACGGGCTCGATCCGCGCGGCGCGCGTCATGGCGCGGCCCGATGTCTTCGTCACGAGCTGCACGGCGTCGTAGACCGGCAGCATCGGGCCGAAATCCAGCGCGAAGCGGGGATGGATCGGCGGTTCCTGGCCTTCCAGCGCGGCGCGCATGTCGAAGGCGCAGGCCGCGGCGATGGTCACGGAGGCGAAGGTGATCTGCACTGCGTCGCCCCAGGCGTTGCGATAAGTGGAGGGATAGCGGTCGAGCGCCGCGCCCATCGCGGTCCATGGCCCTTCGTAGAAGCGGGCGAAGCCTTCGTCGTCCAGCGTGCTGAAGCGCGGCAGGTCGCCGAACAGCACGGCCATCGGGGTGCGGCGCGGCTCGGGCGGCGGTTCGTTGCTGCCGTTGCGCGGCCAGGGCCAGCCGAGGAAGAGCGACTCCCCGCCGGCTCCGGTCCAGGCGGCGACATCCGCGCCCGTGCCCGCCGACCGGCGGGACGGCACGCGGTCCCAGGCCGCAACCTGCAGCGCCGCCCCATCCCGATGCCGCGCATGCAGTCGGGCGAGGCCCATCGCGCGCCGCGCCGCCATGGCGAGGTGGAGGTCATCCCCGGGGAAGGGCCGTTCGTCGAGCTGCTGGATCCGCACCTTCTGCAACAGGGCGCGGTAGCGCGGCACCCAGCGTTCGCCGGCGGGCAGCACCGAATCCGTCTCATAGGTGACGGGATCGCAGGGCAGGATCACGGTCGGCGTCACGCCGGCGCGCAACAGCGCCTCGACGGCCAGGATGTCGAGCCCCGCCGCCATGCCCCCGAAGGCCATGCCGACATGATGCGCGGCGATGGCGGCATCGAGGCTCGCGGCGATCAGCCCCTCGATCGCCGGGTCGTCCTGTCCCGGCTTGGGCATGTGGCCGGTGTAGTGCAGCACCGAGGGGATGCGCAGCGCATCGACGATGGAGGGCGAGATGCCGAGCGCCGCCGCTTCCCGCCGCAATTGCCGGCGCGTGGTGGCGCGGGCGGATAGGTCCGTCCCGGCGCGCGCCTCCGCTTCCTCGAGCACGCGGCGCGCGGCGAGGTCATGGCCGGCGATCAGCAGCGCCTCCGCCTCGGTGGCGGCGGACCAGTAGTCGCCGGAATCGCGATGGCTGCGCAGCACCTCCTCGGCGATGGCCGTCGCGCCGGCGCGGTCGCCGCCGATCAGCAGCAGTGCCGCAGCGTTCACCCCATGCCAGCCGGCCCCGCCGCGACGCCACAGGTCGCCATACCGCCGCGCTGCTTCGGCGAGCAGCGGGGCACGGACCGCGGCCGGCTGCTCGAAGGCACGGTCCTTGATCAGCCGGGCGCCGAGCGCCGCGATCTCGGGATCCGATTCGGCATCGAGCCGGAGCTGGTGGAACAGGTCCAGCGCCCGGCCGGTCGCACCGGCGCGCGCGATGGTCAGCGTGGCGCGATAGCGCAGCGCGGGGTCGTCCGGGCGTTCGGACAGGGCGGCCATGGCCCTGTCATGGGCGGAAAGGAGGAGGCCCTCCGCCTCCAGGGCCAGGACCTCCGCAAGTGGGTCGGACATGAGTTCCTGACGCGCGGATCGATGCGATCCTAGAAGGGCGGCCGGGTGGGGGGCAATCTATGCCGCTGTGCATGGCGTCACGGCCCGGCCTGTGCGAGAAGGCCATCGTTCCGGACGCCGCCCATGCCGCATGACGTCTTTCTCAGCTACGCGTCGGCCGACCGCGCTGCTGCGAATGCAGTGTGCGCGGCGCTGGAAGCGCGCGGCATTCGCTGCTGGATCGCGCCCCGCGACGTGTCGGCCGGGGCGGATTGGGGCGAGGCGATCCTGACCGCCATCGGCCGCGCCCATGCGATGGTGCTGATCCTGTCCCGCAGCACCGCCAATTCGGTCCATGTGAGGAACGAGGTCGTCACCGCGGTCTCGCAATCCCTCGCGCTGGTGCCGGTGCGCATCGAGGATTGCCAGCCCGGCGGTGCCCTGCGGTTGCACCTGGCCGGGGCACATTGGCTGAACGTCTTTCCGCCGCCCTTCACGCAGCATGTCGATGCGCTGGTGGCCGGGGTGCGGCTGGCGCTCGCCGCCGACGCGACGATCGAGATCTCGCGTGAGCAGGCCGCGGCGATGGTGGCGGCGGCGCGGGCCTCGCAGGCCGCCGCAGTCGCGCCGCGCCCCGCTGTCGCGCCGCCGCCTCCCGTCCCGCGTGCGACGGAGCCGGCCATGCCGCCACCGTTCCGCCCCGCGCCGGTGGCAGCGGCCGGCGTCCCGGCGCAGCCCGCGGCTCCCCATCGTCGGGGGGCGAACCGCACCGTCCTGATCCTCGCGGGGATCGCGCTGGCGGCGCTGGCCGCGCTCGGTGCCGCCGCCTGGGTCTTCGAACCGCGTCTGCGGGCCATGCTCGGCGCGGCCGTTCGCCTGCCCGTGACCGCCGGCGTGACCAGCGCCGAGGCTGCCCCCCCGACGGAGGAGCCGCGCGGCCTTGCTTCCGGGGCGACGCTGCCGGGGATGGGCGGATCGGTCGCCTTGCCGCCGAGCCCGACGCCCCCGCCCGCCGAGGACGGCGCGCCCCGCAGCCTGGCCCCCGCCACGGCCCTGCCGGGCCTGGGCGGGTCCATCGCCTTGCCGCCGGCGGCCGTCGCACCGCCCGTGCCCGCCCCTGTCGCGCCCGCGATCCGGCCCACCCCGGCGCCTGCCGCCGTGGTCCCGCCGCCTGCCCCCGCCGCGCGCGTCCTCAACGTCGCCAGCGCCACCATCACCCGGCTCTATGTCGCGCGGGCGGAGGAGGGCATCGGGCGAGAGGACTGGCTTGGCAATGCGCAGATCACCCCGGGCAACGCCGTGCTGATCCGGCCGCCGGCCGGGCAGGGTTGCGTCTTCAACATCCGCGCTGTCTATGTTGGAGGAAGAACCGAGGACCGTCCGGGAGTCGATGTGTGCGCCGCGCCGGAGTTGCGTTTCGAAGGTGGCAAGGCCACGGGCGGGGAATCCTCGCGCTGAGCCTGATCGCTGCGCCGGCGCTGGCGCAGCAGGCGCCGCAGCCGCGACCCTTCATGTTGCTGAACCAGGGGCCGGGGACGATCGTCGCGGTCGAACCCTCGCCGGCGGGCCAGGGGCGGTATGGCGCCTCCCTGATCGGCCGCGTCGAATTGCCGCCGGGCAACGCGCTGCACATCACCCTGCCCAGCCGGTCGGAATGCCTCAACGATCTGCGCATCCGCTGGTCGGATGGCCGCAGCCAGGATCTCGCGCGCGAGGATTTCTGCCAGCCGCAGCGGGTGCTGCGGGTCGCCTCGCCCTCTCCCTGAAGGATCGATCGACACCATGAGTCAGCCCTGGACCGAGCGCGCGGGCACGCGCTTCAGCACCGAGAAGCGCCCCGCCACGGGGACGAAGGGCATGGTGGTGACGAACCACCCGCTGGCCTCGGCCGCCGGGGCGGAGATGCTGGCGGCGGGCGGCAATGCGGTGGATGCGGCGATCGCCTCGCTCTTCGCCCTCACGGTGGTCGAACCGATGATGGTTGGGCTGCTCGGCGGCGGCACGGCGCATCTGCGCCTGCCGGACGGCACCCATACCATCATCGACGGCATGGCCTGCTGTGCCGCCGCCGCGCGGCCGGACATGTTCACCCCGGCCCAGCCCGACAATCCGCGCTTCCTGGAGAGCGTGGGCCGCACCAACGTGGTCGGCGGCCTGTCGGTGGCGACGCCGGGTAACCTCAAGGCCTGGTGCGAGATGCTCTCGCGCTTCGGATCCCTTCCGCTCGCCGACGTGATGGCGCCGGCGATCCGCCATGCGGAGAACGGCTATCGTGCCACCCCGTATCTGGCCGAATGCGCGGGGGAGGCAGCGCCGGACCTGGTGAAGGACCCGGCGATTGCCGCGCTGTATGTGCCTGACGGGCAGAAGCTGAAGCCCGGCCATCGCATTGTGCAGGCGGAATACGCCGAGACGCTGAAGACCATCGCGAAGGAAGGCGTCGCCGCGCTGGACGGGGCGCTGGGCGATGCGGTGGGGGCGGGCATCGCGCGCGCCGGCGGCATCGTCACGGCCGAAGACATCCGCGCCTATCGAACCATCGAGCGCGCGCCGCTGCGCGGGGCCTATCGCGACGTGGAGGTGGTGCTGCCGCCGCCGCCCGCTTCCTCGGGCGTGCATGTGCTGCAGATGCTGAACATCCTGTCCGGCTACGACCTGCGCGCCATGGGCTTCGGCACGGCCGATACCGCGCATCTGCTGGCGGAATGCCTGAAGATTGCCTTCGCGGACCGCGCGGCCGCCTCGGGCGATCCGGCCTTCGTGAAGGTGCCGGTGGAGAAGCTCATCTCCCGCGCCTATGCCGACGAACGCCGCGCGCTGATCGACATGGCGCGCGCCCAGGCCTGGGCGCCGGGCGTGGCGCCGGAAAGCCCGAACACCACGCATCTGACGGTCGCGGACGCCGATGGGCGGGTATGCTGCTTCACCCAGACCATCAACTCCACCTTCGGGGCGCGCTTCCTGGTGCACGGCACGGGGATGATCCCGAACAACTACCTCGCGACCTTCGACCCGCGGCCGGGCAACGCGCTGTCCATCGTACCGGGCAAGCGCGTGACGACCTCCATGTCGCCGATGATCGTGCTGCGCGGCGGCAAGCCGGCCTACGCGCTTGGCATGCCTGGGGGGCTGCGCATCTTCGGATCGGTGATGCAGGGCATGCTGAACCTGGTCGATCACGGCATGTCGCTGCAGGAGGCGGTCGAAGCCCCGCGCCTGTGGACCCAGGGCGAGGCACTGGAACTGGAACCGGCCTTCGGCGAGACGGTGCGCGCCGAGCTTGCCGCGCGCGGCCACGCGATCGCGCGCATGCCGCATGTCGGCGGCGGGATGTGCGCCATCCGCTTCCATGAGGACGGCGTGCTGGAAGGCGCGGCGTGCTGGCGCGCGGACGGCACGGCGATCGGCGTCGGCGGCGGGCTGGCGCGGGAAGGGGTGCGGTTCTGGCCGGATGCGGCAGGCCCTCGGTGACGGTGGGATGAGGCGGCCGAGCCCCGGCAGAAGCTGACATCCGTTGCGGTAGGAGCCGGAGGGGCGCTGCCCTCCGGGCCTCCCCGCCAGGTCAAATGTGGCCTGGACCGCCGGGACCTGGCGCCGGGCGTGACGTCCGTCCCGAGCCCTCGCAGCGCGCTTCGTGCGCGGGAGCAGGTCGCGGCACCATTCTGACTATGGCGCCCGGCGCCAAGTGGAGGTTTGCAAAGGCCCTTCGGCCTTTGCTGGGGAGGTGTCGGAGGGGCAAAGCCTCTCTGACATCCATAGCGGAAGCAGCAGGGTAGTCAGGACGACCTCTCAGCCTTTGCCGCGGTGAGCTGAAGCAGCAGCGCCCCTCCCAAGACATTCAGAACCGCAGCACGGCCCGCGCGCCCACCAGCACGGCATTGGGCAGGGATTGCGTCGTGCTGCGCCGTTCGTCCCCCGCGCCGGCGCCGGGGTTGACGAAGACCTGCACCAGCGGCTGCACCCACAGCCGGTCCGGCACCACAGCCGCGGCGTAGTTCAGCTCGACCAGCGTTTCCGCGCTGCGCACCGGAACGAGGGTGCCGAAGGCTATGGTGTCCCGGTCGAAGCCGCGCGCCTGGCTGCCGATCCGCGCGTGGGACAGGCCGAGCGACAGCGCGTCCTGGCTGCGCCCGAAGGGTGCGCGCCAGATCAGGCCAAGGTCGATCTGGAAGGAGACGACATTCCGATCCGCCGGCTGGGCGAGGGCGCGCAGATAGCCCATCAGCGCTTGTTCGCCGTCCCGCGCGACGACGCTCTCCAGCACGGTGTAGATGCCGTGGTCGCCGTTGAGCGGCTGCGGCGTGCCGCTCGACGCCGGGCTCGCGAGCGGCAATCCCTGGTTGTCGTAGCGTGGCGACCCGAAGCTGCCGCTGACATGCCACAGGCCGAGCTTCGCGACCCAGGGCCGCGGTGCGTCGGATGCGGGGCGCTGGCCGCCGGTGGTGAATTCCATCATCGACAGTGCGCCATCCGCCAGGCTGAAGGTCAGGCCGAAGCGATTATGCCGCTGGGGCGAGGTGTTGATGCCATATCGCCCGGCCGGATTGCTGGCGAAGACGGCGATGCGCAGCCCGGTGGCCTCATCGGGATCGCCCAGCGCCAGCCGGGCCGCGAGGGCTGGCAGCGGATAGCCCGGTCCCGCCCCGGGCAGGTTCGAACCGAAGGCCACCGGCCAACCGAAGGTGCCGCTGACCAGGTTGATCGCGCCCTCGGCCACCGCGAATTCCGAATCGGCCGATTGCTGCCCGAGCCGCAGCGAACCCCAGCCGCCGAAGGACCGTTGGATCCAGGCCTCGTTCAGGCGGATGGTGGGCTCGGCCTCGATGCTGCTGGCCGCGGCGAGGGCGCCGAGGCGCGTGGGCGTGATCTGCCGCCCGGCGATCAGCAGGATGGATACATCGGCGCTCCAGCCTTCGAGCCCTGCCAGGCGGTCGAGATCTGCCTCGAACTCGAAGGCGGATTTGGTGATCGCGGCGGCGCCCTGCCGGACGCCGCCGCGCAGATTGACCATGCCGTCGAGGGTGATCTCGGTGGCGAGGCAAAGCCCCGCGCGCAGGCGCTGGCCCTCGTCGCAGCCTTCGGCGTCGTCCGCATGCGCGGCGGCGCACAGCGCGACGAGCAGCCCGGCGACGAAACGAAGGATGGCAGGGAGGGAAGCCATGCGTGAGCGATCAGGTCCTGTCGTGCCGGACGCAAGGGACCGTTCGGTGACGGTGCGGGGTCAGTCCGCCGGCGCGGCTTCCGCCGCCAATCGGTAGCCAAGGCCGCGCACCGTCTCTATCGCGACGCCCGCTTCGTTTTCGTGAAGGCGCCGACGGAGACGGTGCACATAGACCTCGAGCGCATTGCGTCCGATCTGGCGCTCGAAGCTGTCGAGCCGTTCTTCCAGCGCTTCCTTCGTCACCGTGCGCGGCATCGCGTTGAACAGTGCTTCCAGCACCACGCGCTCGCGGCGCGGCGGGTCGAAAGGGCGGCCCGCGACGGTCATGCTGCGCGTCAGCGGGTCGTAGGACAGGCGACCGCAGGTGACGGAGGTCGCACGCATCGTACCGGTCCGCCGCACCGCGGCATTGATGCGCGCGACCAGTTCCTCGAGCGCCACCGGCTTGACGATGTAGTCGTCCGCGCCCCGGTTGAGCCCCTCGACGCGGTCATGCACGCCGCCGCGCGCGGTCAGGACCAGGATGGCCGGCGGCGCTTCGCCGCGCCGCAGCTCCGCCAACAGGTCGAGGCCCTCGCCATCCGGCAGGCCGCGGTCGAGCAGGATGGCATCGAAGCGGGTCGCCCGGCAGGCGGCGGCCGCGTCTTCCAGCGTCTCGACGATGTCCGCATTCCAGCCGGCCCGTCCGAGCCCCTCGGACAGCAACTCGCCCAGCCGCCGGTTGTCCTCCACGAGAAGCAGCCGCATTGCCGGCGCATGACGGGCGCGCCGGGGTGGCTTGTCAACGGGGCTGGACGGCGGCGCGCCGTGCGGGCCTATCCTGCGGCCCGCGCGCAGGCAGGACCGGTCCGCATGCATGTCACTCCCCGCTCGCTGCTGGCTCGGCTCGCCATCGCCTTTGCCGTCATCTCGGTGGTCTTCACGGCGATCGGCGTCGTCATGGTGCTGCGCCAGGTGCGCCACGCGGTCGATGCGATGCATGAGGTCTACATGCAGGCCGTGCTGGACCCGCTCACGGAACGGCTGCGCTTCGTCGGCGTGGCGAGCCTGCGCGACCCGCTGCCGGCGCCGATCACGGCGCGGCTCGACCAGGCAGGGGGATCGGTCAGCTACGTCGTGATCGACGAGGCGGGACGGCTGCTCGCGGCTTCGGCCCGGGCGGCGCGATGGCTGCCCCGGACGGATCTGGACCAGGGCGAGGAGGATGAGGTGTTCCGCGTGGAGGAGCCGGAATGGCGCTTCTGGGGCATCTCGCGTCGCGTGGAGACGCCCGATGGCCGGGTGACGTTGCAGGTGGGCCAGGACATGACGAGCCCCTTCGTCCTGCTTGACGACATCCCCGGGGCCACCTTCGCGCCGATCGTCGTCTTGCTGGCGGGCGGCGCGATGGTGCTGCTGCTGGCCAATCTCGGCCTGACGCGGCTGCTGCTGCGGCCGCTGAACCGGGCGGCGGCGGAAGCGGGCGCGATCGGCCCGGCCAATTCCCGCCGCATCGACAGCGCCGGCATGCCGGCCGAGGTGCTGCCGCTGATCCGCGCGGTGAACGGCGCACTGGACCGGCTGGACCAGGCGCTGGAACGCCAGCGCCGCTTCAGCGAGGACGTGGCGCATGAACTGCGCACGCCGCTTGCCATCCTCACCACCGAGCTGGACCTGCTGCCGGATTCCAAGGCCGCGCTGCGGCTGAGGCGCGATGTGGACCGCCTGGCCGAGATCGTGGACCAGCTTCTGGAGCATGCCGAATCGCCGCCGCCTTCGCCCGACAGGGCGGTCGAGCTCGGGCAGCTTTGCGAGGAGGTGGTCGAGCGGCTTGGTGTCGCGGCGCGGCGGGCGGGGCGCAGCCTGGCGCTGGAAGCGGCGCCGGGGGCGATCTGGGTGCGCGGGGATGAGGACGAGTTGCGCCGCGCCCTGCGCAACCTGGTGGATAATGCGCTGGACCACAGCCCGGCGGGATCGACCGTGCTGGTGCGCACCGCACGGCCGGCGACGCTGGAAGTCGCGGATCGCGGCCCTGGCGTGCCGGCGGCCCAGCGCGAGCGGATCTTCGAGCGCTTCTGGCGGGCGGACCGCAGCCAGAGGCCGGGGGTGGGCATCGGCCTGTCCCTGGTCTCGGAGATCGCTGCGCGGCATGGCGGCACGATCACGGTGCGGGACAATCCCGGCGGCGGCGCGGTCTTCGCCATCGCCCTGCCGCCGCTGCAGGACGATCACGAAACGTAAGGTCGATGAAAGCCCGTGGAGCGATACCAGGGGTGCGCCATCGCGCCCTCCCTGCGGTGACGCGTCAGATCGGGATCGACCATGACCGTCATGCCCACCCCGCCCGCGCCGGATACGCGCAAGGCCGAATCGTCGCCGGAGATGCTCTCCACGGCCAGCGTGCCGCCTTCGCCCTGGCGGCGCCGCGCGATGCTGGCCGGCGGCGCGGTGGCGATCGTCGCCGCGACGCTGGCCTGGCAATACGCGGAACGCGGCGCGCCCGAGGCGCCGCTGGCCCGGGTGGTGCCGGCCGTCTCGCCGGGCGACGGCGCCTTCCGCCTGGCCGAGCAGGAAATCCGGTCGATCCGCATCGAGCCCGTGGCCGTTCAGGACTTCCGCACGGAGCGCCTGGCGGAGGGGCGTATCGCCTATAATGACGACCGCTCGACGCCGATCTTCTCGCCCTATGCCGGGCGGATCCTGCGGGTGATGGTCCGGCAAGGGGAAGCGGTCACAGCCGGTCAGCCCCTGTTCGAGATCGAGACTACAGATCTCGTTCAGGCGACCAATGACCTGCTCGCCGCGCTCGACAATGCCGGCAAGGCGCGCACCAGCCTCGATCTCGCGCGCCGCAACGAGACGCGGCAGAGGGAACTGGTGCAGATCCGCGCCGCCGCCCGACGGGACCAGGAACAGGCCGAGGCCGATGCCGCCAATGCCGCGGCCGATCTGCGGGTGGCCGAGACGGCGCTCGATGCCGCGCGCGACCGCATGCGCGTGCTGGGCCGCACCCCGGAACAGATTGCCGAGGCCGAGCGCACGCGCCGCGTCGATGCGGTGGTGGCGGTGACGGCGCCGATGGCGGGCACGGTGGTGCAGCGCCGCGCGGGGCCGGGGCAGTGGGTGGCCTCAGGGTCGTCGGACCCGCTCGTCACCATCACCGACCTGTCCACTGTCTGGCTGGTCGCCGCGGTGCGGGAGATGGACGCGCCCGACATCCATGTCGGCCAGCGGGTCGAGGTGCGGGTGAATGCCCTGCCGGACCGGGTCTTCGCCGCGCGCGTCGAATCGGTCGGCTCGTCCCTGGATGCGAGCAGCCGGCGCCTGCCGGTGCGCGCCGAGGTGCAGGACCCCGATGGCCTTCTGAAGCCCGAGATGTTCGCCAATTTCCGCATCACCGTGGGCGGCGGCGGCAACGCCATCGGCATCCCCGCGAATGCTGTGATCCATCGCGGCGCCGAGACGAGCGTCTGGGCGGCGCTGGATGACAACCGCTTCGCGCTGCGCCGCGTCGAGCTCGGCCGGCGCGCGGGCGACATGTTCGAGGTGCGCGACGGGCTGTCCCCCGGCTCGCGCATCGTGACCGGCGGCGCGCTGTTCATCGACCGCGCCGCGGCGAACGACTGACCTTTCCCTTCTTCCTTCTGTCGAGCAGCCCGCCGCGTTCCCCTCGCGCGGCGGGGCCGGGCCGGGTATCCCATGCGTCACGTCGTCGCCTTCGTGCTCGAGCGCAGGCCGCTGATCCTGTTGCTTTTCGGCGTCTTCCTCGCGGTCGGCGTCGCCGGCTTCCGCAGCCTCAACATCGAGGCCTATCCGGATCCGGTGCCGCCCACCGTGGTGATCATCACCCAGAACCAGGGTCAGAGCGCCGAGGAGATCGAGCGCTACATCACCATCCCCATCGAGGTGGCGATGTCGGGCCTGCCGAATGTGACGACGGTGCGTTCCACCTCGCTGTTCGGCCTGTCGGATGTGCGGGTGCAGTTCACCTTCGCCTATACCTATGATGAGGCGCTGCAACAGGTGCTGAATCGGCTCGGGCAGCTCTCCGGCCTGCCGGACGGGGCACAGCCGCAGATCTCGCCGAGTTCGCCGATCGGCGAGATCATGCGCTACCGCCTGGTCGGGCCGCCGGGCTGGACGACGACGGACCTCAAGACGCTGAACGATTGGGTCCTGGACCGCCGCTTCAAGCGCGTGCCGGGCGTGGTCGACGTGACCACCTTCGGCGGGTCGACCAAGGCCTACAACGTGCAAGTCAACATGGAACGCCTGGCCGCCTATGGCCTGCCGCTGTCCAAGGTGATCGAGGCGGTGCGCAGCGGCAGCAACAATGTCGGCGCTGGCACCATCCGGCTCGGCCCACAATCGGCCGTGGTGCAGGGCGTGGGGCTGATCCAGGGCCTCGACGACATCCGCAACACGGTGATCGGCTCGGTCAACGGATCGCCCGTGCTGGTGCAGGACGTCGCGACCGTCGAGATCGGCACGCTGCCGCGGCTCGGCGTGGCGGGGCACGAGAATGACGACGATGCGGTGCTCGGCGTCGTGCTGATGCGCCGGGGCGAGCAAACGATCCCCACCATCCACGGCGTGCAGCGGGAGGTGGAGCGGATCAATGCCGGCGGCGTGCTGCCGCCCGGCGTGCGCGTCGTGCCGCTTTATGACCGCGAGGACCTGGTCAACGTCACTACCCGGACGGTGGTGCACAACATCCTCGAAGGCGTGGCGCTGATCCTGATCATCCAGTGGCTGTTCCTGGGCGACTTCAAGGGCGCGCTGGTGATCGCCGCGACCATTCCCTTCGCTTTCTTCTTCGCCATCCTGATGATGATCGCGCGGGGAGAGAGCGCGAATCTGCTCTCCCTTGGCGCGCTTGATTTCGGGCTGCTGGTGGATGCGACTGTGATCATGGTCGAGAACATCTTCCGCCACATCCATCTCGCCCGACATCGGGAAGGCGCCTACGCCCATGACCGCGGCACGGGGATGAGCCGCATCGTCCTGCGCGCGGCGGGCGAGGTGGACAAGGCGATCTTCTTCTCCGCCCTCATCATCATCGCCGCCTTCATCCCGCTGTTCACGCTGGGCGGCATCGAGGGGCGCATCTTCGGCCCGATGTCGAAGACCTATGCCTACGCCATCATCGGCGCGCTGATCGCCACCTTCACCATCACCCCCGTCCTGTCCGCGACGCTGTTCAATGAGCAGACGGAGGAACGCGACACCTTCCTGGTGAAGGGGCTGCGCTGGGCCTATCGGTGGCTCTATGACGGGGCGATCCGCCGGCGCGTGTTGACCATGGGTTTCGCCGTGCTCGCCTTCTGTCTGACCATTGGCATCTTCAGTCGGCTCGGGGCGGAATTCCTGCCGACGCTGGAGGAAGGCTCGATCTGGCTGCGCGCCACCATGCCGGCGACGATCTCGCTGGAGGAAGCACAGCCCACGGTGAACCGCATCCGCCGCGTGATGATGGAATTCCCCGAGGTCATCACCGTGACGAGCCAGCATGGCCGCCCGGATGACGGCACGGACAGCGCCGGCTTCTTCAATGCCGAATTCTTCGTCCCGCTCCGCCCGCAGGCGCAATGGACCACGGCGCATGACCGCGACGGGCTGGTCTCCGCCGTGCAGCGGCGGCTGGAACGGGAGTTCCTCGGCGTCGAGTTCTCCTTCTCCCAGACCATCTCGGACAACGTTCAGGAAGCGGCGTCCGGCGTGAAGGGCGCGAACGCCATCAAGGTGATCGGCCCCGACCTCGCCGTGCTGACGCGCATCGCGGAGGATGTGCGGCGCCAGGTCGCGCAGGTGCAGGGCGTGGACGACCTCGCCGTGCTGCAATCCCTCGGCCAGCCGACGCTGTCGATCCGCGTCGACCGGGCGAAGGCGGCGCGCTACGGCCTGTCGGTGTCCGATGTCACGGCGCAGATCTCGGCCGCGGTGGGCGGGGAGGAAGCCGGCCGGCTCTACGAGCCCGGCGCCGACCGCAACTTCCCCATCATGGTGCGGCTGCAATCCGAGTATCGCGACAACATCGATGCCATCCGCCGCATGCCGATCGGCACGCCGGACGGCGCGACGCTGCGCGACGTCGCCGATATCCGGCTCATCACCGGCCCATCCTACATCTATCGCGAGGAGTCTTCCCGCTACATCCCGGTGCGCTTTGCCGTGCGCGGCCGCGACCCGGCGAGCGCCGTGACCGAGGCACAGCAGCGCGTCGCCGCGAATGTCCAGATCCCGCCCGGCTACCGCCTGGAATGGGTGGGTGAGTTCCGCAACCTCCAGGAGGCCGTGGCCCGGCTGGTGCGTGTCGTGCCGGTTGCGCTCGGACTGATCGCGGTTCTGCTCTACATCTCCTTCGGCCGGCTGAAGGAGACGCTGATGGTGCTCTCCCTCCTGCCGCTGTCGATTACCGGCGGCGTTACGGCGCTGTGGCTGTCGGGGCTGAACTTCTCGGTGCCGGCGGCGATCGGCTTCCTCGCGCTGTTCGGCATCACGGTGATGGAGGCGATCATCTTCCTCTCCTACTTCTCGCAGGTGCGGGAAGAAGGGCTGCCCTGGCGCGACGCGCTGCGCCGGGCGGGGATGGACCGGCTGCGGCCGGTGATGATGACCTGCTTCGCTTCCTTCTGCGGCCTGCTGCCCATGGCGTTGGCGAGCGGCATCGGCGCCGACGTGCAGAAGCCGCTGGCCATCGTGGTGGTGGGCGGCATCGGCCTGGTGCCGATCTTCGTGCTGCTCGTCCTGCCGGTGATGACCGACCTGCTCGGCCGCAAGGCCGCCGAGGCCGAGGAACGCGAGGAAGGGCTGGTCCCCAACACCGCCCCAAGCACCGCCCACGGGAAGGGCTGACCATGACCGTCTTTCGCACCATCGCCGTGATCGCCGCCTGCGCCCTGCCGGCGCTGCCGGTCGCCGCGCAGCAAGCGCCGCAACGTGGCGGGCAGCGCGCCGCCGCCGCCACGCCTGCCGCCCCTGGCCTCACCCTCGCCGAAGCCGAGCGCCTGCTGGTCGAGCGTAACCTGACGGTCGCCGCCGCGCGCTATGGCGTCGATGCCGTGCGCGCCCAGCGCCTGGTGGCCAGCAGCATCCAGCCCATGCAGTTCACCGTCGGCAGCACGGCCGGCCAGTTCAACGAGTACAATGGCACGGTGAACGGCGTGCGCGTCTACAGCCCGGCCAACAATGTCTCGGTCGGGCTGATGGCGGTGATCGAGCTGGGCGGCAAGCGCGGGCTGCGCGTGCGCACGGCCGAGGAGCAGATCGGCGCGGCCGAGGCACAGGTCCTCGATGCGTTGCGTGGCCAGATGTTCGCGCTGCGCCAGGCCTATTTCGGGGCGCTCGCGGCGCGGGCGAATCTCGATGTGGCACGGGCGACGCTCGCTTCCTTCGAACGCACCGAAGGCTTGCTGCGCCATCAGGCCGAACTGGGGCAGAGCCCGGAAGGCGACGTCATCCGGTTTCGCGCCTCCCGCCCACCCTTCGAGGCCGATGTCGCCTCGGCGCGCCAGGCGCTCGCCGCGCAGGTGGCGACGATGGCCGCGCTGGTCGCGGGGGATGCGCTGCCCGCCGGTGGCGGGGGCGCCTATGAGCCGCGCGGACGGCTGGACCGTACGCCGCCGCTCGGCATGACTCGCAACGAGTTGGCGGAAGCGGTGCCGCGCCGTGCCGATGTCGTCGCCGCCGAGCGCGGCACGGCCGCCGCGAGCGCCAATCGCGAACTGGCGGAGGCGGGGCGTTGGCGCGACGTCACGATCGGCGGCGCGGTGTCGCGGTCACGTCTGCAGCAGGATCTGCCGAATGATGCCTCGGCCAGCACGCAGGTCGGCATCTCGCTCTCCGTGCCGCTGTTCACGCACCGGATCGTGGAGGGGAACATCGGCGTCGCGGCGGCGCAGCAGCGCCAGGCGGAGGCGAATGCGGCGTCGGTCCTGGCCCAGGCGCGGGCCGATTTTGCGACGAGCTGGGCGAGCTACGAGCAGGCACAGCGGCTGCTCGCGGTCTATAACGGCCAGGCGCTGCGCCAGGCGGAGGAAGCCTACACGATCACGGAACGCGCCTACCTCGCGGGCGGGCGATCGCTGATCGATGTGCTGGATTCGCTGCGCACGCTGAACCAGACGCGGCTGGCGGCGAATGAGGCACGGCGGGCCTATCTCGTCGCGCTCGCGGATCTTGAGCGGGCCAGCGGGGCGTCGGGGATCGTGACGGGTTTCTGAGGGTGAGCGGAGAAAGGCTTTGCCCCTCTCCGGACCTCTCCCCACCAAAGGCCGAAGGGCCTTC
>JAYSDS010000107.1:0-22824 GCA_041914265.1 Roseomonas sp.
TCCTCCGAGCCTCCACCCGCCAGGATGCTGGGCATCCTGGACCGCAGGCACTTGGCGCTGGGCGCTGCGGCTGTCCTTTCGCCCCGTTAAACACGCTTCGGGCGCAAGGGCGTCCTTCGGCGCCATTCTGGCAGCGGTGCTCAGCGCCAAGTGGAGGTTTGCAAAGGCCTTTCGGCCTTTGCTGGGGAGGTGTCGGAGGGGCAAAGCCCCTCTGACATCCACAGCAGAAGTAGCCGGGTCATCAGGAAGGCCTTTCCAAACCTCAATTTGGCGCGGCGCATCACGGGCAGAATAATGCCCAAACCCGCTCCTGTGCCCGAAGCGTGCCATGATGGCATCGGGTAGACGCCGCGCCTGACGCCAAGTCCCGGCGGTTCAGGCCACACTGTGGCTTGGCGGACGTAGGGGCGCCGCTCCTCCGGTCCTCCTCCGGCGGATCAATGACATTCGCCCTTTGCCGGTGCGGCTTATGCGCGCAGAGCCTCTCCCCAATCCGCCCTCGACCCGGGCGCGTCCCAGCGTGATGCGCTGATCGCTGCTGCTCGCCTGGCGCGCAGCCTGCACGCCGCTCTGCCCATCAACCGTTCGCTTGCGTCGCGAGGCCGGATTCTGGCCTGATGCGGTGGATTGCGCTGCTCCCCGCGCGGGATTTTGCTCTGCGTCAAGCCGCGGGGCAGCCCACGGCCATGGAGGACGACGCATGCCCGCTCCCCGCAAGATCCGCCTCGGCGTTTCCATGATCGGCATGGGGTACCACCTGGCAGCCTGGCGCCATCCGGCCTCCTCGGCTGGCGGCAACATGGAATTGCAGCATGCCGTGCGGGTCACGCAGGCGGCCGAGCGCGGGCTGCTCGACATGGCCTTCCTGGCGGACGGTGTGGGCATCCGTTTCAATGACGTGCCCAAGGGCGCGCTGTCGCACACCTGCAAGAACGTGCAGTTCGAACCGCTGACACTGCTCTCGGCGCTCGCGATGGTGACGAACCATGTCGGCCTCGTCGCGACGGCGTCGACCACCTACAACGAGCCGTATCACATCGCGCGGAAATTCGCCTCGCTCGACCACATCAGCGGCGGGCGCGCGGGCTGGAATGTGGTGACCAGCGCGACGGACATGGAGGCGCAGAATTTCGGCCTGGTCGGCGCGCCGCCCAAGACCGGCCGCTACGACCGCGCCGCCGAGTTCGTCGAGGTGGTGAAGGGCCTGTGGGAGTCCTGGGAGGACGACGCCTTCGTCCGGGACAAGGCGCAGGGCATCAACTACGACCCGGACAAGCTGCATATCCTGAACCATGAAGGCGCGCATTTCCGCGTCATGGGGCCGCTCAACATCGCGCGTACGCCACAGGGGCGGCCGATCATCGTGCAGGCCGGCGCGTCGGATCAGGGGCGCGAGCTCGCCGCGGCGACGGCGGATGTGATCTACGCGGCGTCGCAGACCCTGGCCGATGCGCGCGCCTACTACGACAACGTGAAGGGACGCATGGCGAAGTACGGCCGCGACCCGGATCACCTGAAGATCATGCCCGGCATCATGGCCGTGCCCGGCGCGACGCGGCAGGAGGCGCAGGACAGGTACGAGGTGCTGCAGCAGCTCGTCGAGCCGATCGTGGGTCTCGGCGCGCTGGCGAACTACCTCGGCGACCTGTCCGACCACGACCTCGACGGCCCGGTGC
The DNA here is from genome assembly GCA_041914265.1 of Roseomonas sp. Lineage (GTDB taxonomy): Bacteria > Pseudomonadota > Alphaproteobacteria > Acetobacterales > Acetobacteraceae > Neoroseomonas. The sequence continues at coordinate 1,677 of JAYSDS010000107.1, forward strand.
CCGAACCCGACCCCGCCGACCGCCGCGATCACAGCCGGGGGCAGATCTTCCTCGACATCGCGCGGCGGGGGGATCTGTCGATCCGCCAGCTTTACCTGTCGATCGCGGGCGGCAACGGGCATCGCCTCGTCATCGGCACGCCCGCCGACATCGTGGACGCGATGCAGGAATGGTTCGAGGGCGGCGGCGCGGACGGGTTCAACCTGCTGCCGACCTGGCTGCCCGGCGGGCTCGAGGATGTGGTCGAGAGCGTGATCCCCGAGATGCAGCGGCGCGGCCTGTACCGCACTGCCTATGAGGGCAAGACGCTGCGCGAGAATCTCGGCCTTGCCTGGCCCGAGCATCCGGCCGCGGCGGCGAAGCGCGCCGCCATCGCCGATGCCGTGGGCCACGCCGCGGAATGAAAGACCGGAGAACCCCCATGCACCAGCCCTTCCGCGCGATCGCGCTCATCCTCGCGACGCTTACCGCCGCACCGGCCGGGGCGCAGACCTTGCGCATCGGCATGAAGGCGGCCGTCGACGGCTCGGACCCGCATCAGTCCTACAGCCCGAACCGCAATGTGCAGATGCAGGTCTATGAGTCGCTGACCTTCCAGAACGCGACGCTGCAACCCGAACCCGGCCTCGCGGAATCCTGGCGCGTGGTCGATGACAACACCTGGGAATTCCGCCTGCGACCCAATGTGCGCTTCCATGACGGGTCGCCGCTGACGGTCGAGGACATCGCCTTTTCCATCCGCCGCGCGCGCGAAGCGACCGGCCTGCGCACCTATGGCCCCGCCATCCGGGCCGTGACGGGCGTGGAGAAGGTGGACGACCGCACGCTGCTGATCCGCACCTCGGGTGCCACGCCGCTGCTGCCGGCTTACCTCACCTCCATCATGATCGTGCGCGCCGCGCTCGCCGAGGGCGCGACGGAGGAAGACTTCAACGGCGGCCGCGCGGCGGTCGGCACCGGGCCCTATCGTTGGGTGCGCTTCAACCAGGGCGCCGACGTCACGCTCGAACGCGCGCCGGCCTATTGGGGCGCGTCGGAACCCTGGGAGCGCGTGGTGTACCGCTTCATCCCGGTGGACAGCGCGCGCGTCGCGGCGCTGCTGGCCGGCGACGTGGATGTGGTGGATGCGGTGCCGCCAGGCCTCTATGCCCGCGTCCGGTCCGATGCGCGCAGCCGGTTGGTGACGGACACCGCAGCCTTCAACAACTACGCCTATATCGATAGCGGGCGGGAGGCCTCGACCTATGTTACCGGGCCGGATGGGCAGCCGCTGAACCCGAACCCGCTGCGCGACGCGCGGGTGCGCCGGGCCCTGTCCATGGCGCTCAACCGCGCCGCGCTGTCCGAACGCGCGATGGAAGGCGGCGCCGTGCCGTCCAACCAGATCGCCCCGCCCGGCTTCAACGGGCATGACCCGTCGCTGCCGCCGCTCGCCTACGACCCTGCCCGTGCCCGCGCCCTGCTGGCCGAAGCCGGTTATCCGCAGGGCTTCAACATGACGATCCACTGCACGTCCAACCGCTTCGCCGGCGATGCGCGGGTCTGCCAGGCGGTGGGCCAGATGCTGACGGCGATCGGCATCCGCACCGAGGTCGAGGCCATCCCGACCGCCATCTTCTTCCGTCGCGGCGCCTCCGGCGGGCCGAACCGCACGCCGGAATTCTCCGTCTCGCTGTCGATGTTCGCGACCACCACGGGCATGGCGGCGGAAGGCATGACCTCGCTGATCCGCACCTACGATCCGCAGCGCGGCCATGGCGCGTCGAACCGCGGGCGCTACTCGGACAGCGTGCTGGATGGGCTGCTGACCCAGGCGGAGACGCAGCTCGACGATGCGCAACGCCAGGCGACGACCTTCGCGGCGGTGCGCCGCGCGATGGACGAGATGGCGATCATCCCGATCTTCTTCGTCCAATCGGCCTGGGGCATGTCCCGCAACATCACCCTTGTCCCGCGCGGCGATCAGTACACCATGGCGACCGGCATCCGCCGCGCGCCGTGATGCCCCGGCCGGCGCGTCGCGCCGGCCGCAACAACATACTGTCCGTATCGACGCCGGCCGCATGAGGGGTCCCATGGCCAAGAAGCAACTGAAACTCGGTGCCTTCCTGAGCACGCCGGGCAACCATCTCTCCGGCTGGCGCCATCCCGACGCCGCCACCGAGACCGACATGGACTTCGCCTGGTACATGCGCCTCGCGCAGATGGCGGAGAAGCACCTCTACGACACCATCTTCTTCCAGGACACGGTGGCGGTCGGCGGGTCGGATGCGCTGAAGGCCGGCGACATGACCCGCACGCGGCTGTGCCGCATCGTCAAGCTGGAACCGACGGCCTGCCTCGCCGCGATGGCGATGGGCACGTCGCATATCGGCCTGGTCGCCACGGCGACGACGACCTTCAACGAGCCCTACAACATCGCCCGCCGCTTCGCGACGATCGACCACATCAGCAACGGCCGCTGCGGCTGGAACCTGGTGACCAGCCAGATCGAGGACGAGGCCGGCAACTTCAACCTCGACACCCATGTGGACCACGCCGCGCGCTACGAACGCGCCATCGAATTCTACGAGGTTGTGGCCGGCCTGTGGGATTCCTGGGAGATCGACGCCTTCCTCAAGGACAAGGAAAGCGGCGTCTGGTTCGACTACGACAAGATGCATTTCCTCGACCACCACGGGAAGCACTTCCATGTGCGTGGGCCGCTTAACGTCTCGCGGACGCCGCAGGGCCGGCCTGTCGTGGCGCAGGCGGGGTCGTCTGAACCGGGCAAGGAACTCGCCGCTCGCACGGCCGATGTGGTCTTCACCGCGCAGACGGAACTCACCGCCGCGCAGGAATTCTTCGCCGATGTGAAGGGACGGACGGCGAAGTACGGGCGCTCCCCGGACGACATCAAGATCATGCCGGGTATCACGCCCATCATCGGCCGCACCATGGATGAGGCGAAGGAGAAGTACGAGCAGCTCCAGTCGCTGCTGCCGGACGATGTGGCGCTTGCCGCGCTGGCGCGCTTCACGCGCGGGATCGACATCTTCTCCTACCCGCTCGACGGGCCGATGCCCGACCTGCCCGAGGCGAATTCGGCCAAGTCGCGACAGAAGCTCATCATGACCATGGCGAAGAAGCACAACATGACGCTGCGTGAGGTCGCGCGTTCGGTTTCCGCCGCGCAGGGCCATCGCGTGCTGGTCGGCACGCCCGAATACATCGCCGACGAGCTTCAGGAATGGCTCGAGAAGGACGCCTGCGACGGCTTCAATGTGATCTGCAACTACTACCCGAAACCCTTCGAGGAGTTCTCCACGCTGGTCATCCCCGAGTTGCAGCGGCGCGGCATCTTCCGGACCGCCTATGAAGGGAAGACGCTGCGGGAGAATCTAGGCCTGAAGGTGCCGGAGAACCGCTACACGGCGGCGCGGCGGGCGCAGGCCGCCGACTGATGCGGCCCAGCCTTTTCGGCTGACGCCGCAACGACGCTCCTGCCCCGCGCGCCGCGCCATTCGCCTTGCCCATTGCTGGCGTCATCGGCAAGGCGAACGCCACCAACCCGGCGGGTCAGGCCAGCAGGTCCCTGATCGCGCCGCGCAGCAGCAGCGCGGCCGCAAGCCCCGCCAGGGTCAGCCCGGCCAGCTTCAGGCGGCGGATGACGAGTTCGTCGTCGAGGTCGTCGAAATCCCCATCCCAGGCCCGGCGCACCGCCTGCGCCAGGCGCCACAGCGCCCAGAGACTCAGCGCCGCCATCACGGCGATCACGATCAGGGCCTTGTCCATCGGATCCGAGGCCTCGCGGCCCCTCCCATCAGCATCCCGGTCTTCCGCTGCGAAGCATGGGACACGCCGCTACGGGATGGCCAGGGTCATGATCCGAGGGCGGCGGCCAACGCGCCGAAGGCCTGGTCGGGATCGCTCGGCTCGCCCTTGGCCTGGGCGAGCACGGTTTCGATGGCCGGGGCCAGGCGCACGGCTTCGTCCGCCAATGGGTCATGTCCGCTGCGGTAGGCGCCGAGGCGAACGAGATCCTTCACCTCGGCATAGGTGGACAGCAGCCGTCGTGCATCCGCCACGAGCGGGCGTTCATGTGCGTCGAGCACGCCGGGCGCGGTCCGCGAGAGCGAGCGCAGCACATCGACCGGTGGATAGCGCCCGCCCTCGGCGATGCGGCGATCCAGCACGACATGCCCGTCCAGGATGCCGCGCACGGCATCGGCGACGGGCTCGTCATGGTCGTCGCCTTCCACCAGCACGGTGAAGAGCGCGGTGATCGCCCCGCCGCAGCCTTCCGGCCCGGGTCCGGCACGTTCCAGCAGGCGCGGCAGCTCGGTGAAGACCGAGGGCGGATAACCCCGCGTCGCCGGTGGTTCGCGCACCGCGAGGCCGATCTCCCGCAGGGCGAGGGCGAAGCGTGTCACGCTGTCCATCAGCAACAGCACCTGGCGACCCTGATCGCGGAAATGTTCGGCGACGGTCATGGCGGCGTAGGCTGCCTCCCGCCGCATCGGCGCCGCGGTGTCGGAGGTCGCGCAGATGACGACCGATTTCGCGAGGCGATCGGGGCCGAGATCGTCCTCGATGAATTCGCGCAATTCGCGCCCGCGCTCGCCGACCAGGGCGAAGACGATGACATCGGCATCCACGCCGCCGGCGAGCATCGCCATCAGCGTCGACTTGCCCACGCCCGACGCCGCGAAGAGCCCCAGCCGCTGCCCCTGCCGCACGGGCGCGAAGAGGTCGAGCGCCCGCACCCCGAGCGCGAGCCGCGGCCCAAGCCGCGCGCGGCCGCCGGCGGGGGGCGCCGGCGAATGGGTGGCGCGCGGCACCGCCCCGGGCGCCGGCGGCAGCTTGCCATCCATGGGCTGGCCCATCGGGTCCAGCACGCGCCCGAGCCAGGCCGCCGAGACGGCCAGCGCCGGCCGCGGCGCCAGCACGGCCCGCACGCCATCCGACAGGCCCGCGAGTGGACCCATGGCGATGGCCTCGGCCTTGCCGTCGCGAAAGGCGGCAATCTCGGCAAGAACCGAGGATCCGTTCGGGGCCTCCAGCCTGACCCGATCGCCGATCGCGGCAAGGCCGCCGAAACCTTCGAGCACCACGCCGAGGCCGCCGAGACCGGCCACCGAGCCATGCACCATCTCCCGCGGGAGCAGGTCGATCGCGGCAGCGGTGGCGAGCAGGTCGGGCGGCATCGGCCCATCCTGGGCGGGGACGGGTTGGTGCGGGGTAAACGGGTGTCGCCAGTCGGGGGCGGGGAGGGGGTTTCGCCTGTAGTGGATGCAGGGATGGTGGGGCGGGACGGAACGGAGAGGGGCTTTGCCCCTCTCCGACCCTCACCCCAGCAAAGGCCGCGGGCCTTTGCAAACCGTCACCTGGTCCTGGACGGGACGCTCAGCTCACGATGCCGAAACGCGCGTGGTGCCCAATGCCTCGGACCGCTTCCCGGCGCGGGGCGCAAAATGCCAGTGCCTTTTGCCGGTATCCTTGGTGCACGGCATCGGATTGAGGTTTCCAAAGGCCTTTCGGCCTTTGGTGGGGAGAGTGCGAGAGGGGCAAAGCCCCTCTCGGTCCCCCTTCCAACCGGGACAAGCCCTCCGCCCGTCCTTACCGCCGCCCACCCAGGATCCCGCCCAGCCCGCGCAGCAATTCCTGCGTCGTGCCCTGCAGTTCGCGCGGCACGCCGGGCACGATCGGCGCTGCCGCCGGGACCGGCCCATCGCCCCCCATGCGCGCCAGGCGCAATTGGTTCGCGCAATCCCCGGCCGGGTGGTGTCCGGTCAGGCGGCCGCGCAGCCATTCCAGCGTCGCGTCGTCCCACAGCCGGTTGGCGGCGGTGTCGCGGATGACCTGGACCAGGGCCCTGGCCGGGTCCACGCCGAGGCGCGGATCGGCGAAGCTGCCGCCGATGCCGACCGGCGCGCGGACCTGCACGCCGAAGACCTGGACGTCGGGCAGCAGCCGCGCCGCGATGGTTTCGTCGCGCAGGTTGAACGCCGCCTCGCCTTCGACCCGGCCGGCAGAGGTCTCGAGCAACAGGGCATGGGTCCGGGCAATCCCGTCATGCGCCGTCACCTGCAGCGCCAGGCACCGCAGGGCGAGGCCCTCGCGCGGGGCGTTCGGCAGCAGAACTCGCAGCAGGTCCGGACCGAGACGCAGCATGCCAGCATGATCGAGCCGCCCGTCGACCATGGCGAGCCCCGCCTGCCCGCCGAGCGTCGCGGCGAGGGCACGTGTCGTGCCGCCGCGGGCGGTCACGTCGATGATCACCTCGGCGCGGCCTTCAAGGCTCGGGGCTTCGCCACGCGCCCGGCGCAGGGCGGCGAGGTCCAGGCCTTGGCCAAGGCTCCGCAATGTCAGCGCCACGGCAGGCGGATCCTGTCGCGTGTCGATCCGCAGCCGCCCCTGCACCGGCCCGCCCGGGCTCGTGACGGCCAGCGGTTCGAGGAGAAGGACGCCGCTCTCATTATGCACGGTGCTGCGGAGGTCGCGCCATTCCTCGCGGGCGACGCGCAGGGTGGTCGCCTCCACGGAGACTTGGCCCTGCCAGGCGGCCAGCGCGGCGATCGGCAGCGGGATGTCGGGGATCACGCGCCGCTCCGCGGCCGGGGGCGCGGCCGGCGGTGGCGCGGTTGGTGCTTCCGGGGATGCCCCGGTCGGGGCGGGCTCGGTCCGCGCCGCGGCTGCACGACGCTGCGGCAGGCTGTCGAGGTCGATATGTGCGATCGCCAACCGCCCCGAGACGCCGAGGGGCCGGCCCGGTGTGATCCGGAGGCTGCCTGTGCCGGCGAGATCGGGCCCGCCGATCTGCAGGTTCTCGAGGGTCAGGGGACCGCGGAGCGGCGCTTCGGCGGTCAGGCGGGCGGCAAGGGTGATGTCGCGCAAGGGCGGCGGGTCGGGCAGGACCGGCGCCAGGGCGGCGAGATCCGGGACGCTGAGCCGGATGTCGAAGGCGGCCCCTTCCAGCGCCTGGGGGCGTGCAAGACGACCCTGGGCTTCCAGCTTCGCGCCCGCCGCCTCGGCAGTGACGGAGACGGCGAGCGGCGCCGCTGCGGCGCCGGGCCGCAGGATGACGGGCGGGTCCAGTGTGAGCCGGGCCGTGAAGGGCAGGCCGGACTGGGTGCCGGCGATCGTCGCCGTTGCTGCCTGGTCGGGCGCGGGTGCCGCGATGTCCAGCCGTGTCAGCGCGAGGCCGGGGCGGAACATCGCCAGATCCATCGCATCGCTGTGCAGCGTGGCGGCGAGGGGCTGCCCATCAGGCCCCAGCCGAAGCTGGGCCGTGAGGGAGGGTAGTGTCGGAGGCAGCGGCGCCGCCGGGGCCAGAACGGCGATGAGGGGCCGCAGCGCGGCCGCGTCAGGCAAGGCCGCGTCGAGTGCGAAGCCGGTATCCGGCCGGCCTTCGATCGTCAGCCTGTTGGGGCCGGCGGCAAGCGTCGCGCGCAGCGGCGTGGGCGCGGCGGGCAGCGTCCCCGTCAGGTCGAACGCCACGCCCTGCGCGCCGAGCCGTGCGGTGATGCTCTCGACGCTGTCGCCGAGGATCCCGGCGATGCGGGCGCTCGGGACAGTGACGGTGCCGAGCCGGGGATCGGGAAGGGTGATGCGGCTATCCGTCAGCGTGACGACGCCGATCGAAACGGCGCGCCGGGATGCCTCAGGCTGCGGAGGCGAACTCGGTGCGGCCGGGGCGCCGGTGTCCCGGGGCGCGGGGCGCAGCAGCCAGTTCGGCGTGCCGTCGGGCAGGCGCTCGAGCAGGATGTCGGCACCATCGACCGCGATGCTGCGGAAGGCGACGTCGCCGCGCAGCAGGGGCATCAGGGCGATGCTGGCTTCCATCCGGCGGATCTGGGCCATCGCCGGCCGCGAACCGCCGGGAAGGTTAGCAAGGCTTGCGCCCTCGACCGCGAGCTTCGGCGTCAGGCCGAGTTGCAGCGAGACGCGGCCCAGGGAGGCCTGGCGGCCCGTCGCGGCCTCGATGGCGGCGAGCAGGCGCGGGGTCAACGCCCCGGTATCCAGCGCGTAGGTCAGCGCCACCAGTCCGCTGCCGGCCAGCACGACGGTGCCGACCAGCAGGCCCGCCGCCCATTTCAGCGCGCGCATGGTCAGCGGACCCGGCGGCAGGGCGGCGTGCGCGGCTTGTCGAAGCCGAGGAAGGTGAAGGTTTCCTTCATATGCGGGGGGAGGGGCGCGGCGAGTTCCAGCGTGCCGCCCTCCGGATGCGGCAGGTGCAGGGCGCGGGCGTGCAGGTGCAGGGTGCGGTCGCCGAAGCCCTCGGGATGCGCCGCCGCGCCGCCATACTTGCCGTCGCCCAGGATCGGCGTGTGCAGTGCCGAGGCGCAGTGGACGCGAAGCTGGTGCGTGCGGCCGGTCAGCGGCGTCAGTTCCAGCAGCGCCGCCTGCTTCTGCGCGGAATCGATGGTGCGGTAGAGCGTGACGGCGCGTGCGGAATCCTTCGCGTCGGACGGGATGACACGCTCGCCATGGCCGCCGGCATGCTTGGCCAGCGCCATGTCGATCCGCCCTTCCAGCGGATGGGGCCGCCCGACCACGATCGCCCAATAGGTCTTCTGCGCATCCCGCCCCCGGAAGGCCGAGGCGAGCTTCGCCGCCGCCGCCGGGGTGCGGGCGAGGAGCAGCACGCCCGTCGTATCGCGGTCGAGGCGATGGACGAGGCGCGGCCGTTCCTCGAGCCCGAAGCGCAGCGCGTCCAGCATGCCGTCGAGATGCTTCGTGATGCCCGGCCCGCCCTGCACCGGCATGCCCTGCGGCTTGTCCAGGGCGATGACGCTGTCGTCGCGATAGATGACGAGGCGTTCGAGCGCCGCGGCTTCCTTGGGGTCCACCGGCTTCGCCTCGGCCAACGGCGCCTGGCCTTCCGGCATGGGCGGCACGCGGATGGCCTGGCCGGGCAGCAGCCGGGTATTGGCCTCGGCCCTTTTGCCGTCCACGCGGATCTGGCCCGTGCGCAGCATCTTCTGCAGCGCTCCCTGGGTCAGCATCGGGTAGTGGCGGTGGAACCAGCGGTCGAGCCGAAGCTCGCCATCCGCCGGGCGGACGGTACGGGTGATGACAGGCATGGCCGCTTGCATAGCACAGCGGCGCCCCGCCGTCGGCTCCCGGTGCCGCGAGCCTGGCCGGTGGCGGTTGCCGGCCGTGGCCGCGGGAAACGTCATGTCCGCTCAGCGATAGCGGCGCCGCGCCGATCCGCTATCCTGGGCCTGTCCGAAGCCAGGAGCCCGATCCGATGTCCGACCTCCCCCATGGCCTGCCAGGTCACGGCCAGGTGACCATTCTCCGCGCCATGGCGAAGCATTGGTGGGCCTTCGCCCTGCGCGGCGTGGCCGCGATCCTCTTCGGCATCCTCACCTTCCTCAATCCGGGCATCAGCATCTTCGTGCTGCTGGCCTTCCTCGCCGCCTGGCTCGCGGTGGAGGGCGGCGCGACGATCTGGCAGGCGATCGCCGGCAAGGGGCCGCACGGCGTCTGGGCCTGGCTCGACGGGTTGCTGTCGCTGGGGGCGGCGGTGGCGCTGCTGATCGCTCCCGGCCTGTCGGTCTTCGTCTTCGTGCTGGTGGCGGGCGGTTTCGCGGTCGCGGTGGGGGTGGCGCGCATCGTGCTCGCCTTCCGTGCCTCGGATGTGCTGCTCGGCCTCCTCGGCGCCGTCACGGTGCTGTTCGGGGCGATGCTGTTGGCCCAACCCGGTCCGGGGCTCATCGCCATCGCCTGGATCATCGCGCTTGAGGCGATCGTGATGGGCGTGGTGCTGCTCGCGCTCGGCTTCCGCCTGCGGCGGCTCAACCAGCAGGGCTGATGATCAGGATCAGTGCCGCCGCCCCGTGCAGCGCCGCCATGGCGAGGCAGAGCGGGCGGCGCAGGGCGAACCACCAGGCGGGTGTCAGGCCCGCCTGCTGGAACCGGCGTTCGGTTGGCGGCAGCACCGCGAAGAGAAGCGCGAGCACCAGATAGCCCGTGGCTGGCGGCGCCAGCATGACGGGCCAGGCGACAAGGCCCGGCACCATGGACAACGCCATGAGCCGGGGCTGCGCTTCCGCCGAGGCGCGGCCGCACGCCATGCCCCACCAGGCGCCGCCGCCGAAGCTGGCGACCATGGCGCCGTAGGCCACACCGATCATGGCCAGCAATCCCTGGCCCGCGGGCCAGGCCAGCATGGCCACGGGCGCGGCGATGCTTGGCACCAGGCCGGCCAGGCCGATCAGTAATGCCGAATTCGGAATGATTGGTTCGGTCGGGCGCGCGCTCACACCTCTCATTTGCGCGAGCGGAGCCGTGCCTGCCAAGGGGCGTTCATGCCGCCCTGGTCGGACAGCCGGGCTGGTTCGCAGGCCTTTGCTCCGGTGGGGCGCGACGATCGCCCCCACGGGAGCGTGGGACCGCTGGACGGACCCTCCCGCCGCGGGTTCCCGTGGGCGCCGCGCGCAATGTCCATGGGTCCCGATCGGCCGAAAGGCCTCCGGCACGGCGCGCGCGGCGCCTCGCGGCACACTTCGCGTCAGGCGCGGATCCAGGTTTCCGAGAAGGCGAGCATGGCCGTGGAGATGCTTTGCCCGGCGACCTGCCGCGGAATGGGCGAACCCGGCCGCGGGCGACCATTGATCGTGACCGTGGTGCGTTCGCAGCCGACGAAGAGGCTCGGCATGTGATGCACCCCCGTGGCGGATCCCTCCGGCGCCAGCGCGAAGCAGAAGGGCGCGCCGAGGCCGGACCAGGACAGGGTCACGGTGGTATCCGCCGCCCGCACCGTCTCACTGTAGCTGGTGCTGGCATCGCCGAGCGTCTCGACGCTGTCCAGCGGCCGGTATTGCAACCCCTTCAGCCCCGGCAGCCCGCGCCAGGCCCCGAAATGGGACACGAAGTCGCTGACCAGCCAGCGGGCCAGCGGCTCATTGTCCGTGTAACAGATATTGGCGGCCCCGGCGGGGGGCGCTTCCGCCTGCGGCGACAGCAGCAGCACCAGCGCATGGCCGCGCCCATGCGGCGAGAGCACGACACGGAAGAAGGAAGCGAGGGTCGTGAAAGGCCCCGCCGGATCCTCCTTGAGGGAGATGCCCGGGTTCTCGCCGGACCAGGCGACGGTGCCGGGAAACAGAATGGTGTTGGCCATGGATCGTTCCTCCCCTGCTGGATCGGCCGCGAGCCTGCGACGAAGCGTGAGCCGGAGGCAATGAGGACGTCAGGCGCTCCCCCGCTTGCCAGCGTCATCCGAGCCATGGCACCGAGGCGTTCCTTGTCACGAGACCGCAGGAGCCGCGCATGAACCGCAGCGTGATCGATGGGGTGACGGCCTGGCTGCCCGAGCTTGCCGCCATCCGCCAGAACATCCACGCCCATCCCGAACTGGGCATGGAGGAGACGCGCACCGCGGCCCTGGTGGCGCAGGAACTGCGCGCCCTCGGCATCGAGGTGACGGAGGGGGTGGGCAAGCTCGGCGTCGTCGGCACCATCAAGGGCACGCGGCCAGGTCAGCGCGTGATCGGCCTGCGCGCCGACATGGACGCGCTGCAGATCACCGAGCAGACCGGCAAGCCCTATGCCTCCAGGAACCAGGGCGTGATGCATGCCTGCGGGCATGACGGCCACACCACCATGCTGCTGGGTGCGGCACGCTGGCTGGCGACGCATCGCGACTTCGCCGGCACGGTCCACCTGATCTTCCAGCCCGCCGAGGAAGGCCGCGGTGGCGCGAAGGCGATGATCGAGGACGGGCTGTTCGGACGTTTCCCCTGCGATGCCGTCTACGGCCTGCACAATGCGCCGACCATCCCGCAGGGCATCTTCGGCATTCGCCCGGGGCCTGCGCTCGCGGCATCCGACCGCTTCATCGTCACCTTCAAGGGGACGGGCGGGCATGGTGGTTCCTCGCCGCATCTCGCCACGGATGTGACGGTGGTGCAGGCGCATTTCGTGCTCGCGCTGCAGACCATCATCGGGCGCAACGTGCCGGCGATCGATTCCGCGGTGCTGAGCGTGGGTTCGATCCAGGGCGGATCCCCGGTGTCGCCCAATGTCATGCCGTCCGAGATCACCATCACCGGCACCGCGCGAAGCTACGTTCCCGCGGTGCGCGACCTTCTGGAGAAGCGCATCGGCGAATTGGCGCACGGTCTCGCGGCCTCCTATGGCTGCACCGCCGAGGCGATCTATCGCCGCGGCGCGCCCGCGCTGGTGAACCACGAGGAGCAGACCGAGGTGGCGCGCGCCGCCGCGCGCGACCTGGTGGGTGCCGATGCGGTAACGGTGATCCCACCGGTGACGGGCGCCGAGGATTTCGCGCTCATGCTGCAGGAACGACCCGGCGCCTTCATGTTTCTCGGTGCCGGAACGGATTCCGCGGGGAAGTCGCCGGAAGTCCACACGCCGCATTACGACTTCAACGACGCGATCATCCCGCTGGGCGTTGCCTATTGGGTCAGCGTGGTCGAACAGGAAATGGGCAGCGCTTCCGCATGACGTTATGGGAAACGAAAATCCCATAGTGGCCATGGACGCCATTCTGTAGTCATGATGCACTTCTGTTGAACCACGGGCGCGCCCGACCGCAGGGAGGCGGGCGCAGCATCGTTGTCGTACGGGCTGGGAGACTGAGATGACTGAAGACGATCTGCGTCAATTGATGGGCCGCGTTCAGCGCGGTTCGATGTCGCGCCGCGGCTTCGTGAAGCGTATGGCGGCCGTGGGCTTCACCGCGCCCATGGCGACGCAGCTCCTCGCCCTCGCGGGTATGCCGGCCACCGCCTCGGCGCAGTCCGTGCCGACCTATGCGCCGTCGCGGCGCGGCGGCGGCGGCGCGCTGAAGATCCTGTACTGGCAGGCGGCGACGCTGCTGAACCCGCATTTCGGCTCGGGCACGACGAACAACGACGCCAGCCGCGTCTTCTACGAACCGCTTGCCGGCTGGGCGACCGACGGCACGCTGTATCCGATCCTCGCCGCCGAGATCCCGTCCACCGACAATGGCGGCCTTGCCGAAGACGGCCGCTCCGTCACCTGGAAGCTGCGCCGCGACGCGAAGTGGCATGACGGGCAGCAATTCTCGGCCGACGACGTCGTGTTCAACTGGGAGTATGCGAAGAACCCGGCGGTCGCCGCGGTCACCTCGGGCTCCTACCGCGACGTCAACGTGGTGAAGGTGGACGACTTCACCGTGCGGGTGGAATTCGACAAGCCGACGCCCTTCTGGGCCGATGCCTTCGTCGCCGCCGCCGGCCAGCTCATCCCCAAGCACCTGTTCAAGGACTACGCCGGGTCGAATGCGCGCGACGCGCCGACCAACCTCCGCCCGATCGGCACCAGCGCCTACAAGTTCGTTTCCTTTGCGCCGGGCGACAACCTGCGTGCCGAGCTGAACCCGAACTACTATCTCGACAACCGGCCCTATTTCGACACGCTTGAGGTCAAGGGCGGCGGCGATGCGGTTTCGGCCGCGCGTGCAGTGCTGCAGACGGGCGATTTCGACTACGCCTGGAACATGCAGGTCGAGGATGCGATCCTGAAGCGCCTGGAGGAAGCCGGGCGCGGCAAGGTGAACATCGTCGACGGTGGCGCCATCGAGTTCGTCCAGCTCAACACGACCGACCCCAACCAGGAAGTCGATGGCGAGCGCTCCTCGATCAAGACGCAGCATCCCGCCTTCCGCTTCCCCGAAGTACGCGAAGCGATGGCGCTGCTGATCGACCGCAATGCGCTGGAACAGCACATCTATGGCCGCGGTGGCCCGGCGACGGCGAACTTCCTGAACAACCCGCCGCGCTTCGTCTCGCCCAACATGCGCTGGGAATTCAGCATCCAGAAGGCGAACGATATCCTCGACCGCGCCGGCTGGGCGCGTGGGCGCGACGGCATTCGCGCCAAGGACGGCGTGCGGCTGAAATTCGTCTACCAGACCTCGGTCAACGCGCCGCGCCAGCGGACGCAGGCGGTCTACAAGCAGGCGGCGCAGCGCGCGGGCATCGACCTCGAGCTGAAGTCGGTCAATGCATCGGTGTTCTTCTCGTCCGACATCGCCAATCCGGACACCTATGTGAAGCTCTACGCCGACATGCAGATGTACACGACGACCATGCCGCAGGCGGATCCCGACCGCTTCATGAACCAGTACGCGTCGTGGGAATGCTCGACCAAGGCGAACAACTGGCAGGGTCGCAACATCGTCCGCTTCCGCAGCGACGAGTACGACGCCATCTACCGCCAGTCGCAGGCGGAGCTCGACCCGGTGAAGCGTGCGGCGCTGTTCATCCGCATGAATGACCTGGTGGTGTCCAGCAACCACATCATCCCGCTGGTCAAGCGTCCGACGGTCTCGGCCAGCCTGAATACGCTGAAGCATGTGCTGTCGGCCTGGGACGGCACCACATGGCTGCTGCGCGACTGGTACCGCCAGACCTGATCCCGGCCGCGTGCTTCAGTACCTCATCCGGCGCCTGCTGATCGCGATCCCGAGCCTGCTCGGGATCAGCGTGATCCTCTTCACCGTGCTCGCCCTCGCTCCGGGCGATCCGTTCGAGGAGCTGGCGACCAATCCCGCCATCCCGCCCGACGTTCGCGCGCATCTGCGCGCGAGCCTCGGCATGGATGATCCCGTCCACATCCGCTACTTCGCGTGGCTGACCTCGATGCTGCATGGCGAATGGGGCTTTTCCTTCGTCAGCCGCATCCCGGTCGACCAGCTCATCCTGCAGCGGCTGCCGACCACCATCGCGGTGATCGGCACCTCGCAGATCGTGGCGCTGTGCATCGCGCTGCCGGTCGGCGTCTATGCGGCGACGCGGCCCTATTCGCTGTTCGACCAGGTCGCGAACACGCTCGCCTTCGTCGGCTTCTCGCTGCCCACCTTCTTCACCGGGCTGCTGCTGATCCTGCTGTTCTCCATCCATCTCGGCTGGCTGCCCTTCGTCTTCCGCACGGAAATCGAGGCGACCGGCTTCCAGTGGTGGTGGGAGATGTTCAAGCAGTCGATCATGCCCATCATGGTGCTCGGCCTATTCCAGGGCGCGGCCTGGACGCGCTACGTGCGGTCGGCGGTGCTCGACGTGATCCGGCTGGACCATGTGACGACGGCGCGATCCAAGGGCCTGTCGGAACCTCGCATCACCATCCGCCATGTCGTGCGCAACGCCATGATCCCGGTGGTGACGCTGGTGGCACTGCAGATGCCCTCGGTCTTCGGCGGGGCGATCGTGACCGAGCAGATCTTCCGTGTCCCGGGCATCGGCTCTCTGCTGATCACCGCGATCCTGTCCAACGACACACCGGTGATCATGGGCGTGACCTTCGTCTTCGCCTGCCTGGTCATCTTCTTCAACCTGGTGGCGGACCTCCTCTATGGCTGGCTCGATCCCCGCATCAGCTACCGCTAGCCCCGCCCGCCGCCCGCATATCGGGCCGTGGCAGGAAGCGTGGCGCCGCTTCCGCAAGCACAAGCTTGCGGTGGTCAGCGCCGTGGTGCTGATGCTCCTCATCCTTTCCGTGCTGCTCGGCCCGTTCTTCTGGAAGGTGCCGATCGACGACATCGACTTCGGGGCGATGCTGCAGGGGCCGTCCCTTGCGCATCCGCTCGGCACCGATGATCTCGGACAGGATCTGCTTGCCCGCGTTCTGTATGGCGGGCGCATCTCACTCGCCGTCGGCTTCATGGCGATGATGGTCGCCGTCGGCCTCGGCATCCTCGTGGGTGCCACGGCGGGCATGTCCGGTGGCAAGGTCGATGCGGCGCTGATGTGGGTGACGGATCTGTTCCTGTCCCTGCCGCAGTTGCCGCTGCTGCTGCTGATCATCTACCTGTTCCGCGAATCGCTGAAGAACGTGGTCGGCGCGGAGATGGGGGTCTTCATCCTCATCGTGTCGGTAATCGGCGCCTTCAACTGGATGCCGGTCGCACGCCTGGTCCGCGCGCAGTTCTTCTCGCTGCGCGAGAAAGAATTCGTCGAGGCCGCCCGCGCGCTCGGCGCGTCGCGGATGCGGCTCGTGGTGCGCCACATCCTGCCCAATGCGCTGGGGCCGGTGATCGTCGCCGCGACCATCGACATCGCGGCCGCGATCATCGCCGAGAGCACCCTGTCCTTCCTCGGCCTCGGCTTCCCGCCGGACATCCCGACCTGGGGGCGGCTGCTCTTCGACGCGAAGGACAATCTGGACTTCGCACCGCATTGGGCGTTGGCGCCCGGTCTCGCCATCTTCCTCACCGTCGTGTCGATCAACTTCGTCGGCGACGGGTTGCGCGACGCCCTGGACCCGAGGCGCGTGCAATGACCCGGCTTCTCGATATCAGCGGCCTCAAGGTGCATTTCCGCACCGATGACGGCTGGGTCCGCGCGGTGGATGGCGTCGATATCGGCGTCGACCGCGGCGAGACCGTGTCCATCGTCGGCGAGTCCGGCTGCGGCAAGACCGTCACGGCCAAGACGATCCTGAAGCTGATCGACATGCCGCCCGGCAAGATTGTGGCGGGGTCGATCACCTGGCAGGGGCGCGACCTGGTACCGGCGACGCCGGCGCAGATGCGCGCCATCCGCGCGAAGGAGATCGGCTTCATCTTCCAGGAGCCGATGACCTCGCTGAACCCCGTCTATACGGTCGGCGAGCAGATCGCCGAATCGGTTCGCGAGCATGAAGGCCTGTCGCGGCGGGCGGCGATGGACCGCGCGGCCGAGATGCTCGCCCTGGTGAACATCCCCAACCCGACGCGGCGCGTGCATGACTATCCGCACCAGTTCTCCGGCGGCATGCGCCAGCGCGTGATGATCGCCATGGCGCTGTCCTGCAATCCGAAGCTGGTCATCGCCGACGAACCGACCACCGCGCTCGATGTCACCATCCAGGCGCAGATCCTCGACCTGCTCGAGGAGATGAAGGAGCGCCTCGGCATGGCGGTGCTGCTCATCACCCACGCCATGGGGGTGGTGGCGGAGAATGCGCAGCGCGTCATCGTCATGTATGCGGGCAAGGTGGTGGAGGAAGCGCCCGTCACCGCGCTCTTCGCCAAGCCCCTGCATCCCTATACGCAGGGGCTGATCCGGTCGATCCCGCGCCTCGACCTCGCGGCGACCGTGCATCAGCGGCTCGAAGCCATTCCCGGCAGCGTGCCTTCCCTGCTGCATCCGCCGCCGGGCTGCCGCTTCGCGGCGCGCTGCCGCCACGCGACCGAAGAATGCCGTGCGGCCGAACCGGAGCTGCGCGAACTCTCCCCGGGCCACAAGGTCGCCTGCATTCATGCCGAGGCCATCGCCGCATGACCGAACCCTTGCTGCGCGTGCAGGACCTCGTGAAGCGCTTCCCCGTGAAGGGCGGCATCCTGCGCCGCACCGTGAACGAAGTGCACGCCGTCTCCGGCGTCTCCTTCGACCTCGCCGCGAGCGAGACGCTGGGGCTGGTGGGTGAATCCGGCTGCGGGAAATCCACCACGGGCCGGCTGATCCTGCGGCTGATCGAACCGACCTCGGGCCAGGTCTGGTTCGACGGCCGGGACATCACCGCGCTGACCGAACAGCAGATGATCGCGCTGCGGCGCGACATGCAGATCATCTTCCAGGACCCCTTCGCCTCGCTGAACCCGCGCATGACGGTGCGCGACATCATCGCCGAGGCGCTGATCATCCACGGCCTGGTCAAGACGGCGCAGGAACGCGAGGATCGCGTCGTCGAGCTGCTGGAGACGGTCGGCCTCAACGCCGACCACATGCGCCGCTTCCCGCATGAATTCTCGGGTGGCCAGCGCCAGCGCATCGGCATTGCGCGCGCGCTCGCGGTCTCGCCGAAGCTCATCATCTGCGATGAGCCGGTCTCGGCGCTGGACGTCTCCATCCAGGCGCAGGTGGTGAATCTGCTCGAGGACCTGCAGGAGAAGTTCGGCCTCACCTTCCTTTTCATCGCGCATGATCTCTCGGTGGTGGAGCACATCTCCGACCGCGTCGCGGTGATGTATCTCGGGCGCATCGTGGAGATCTCGCCGGCGCGCGAGCTCTACACCACGCCGCTGCATCCCTATACCGAGGCGCTTCTCTCCGCCGTGCCGATCCCCGATCCGACGGTGAAGCGCCAGCGCATCCGGTTGCAGGGCGATGTGCCGAGCCCGCTGAACCCGCCCTCGGGCTGCCACTTCCATACGCGCTGCCCGATCGCGGATACCGGCATGTGCCGTGAGGTCGTGCCGATGCTGCATGAGGCATCGCCAGGGCATTTCGTGGCCTGCCACAAGCGCGGGTAGGGGGCGCGGGGACCCCGCACAGCAGCGACGTCCGGCGGGCTCGGGCGGGCTGCGGTCGGGCCCTCTCCGACTCTCACCGCACCGGCTTGCGCAGTGCCCAGAACGCCACCGCCCCAAGCCCGTAGGACGCCATCGACAGCCAGAAGGCGAGCCGATAGGTCCCCGTCAGGTCGAACAGCAGCCCGGCACCCCAGGCGCCGATCCCGGCCCCCAGCCCCGACCCGACGGTGATGACGCCGAGGATCGTCCCAAGCCTCGGCCCGCCGAACAGGTCCGCCGTCTTGGCGGTGATCGCCGGCCCGCGTGCGCCCCAGGTGATGCCGAAGAAGCAGGAATGGACCCACAGCATCAGATGCTGATCGCCCGAATGGATCAGCAGCGCCGCGCCGGACCCGATCATCGAGATGACATAGGTGATGATCGCCGCCTTCTCCCGTCCGATCACATCGGACAGGCTGCCGGTGACGATCACGCCCGGCAGCGCCAGCAATGCCCCGGTGCCCAGCACGAAGGCCGCGTAGAGCGGTTCGAACCCCACCCCCACCGCGAAGGCGATCTGGTGCAGGGAGACGAGGAAGGATCCGATGCTGGTCAGCGCATAGACGAGGAAGAGCAGCCAGAAATGCGGGGTGCGCATCGCGCGGCCCAGCGTCCAGTCGCGCGCCGGCGCACTGGCCGCCGCGATACCGGCGGGCGATCGCGCGGGAATGGCCGCCTCGGCGCGACGGAACATCAGGGCGAGCGGCACCACGAGCAGCCCCATCACGCCTGCCTGCGTCCAGTAGGCGCCGCGCCAGCCCTGCGCATCCATCAGGATCTGCGCGAGTGGCGCGGAGATCGCGCGCCCGAACCCGTTGGCCGATTGCAGGATCGAGATGGCAAGCCCCCGCTGCGCGACAAACAGGCGTGAGACCAGCGGCACGAACACCACCATCCCGATGCAGCCGGCCCCGAAGGTCATGACCACGCCGTAGAGGAACACCACCTGCCACAGCGTGCTCGCCAGGGCGCTGCCGACCAGGCCGATCGTCAGCAGGCAGCCGCCCAGCAGCACCATGCGCATCGCGCCCAGCCGGTCCACCAGTCCGCCGACCAGCGGGGAGGCGACGCCGCCCACCACCTGGCCCACGGAGTAGGCGAGGCTCGCTTCCGCGCGGGTCCAGGCGAAGTCGGCGATGAAGGCCAACAGGAACACCGTGTAGGCATGCATGAGGCTGGCGCTGACGGTGAAGGCGACGAAGCCACCGGCGACGATCATCCAGGCTTGGCGGGACGCGCGTTCTGTCACGGACTCGGTGGCCCCTCTCCGCGGCGCGCCGCGTCGCGGCCGATGCCGGTCCATCCCGCGCCCGATGTCAGGTGCAGCCTTGCATCACGCCGCATGGTCCGGAAGGGGGCGGGGCGGGCGGGTCTGCTATGCGCCCATTCCGATGCGGCCGAGGCCCGGCAGCTTCAGGGCCGGGCGGCGAATGTCGATGCCCGCCACGCCGCCCAGGATGTTGACCTCGACCCCCTCCACCCAACCCAGGGTCAGCCCCGCATAGCCGCCGAGCGACAGGCGCAGCCCGGTGCCCGAGGCGGTCGAACGCAGCCAGCGCCCGTCATAGGGATAGTCCTTGCCGATCGCGGTGGGTGGCAGCACGGCCGCGGCCTCGGGCACCGCATCCAGCACGGCGGCGACGAAGGTGTTGGAATTCGGTCCGGGCCAGACGCGGTAGTCGCCATGGTTGCGCCAGGGATAGGCGTCGATCGCGGCGCGGATGCGCGGGATCAGTGCCGTGGCGGCCTGCTCATCCGCGGCGAACACGACCTCCGGCACGCGGCCGAACCAGCGTCCGTCCGGTACGAAGCCATTCACGCGCAGCGGGGCGCCCCAGGCAGTGACGTCGTAGCGCGTGTAGTCCGCCGCGCCGTTCTCCTTGATCACGATCCAGCTATGGACGGCGACGATGCCGCGCCAGCGCACCGTGGGCGCGGCGAAGATGCGCACCACGGCACCCGGATGCGTGGCGGCGGCCGGCAGATGTCCGACGCTCGACCGATCGGCGCGCCAGAAATCGACGCCGGGATCGCGTGCCTGGTGCAGCGCGGCCGCGACGCCGATCGGCACCAGGAACACCACGACGAAAAGAAGCAGGGCACGTTTGAAGAGGGTCATCGCAGGAAGATCATCTGCGGTGGCGCGGGCGGGCTGCAAGGCCGTGCGCAGCAACGTGGCTTCACGCACGAAGAGAGGGGGCGATCCACGTCGTCGCCTGCGAGAATGGATCGTCCGCGGTACAGACGGGCAAGGCGGCACTATCGAGATCCCCGACGGCCTGATCCTGTGGAAGGGAATCCATCGCAAGCAGCGCGTCACGTGACACACACGGCGACGCCCGCTAGGTCGGGCTCTCCATCGCGGGAGCATGACCATGGCCAGGCCGATTCACATGATGATCCGCGTACTCGAGGAAGCGCGCTCCGTCGCTTTCTATCGCAGCGCGCTCGGCTTCGAGGTCGCGGAGCGCCTCGCCTTCGACAGCTTCACCCTGCTGTATCTGAAGAGCCCGGACAGCCCTTTCGAACTGGAGCTGACGGTGAACCATGGCCGCGCCGAGCCCTATGCGCGCGGTGACGGGTACGGGCACATGGCGGTGGTGGTGGATGACCTCGATGCCGAGCATGAGCGGCTGGCCCAGGCTGGCATCGCGCCGGAACCGATCAAGGAATTCCATCGCGATGGTGCGCTGCTGGCGCGATTCTTCTTTCTGAACGATCCCGACGGATACCGGATCGAAGTGCTGCAACGGCACGGACGGTATCGCTGAGAGGTGCTGTGAATTGGAAGGGAGGCGCCCTTCTCCAAATGTCGCCGTGACTGGGCCATCTGGTACTGGTGACGGTCGAAGGAGGGCTCTGCCCTCCTCCGAGCCTCCTCCCGCCAGGATGCTGGGCATC
>JAYSDS010000108.1:0-10256 GCA_041914265.1 Roseomonas sp.
AGCCGCACAGGTTCACCGCAGATCCACACCACGAATTGCCGGGACCAAACACCTACCCCGGCAAAGGCCCTCGACCTTTGGTGGGGCGACCTGGAGGGGCAACACCCCTCCGATCTTCACTACGCCCCGATCGCGCCGCCGCCGCGCTTGACGATGGCGATCACCGAGGGGCGCGGCGGCATGCCTTCCCGGAAATCTGGCCAGCGCGTCGAGGGTCGGTCGAAGGAGGAGCCGCGATCCTCCGCCGGGTGCTGGATGGCCAGGAAGATCGTCGTGTCATCCGGCGTGAAGCACGGCCCGCAGACCTCCGCCCCGGTCGGCGCCTGATAGAACAGCCGCGTCAGCGCGCGTCCCGGCCCCTGGGTGTCGGCGGCATAGAGGCCATCGGCCACGCCGGCCTCGGTTTGCGCGCCGTCGGTCGAGATCCAGATCCGCCCCTTCGCGTCGAAGGCCATGTTGTCCGGGCAGGACAGCCAGCCCTGGTCGCTCGTCGCGCGGTGATAGCGCGCGCCGGCATCCTGGCCCGGCTTGCCCGCGAGCAGGAAGATCTCCCACCGCGCCTCGGTCGCCGCATGGTCGGCGCGGCCGCCGGCCATGGGCGGGATGACCTCGATGATATGGCCATGCGTGTTGCGGGCGCGCGGATTGGCGCGGCTGAGCTGGTCTTCCTTGCGGTTGCCGTTGTTGGTCAGGATGACATAGGTCCGCCCCGTCACCGGGTTGGTCTCGACATCCTCCGGCCGGTCCATCGGCGTCGCGCCGAGCAGGTCGGCGGCGCGGCGCGCATGGATCACGACATCGCCCTGGCTGCGGAAGCCATTCGCCTCGGTCAGCGGCCCCTGGCCATGGACCAGCGGCAGCCAGGTGACCTTCCCATCATCGGCGAAGCGCGCGACGAACAGCGTGCCGTCATCGAGCAGGTCGCGGTTCGCCGCGCGATCGTCCGGGTTCCAGGGGCGGTCGGTGACGAACTTGTAGACATAGTCGAAGCGCTCATCGTCGCCGGAATAGAAGACGACGCGGCCATCGGGGTTCACCACATGGGTGCAGCCCTCATGCTTGAAACGGCCGAGCGCGGTGCGCTTCACCGGCTGGCTCTGCGGATCGTAGGGATCGAATTCCACGATCCAGCCGAAGCGGTTCGGCTCGTTCGCTTCCTTGTCGAGGTCGAAGCGTTCCTCGAAGCGGCCCCAGGGGAAGATCGCGCGCTCGACGATGCCATAGCGGCGATAAGCCTCGGCCTGGGCGCCGGTCTTCGCCGCGGCGCCGGAGAAGTAGTAGTTGAAGTTCTCCTCGGTGGTCAGGATCGTGCCCCAGGGCGTGTTCCCGCCGGCGCAATTGTTGACCGTGCCGAGCACGCGCGTCCCGGTTGGATCGGCCTTGGTCTTCAGCAGGTCATGCCCGGCCGCGGGGCCGCTGACGCGCATCTCGGTCCCGGCGGTGATGCGGCGGTTGAAGCGGCTATCCGCGACCGGCGCCCAACGGCCTTCGGCGCGGCGGATCTCCACCACCGACAGGCCATGGGCCATCATCTCGACCTTCACCTGGTCGGCCGAGGTCCTCTCGCGCGCCGCCTGGCCGGCGCCGAGGCCGGCAAACATCAGCTCGGCATTCGTGTATTCGTGGTTGACCACGATCAGGCCGTGATCGGCGCTGCGCGAACCCTGCGGCAGCGGCCGGAAGTCGATGAAGTCGTTGTTGTAGCCGAACTGCGTCGCCTGGGCGGCCGAGCTCTGCGCGGCAGGGTCGAAGGCGGGCGCGCCGGGCAGCACGGCGTCGCCCCAGCGGAGCAGCACCTGGATCTCGTAGCCTTCCGCCACGGCGTCGCGCTGGGCAAGCTGGTGGCGCAGCTCGGGAAAGGTCAGGCTCGACGGACCGCCGGCCTCGGGCGCCGCCTGGGCGAGGGCCTGCTGCGCCCCGACGACGAGTTGGTCGGCGAGCGTCGCGGCCGCCGCGGTGCCGCCGAGGCCACGCAGCGCGGCCCGTCGCGTCAGGCGGCGTTCGACGATGGCCCCGATCGGATCGTGGGGCGCGGGATTGCTCCCGATTTCCTCGACTTCAGCCGCATTGGCGGTAGCGTCACTGGCATGGGTATCGGGCATGGCATTCCGTCCTGGGGGGCACCTGGGGCGGGCGGAATGTGCTCGGCGGTCGTGACGGACGTATGAAGGTCTTGTTGCCATCCGAAGACAGCACCGGCTTGACGCGATCGGTCATGACGCCGCAACGCCGCGACCCGGATGGTTGGGCTCTGCCTGTCAGGCGACCGTGTGGTCTGGGCCACCGGCACTTGGCGCAAGGCGCGATGTCCATGCGGCGCCCTCGCAGCGCGTATGGGGCGCAAATAGCGGATCCTGATTGGCCGGCTGCTTCGGCCGTGGGATCGAGAGGGGCTTTGCCCCTCTCGAACTCTCCCCAGCAAAGGCCGAAAGGCCTTTGCAAACCTCTACTTGGCGCCGTGCGCTGCTGCCAGGATGGTGCCGAAACCAACTCTTGCGCACGAAGGGCGCTCCGCGGGGGCAGCAAGGCCGCTGCGCCCAGCAGCAAAGAACCGCGTTCCAAGTGCTCCAAGCACGACGGGGTGGTTTGGAGGGGCAGCGCCCCTCCAGAAGTAGCCGGGTCATCAGGAAGGCCTTCCGGCCCCTGATGGGCTGGGATCCGAGGAGGGTCAAAGCCCCTCCCCGATCCGTCATAGACCTCAGCGCGTCTGGTCCGCCGGCAGCAGGATCAGCTCGAACGCGCCCGACCCGTTGCCCAGCACGCTCGCCCGCACGAAGGCATCCCCCTTGCGCGTCGCGTCCAGTTGCAGGCGGGAGGCGAGGCCTTCCCCGCCATCATCGTCCTCGGCCAGCACCTGGCCGTTCGAATCGAGCAGTTCCAGCACCGTGTCGGTCCCGTCGCGCAGGTCCCGCGTCGCGACCGCCCCGCCGCCGGCCGGCAGGCGGAAATAGGCCGACTGCCCGCGCCGCAGCCGGATCGGCATCGCGACGCCCTGCTGCAGCGCCGGCGCCTGCGCCGCGTCCTGCAGCGACAGCGGGAAGGTCACCGGCTCCGGCGTGTCGGCCATGACCGCGAGGTCGAACTCGCCCGCCGCGTCGCCGAGCAGCCGCACCCGGATGAACAGCGGCCGCGCATCGGAGCCCGCGACCTCGATGCGGGAGGCGAGGTCGCCGCCGCCATCGTCATCCTCGACGATCTCGCGCCCTTCCGCGTCGAGCAGCGTCAGCACGGTATCGGCATTCCGGCGCAGGTTCTGCGTCAGCACCGCGATGTCGCCATCCGGCAGGCGGAACACCGCGGTCTGGCCACGGCGCAACCGCAGCGGCACGACCTGGCCGACGGTCAGCGCGGGGGCGGATGCCGCCTCGCGCAGCGAACGCGGGAAGCTCGGCGCGCTGCTCGGCGCATCGGGTTCCAGCACCAGCTCGAAGCTGCCGCCGGTCAGCGCACCGGCACGCAGAAAGAGCGGGCGGCGCTGCGCCGCAGGGATGTCGAGGCGGGATGCGAGCTGTTCCTCCCCGCCATCGTCGTCGCTGCCGATCTCCCGGCCATTGGCGTCGAGCAGGGCCAGTACCGTATCGGCGCCGGCTTCCAGGCGCCGGGTCACGGCGACCAGGTCCGGTGCATTGGACGGCAGGCGGAAGACCACATCCTGCCGGGTGCGCAGCGTCAGCCGCACCGGCACGCCGACATCGAGGGCGGGGCGCGTCGCCGCTTCCGCCAGGTTGCGCGCGGGGCCGTTGGGATCGTGCGGCGGGGCGTGTTCCAGCATCACCTCGAACCGGCCGGCCGCGCCTTCCAGCATGCCGACGCGCAGATAGAGCGGCCCGCGCTGGTCGGCCCCGATCTCGAGGCGGGAAGAGAGGTTCTCCTCCCCGCCATCGTCATCCTCCTCGAGCACCCGGCCCTGCGAATCGAGCAGCGCCATCACCGTGTCCGCGTTGCGCGACAGGCGGCGCGTCAGGGCGATCAGGTCGCCCGCCCCTTCCGGCAGCCGGAGATAGGCCGTCTGACCGCGCGCCAGGACGACGGGAACCGGCCTGCCGACCGCGACCGGCTGCTGCTGCTGGGCATCGGCGAATTCCAGGGCAAGTGCGGGCGGAGCGGTCTGCGCCATGGCCGGAATGGGCGTGGCGAAGGCGAGCAATGCCACGGTGGCCATGATGGCGTAACGCGTCGTCCGGCGAGCGGTCGGCCGATGCATCGCAGAGGCTCCCTTGTTCGATGTGCGACAGCGCTAGCGCCCCCGGGGCGAAGGGGTCAACCTCACCGCGCCCCGTGCCGTGATCCGTTTCAGCCCAGGGCGCCGCCGGCGTCCGCGTCAGCCGAGTTCGAAGCTGGTGATGCCATAGATCATCGGCAGCGGCAGATCGGGCGCCGGACCGGCATACATCCGCGCCGTCTCGAAAGCGGGCGCCATGCCGGCCGCGGTGGCCATGGCGATGGCGTCCGCATTGGGTTCCGGGAGGTCGATGAAGACGGGTCCGGGCGGCGCCTCGGCGATCAGGGCGGCGAAGAGGGCGCGGGCGGCGGCGGGGTCCTCGGCAAAGAGCGGGCCGATCTTGGAGCCCTCCCGGCATGGGCGCAGCACGCCGATGCCGCGCAGCCGCTGCTCACCCGGCACCACGCGGGTGACGTGGCCCGGGGCCGCGATCCAGGCGCGCAGGAAGGCGTCGCGCTCGGCAGGAAAGAAGCGGCGATCGAAGGCGGCGACGGCAATGAAGGGGGTGTCGGCCGCGGGCACGACGTGCGGCGCTTCGGCAAGTTCGGGCGCGCGCGGCGCGACCGCGCCATAGCGGATGTTGCGGTGGGCGAGCACGAAGCCGGAGCGCCGGTAGTTCTCCTGCTGCGCCACCACGCCATCCAGGCCGACCACGCCCGGCTGCAGCCGCGCCATCGCCGCCTGCCACAGCGCGAGGCCATGCCCCTGCCCGCGATACTCGGGACGGACGATGTAGAAGCCGAGGAAGCCGAAGCCGTCGCCATAGCGCACGGCGGAAACGCAGCCGACCGGCGTGCCGTCGAGTTCGGCGAGCAGGAAGCCCTCGGGGTCGGCGGCGAGGAAGCAGGCGGCGTCGGCCAGGCCCGGATTCCAGCCCTCGGCGGCCGCCCAGTCGAGCGCGAGCGGCAGTTCCTCGGGCCGCATGGTGCGGATCGTCGCGGTGCTCAATGCATCACGTCCCCGCCATTGGGCGACAGGCAGGCGCCCACGTAGAAATTCCCGCCTGGTCCCGCGAGCAGCAGGGCCGTCGCCGCGATGTCCTCCGGCACGCCGAGATGGCCGGCGGGCAGCGAGGCCTCGATCGCCGCACGCCATTCGGGCCCGCGCGCCTGGGTCAGCGCGGTGTCGATCGGACCCGGCGCGATGCTGTTCACCCGCACGCCATGCGGGGCCGCTTCCAGCGCGAGGGCGCGGGTGAAGGAGATGATCGCCCCCTTGGCCGCGCAATAGGGCACGAGTTGCGCCGCCCCCTTGAGCGCGAGTTGCGAGGCGATGGTGATGATCCGCCCGCGCCGGCGCGCGATCATGCCGGGGTAGACCGCCTGGGCCGCGACGACGGTGTGCATGACATGGACGTCGAGCAGGCGGCGGAAGATGTCTTCGGAGAGCGTCTCGAAGGGCCCGCGGATGTTGATGCCGGCATTGGTGACGAGGATGTCGGCCGGCCCGAGAGCGGCCTCCGCCCCGGTGATGAAGCCGCGCAGCCCGGCCGAGTCCGCCACGTCGAGGGATTCGTGATACACCCGCCGGCCAAGGGCGGCGATGGCCGCCGCCGTGGCCCCGGCACCCGCCGGATCGTCCAGATGGCAGAAGGCCACATCCGCCCCGGCCCGCGCGAAGGCGAGCGCGATGGCGCCGCCGATGCCCCGGCTGCCCCCGGTGATGATCGCGACCTGCCCGGCCAGTTCCGTCATGCGCGCTGCCTTCCGCTGCCGGTGGCATCGTCGCATCGCCGCCGCGCGCCGGCCAGATGGCCGCGCGTGCCGCGATCGGGCAGCATCCGGGGCGAGGAGACGAGCATGGACGAAACGCCACCCGACATCGCCGCCATCCAGGCCATCATGCATCGCGGCGTACCGCTCGCCGCTGCCTGGGGCGTGGAGGTGCTGCAGGCCGAAGGCGGCACGGCCACCTGCCGCCTGCCCTGGAAGGAAGAATTGTTGCGGCCCGGCGGGACCGTCTCCGGCCCCGCGCTGATGGGGTTCGCGGATATCGCGATGTGGGCGGCCCTGCTGGGGCTCACCGGCGGGCGGGATGAGAGCCTGACCACCAGCCTGACCATCCATTTCCTGCGCCGCCTGGACCCCGGTCCGGTCCTGGCGGAGGCACGGGTGCTCAAGCGCGGCCGCATCATCGTGGGCGAGGTGACGATGCGCGGCGAGGGCGCGGCGGAGATCGCCGCGCATGTGACGACCTCCTGGGCCGCGGTCAGCCCCGCCGCGCGCCCCAGCCGATGAAGGGGCCGTTGCGCCAGCCCGCCTTGCCGTAGCGGAAGGGCGTCCCGTCCGGGGCCAGCACCTGGCCGCCCGCGGCGTCCAGCACCGCCTGCCCGGCCGCCGTGTCCCATTCCATGGTCGGACCGAAGCGGGGATAGACATCGGCCTCCCCCGCCGCGACCAGGCAGAATTTCAGCGAGGACCCGACCGAGCGCAGCCCCGCGACGGGCTGGTCGGCCAGGAAGGCCTCGGTCGCCTCGTCGCGGTGGGAACGGCTGGCGACGGCGACGACGCCATCGCCCTCGGGGTGGCGGCAGCCGATGCGCTGCCATTCGCCCTCGCCCACCGCCTTGGTCCAGGCCCCCTCACCCACCGCGCCGATCCAAAGCCGCCCCAGCGCCGGGGCCAGCACCACGCCGACCACCGGACAGCCGCCCTCGATCAGCGCGATGTTCACGGTGAACTCCCCGTTGCGGGAGAGGAATTCCCGCGTGCCGTCCAGGGGATCGACCAGGATGAAGCTCTCGGCCGGGTCAGGGGCGCGGTGGGCGGCGTCTTCCTCGGACACCACCGGGATGTCGGGGCAGTCCCGCGCCAGGCCCGCCAGGATGACCTTGTGCGCGGCGAGGTCGGCCTCGGTGACCGGGCTGCCATCCGCCTTCGCCGTCGCCGACGCACTGCCATAGACAGCCAGGATCGCCTTCCCGGCCTCCTCCGCGATAGCGGCGAAGATATGGGCGAGACGGGTCCTCTCGGCAGCGTCGGTGGTCACGCGGGGCGGCTCCTGTGGTTGTGTGATGTCCGCAACTTGCGCGGGTGCAACCGCCATGGGAAGAGGCCTGAGGTCGCCGCCCCTTTTTCGCCCCGCGACCGCAGTACTGAGGAATTCGTGACGAAACCCTCCACGAAAGCGCCGCTGCCGCCGCATCTCGCGCGGCTCGAGGCGGAATCGATCGGGATCATCCGCGAGGTCGCAGCCTCCTTCCGCAAGCCGGTGATGCTCTACAGCATCGGCAAGGATTCCGGGGTGATGCTGCACCTGGCGCTGAAGGCCTTCGCGCCCGGCAAGCCGCCCTTTCCCCTGATGCATGTCGATACGCTGTGGAAGTTCCGCGAGATGATCGCCTTCCGCGACATGATGGCGGATCGCGTCGGCATGGAATTGCTGGTCCACACGAATCCGGACGGCGTCGCGCGCGGCATCAATCCCATCGGCTCTGGCTCCGCGCTTCACACGCAAGTGATGAAGACCGAGGCGCTGAAGCAGGCGCTGGACAAATGGGGCTTCGACGCGGCCTTTGGCGGCGCCCGGCGCGACGAGGAGAAGTCGCGCGCGAAGGAACGCGTCTTCTCCTTCCGCGGCCCGGGGCATTCCTGGGACCCGCGCGCCCAGCGGCCCGAATTGTGGTCGCTGTTCAACACGCGCATCCGGGACGGCGAGAGCATCCGCGTCTTCCCGCTGTCCAACTGGACCGAATACGACGTGTGGGACTACGTCCTCGCCGAGGACCTGCCCGTCGTGCCGTTGTACTTCGCCAAGGCGCGGCCGGTGGTGAAGCGGTCGGGCACCTGGATCATGGTCGATGACGACCGCCTGCCGCTGAACCCCGGCGAGACGCCCGAGATGCGCATGGTCCGCTTCCGCACGCTCGGCTGCTATCCGCTGTCCGGCGCGGTCGAGAGCACCGCCGCGACACTGCCCGAGATCATCGCGGAGATGCGCGCGGCGAAGACATCCGAGCGCCAGGGCCGCCTGATCGACACGGATGAAGACGCGTCGATGGAGAAGAAGAAGCGCGAGGGGTATTTCTGAGATGGTGCCGCATCGCGCGCCCGAGCACCGGGAATTGCTGCGCTTCCTCACCTGCGGATCGGTCGATGACGGCAAGTCGACGCTGATCGGGCGGCTGCTCTACGACAGCCAGCTCATCTTCGAGGACACGCTCGCCGCCATCACCAAGGACAGCCGCAAGCACGGCACGACCGGCGACGACATCGACCTTGCGCTGCTGGTGGACGGGCTGGAGGCGGAACGCCAGCAGGGCATCACCATCGACGTGGCGTATCGCTTCTTCGCCACGCCGCGCCGGTCCTTCATCGTCGCCGACACGCCGGGCCACGAGCAGTACACGCGCAACATGGCGACCGGGGCCTCCGGCGCGTCGCTCGCCGTCATCCTGATCGATGCGCGCAAGGGCGTGCTGACGCAGACGCGCCGCCATTCCTACATCTGCTCGCTGCTCGGCATCCGCGACATCGTCGTCGCGGTGAACAAGATCGACCTGGTGAATTTCAGCGAGGAGACCTTCGACCGCATCGTCGGCGACTACGTCACCTTCGCCGCCGAGCTCGGCTTCCGTTCCGTCGTGCCGATCCCGATGAGCGCGCGCTACGGCGACAATGTCTCCACGCGGTCGGGCAATACGCCCTGGTATCACGGGCCGACGCTGGTCGAGCACCTCGAAGGCGTGGACGTGTCGCAGGATCTCGCCGGCCGGCCCTTCCGCTTTCCGGTGCAGTGGGTGAACCGGCCGAACCTCGATTTCCGCGGCTTTTCCGGCACCGTCGCCAGCGGGCGCATCGCGCCGGGCGATCCGGTGGTGGTGGCGGCCTCGGGCAAGGCGTCCCGCGTCGCGCGGATCGTCACGGCCGATGGCGACCTGCCCACGGCGGAAGCCGGCCAGGCCGTGACCCTGACGCTGGAAGACGAGGTGGACGTCGCGCGCGGCGACATCCTCGTCCTGCCGACCGAACGCCCGCCCGTCGCCGACCAGTTCGCCGCCCATCTGCTGTGGATGGACGAGGAAGCGATGCTGCCCGGCCGGTCCTACATGATGCGCATCGGGCATGTCTGGACGCCGTGTTCCGTCACCTCCATCCGCCATCGGGTGGATGTGAACACGCTCGAGGAACACGCGGCGCGGCGCCTGTCGCTGAACGAGATCGGCTTCTGCAACTTCTCCGCCGGCCAGGCGGTGCCGATCGACCCCTATGCCGAGAACCGCGCGACCGGCGCCTTCATCCTGGTGGACCGCTTCACCAACCGCACCGCCGGCGCGGGCATGATCGCCTACCCGCTGCGCCGCGCCTCCAACATCCACCACGAGCACTTCACCGTGGACAAGGCCGCGCGGGCGGCGCTGTCCGGCAACACGCCGATGGTGCTGTGGTTCACCGGCCTGTCGGGCTCGGGCAAGTCCACCATCGCGAACATCGTGGAACAGGCGCTGCACCGCGCGGGGCGGCAGACCTACAGCCTCGATGGCGACAACATCCGCCACGGGCTGTGCCGCGACCTCGGCTTCACCGCTGAGGACCGGGTCGAGAACATCCGCCGCGTCGGCGAGGTCGCGAAGCTCTTCGTCGATGCGGGGATGATCGTGCTGTGCTCCTTCATCTCGCCCTTCCGCGCGGAACGGCGGATGGTGCGGGACCTGCTCGGCAGCGGCGAGTTCATCGAGGTCTTCGTGGACACGCCGATCGAGGCCTGCATCGCGCGCGACGTGAAGGGGCTCTACGCCAAGGCACAGGCGGGCCAGATCAAGAATTTCACCGGCATCGACAGTCCCTACGAGCCGCCGGAATCGCCGGAGCTGCACATCTCGACCGTGGGATGCAGCGCGGAGGAATGCGCGGCGGTGGTGCTGGAACGGCTGCGGGAGCGCGGGATCGGTTGCTGAGACTTGGCGGGGCGCTGCTGCCGCTGAGAGCTTCTTAGTCTTGGGGGGGGGGGGGGGGGGGGGGGGGGGGGGCGCGCCGGCCCCCCCCCCCCCCCCACCCGGCCCCCCCCCCCCCCCACCCCCCCCCCCCACCCCGCC
>JAYSDS010000108.1:10266-22325 GCA_041914265.1 Roseomonas sp.
TGCTGAGACTTGGCGGGGCGCTGCTGCCGCTGAGAGCTTCTTAGTCTTGGAGAGGGGCCTTGCCCCTCTCCAAACCTCACCCCACCAAAGGCCGAAAGGCCTTTGGAAACCTCAACCTGGCGCCGTGCGCGGCTGGGAGAATAATCGCCATAGCCCGCCCTTGCGCACGGAACGCGCTTGGAGGAGCCGGAGCGCCCGAGATGCCCCGCACCAAGTTCCGGCGGTCCAGGCCATACAATGGCCTGGCGGGGTGGTTTGGAGGGGCGGCGCCCCTCCAACTCCGACAGCGGAAGAATAGGGGCAATCAGGAGGACCTTTCGGCCTTCGCCAACGTGCGCCCCAGAGGATCGGCGCCGTCTCGATTTCACCGGGCCGCCGGTACGCTACCGGCGAGGCTCGCCGGCCTGAGGCAGCATCGGCGCCAGCCGCCACATGGCGACGGCGCCGAGCAGCGGCCCGATCCCAAGCAGCGCGAAAGCCGCCCCAGGCCCCAGCGCCGCCATCAGATACGGCAGCACGCCGATCACGATGGCGGTCAGCAGGAAGCCCATCGATGTCTGCGCCGTCAGCATCGTCCCGACATAGTCGGGCGGGGAGAGGCTCACCACGCAGGCGGAGAACTGTGCCGAATCCGCCACGACGGTGAAGCCCCACAGGAACGCCAGGCCAAGTGCCAGCCCCGGCCACGCCGATGCCGGCCCGATCAACAGCGCGCAGCCGCCCGAGACCAGCATGCACAGCGCGGCGACCCGCGCGCGGTTCCAGCGATCCGCCACCAGCCCGGCCAGCACGCAGCCCGCCGACCCGGCCGCCATCACGCCGAAGACCCAGGGCCCGACCTGCGGGGTTTCCAGCACGCCCGCCAGGAACACCCCGATCCAGGCCCACATGGCATAGAGTTCCCACATGTGGCCGAGATAGCCGAGGTTCGCGAGACGCAGCCCACGGTTCCGCCAGGCTTCCATCATCTGGCCCGGGCGGAAGGGCGGCCGGGCGCCGATCAGCGGCCCCGGCCGGAAGCCCAGGACCATGAGGCCGCCAAGCGCGGCCAGCGCCCCTGCCCCGCCATAGGCCACGCGCCAATCGACCGACCCGATCAGCGTCGGCAACAGGTGCGGCAATGCCGAGCCCAGCGTCAGCGCCCCCACCACGATGCCGATGAGCAACCCCAGATCGCCCCTGGCCCAGGACGCCGCGAGCTTCATCCCGACCGGGTAGACGCCCGCCATGCTCGCCCCGGCGATGAAGCGCAGCGCGAGCGCCGCCGCGCCCGATGGCGCCACCACGGTCTGCGCCAGCGTCGCCGCCGCCGCGACCCAGGAGCAGGCGAGGAAGAGGCGCCGCGCATCCAGCCGGTCGGCCAGCGACAAGGCGGCACTGGCCAGCGTGCCGGCCACGAAGCCGAGCTGCACCGCCGCGGTCAGCCAGGCCGCCCGCCCCGGCGAGACCAGCCCGGCGCGCATCAGCCCCGGCACCGCGACAGTGCCAGCGAACCAGACGGACAGGACGAGGACGAGCGCCGCGGCCAGCAGCGCCAGGTACAGGCGCTTGCCGGCCGCGGCGGGGGTCATGCGCGCAATGTCGCGCCCGTCGCCTTCGCCACGGCGGCGACGACGCGGTCGGCGATATCCTCGATCTGGGTGTCGGTCAGCGTCGCCTCACGCGGCTGGATCGTGACCTGGATGGCAAGGCTCTTCGCCCCCTCCGGCACGCCCTTGCCGCGATAGACGTCGAACAACGCCACATCGGTGATGAGCACCTTGTCCGCGCCGCGCGCGGCGCGCAGCAGGGCCTCCGCAGCGACCGGCTCCTCGACGATGAAGGCGAAGTCGCGCCGCAGCGGCTGGAAGGCGGGAAGGTCCGGCGCGCCCCTCTTACGCCGCTTGGGTTCGGGGACGGCGTCCAGGAAGACCTCGAAGGCCACCGCCGGTCCGGGCAGGTCGAGCGCTTCCATCACCTTCGGATGGATCTCGCCGAAGGTGGCGAGCACCGTCTTCGGCCCCTGCCGCACCACGCCCGATCGGCCCGGATGGTAGAAGCCGGGCGCATCCGCCGTGACCTGCAGCGCGGCCATCGGCACGCCGAGCGCCGCGAGCACCGCGATGGCATCGCCCTTCGCATCCATCGCATCGACGCCGCGCGAGGGTTCCGCCCAATGACGCGGCGTGGACCCGTGGCGCACGCCGGCGGCGACAGCGGCCTGCCCGTCCGGCGTGATGTCGCGATAGGCGGCGCCGAGTTCCGCCAGCGCCACATCCGCGAAGCCGCGCGCCGCGTTGCGCGCGGCCGCCAACAACAGCGAGGCCACCGGCGTCGGACGCATCTGGTCGAGGTCGGCCGCGATGGGGTTCACCAGCCGCAGCATCTCCGGCGTCTCGCCAAACAGGGTGGCGGTCTTCGCTTCCATGAAGGCGAAGGTCACGGATTCCTGCATGCCGCGCGCGGCGAGCACGCGCCGGGCCAATGCCGCGCGCGACTGCTTCGCCGTGAAGGAAGCCGGCGGGATAATCGCGCTGGTCGGCAGCGAAACCGGCGGCACCGCGTCCAGCCCGCCGAGGCGCAGCACTTCCTCGACCAGGTCGGCCTCGGGCTCGATGACCGCGCACCCTTCCGCGGCCTTGGCCGCGCGCGCCGGATCAAGCCCGGCGAATTGCGCCAGCGCGCCCCCGCCGGCACGATAGGCCGAGAGGTCCGAGGCCACGTCGTTGCGCCAGGACGGCACGGCGACGATGACGGAGTCCGCGTCACGCGATTGCACCGCGAAGCCGAGGCGTTGCAGCCGCGCGACCGATTCCGCCACCGGCAGGTCGAGGCCGCCGAGGCCCGCCACGCGCTCGAAGCGCAGGCTGGCCTCGCGCTTCCAGGCGGGTTCGGCGCCGGCGGCGCTGACGCCGCTCGCCTCGCCGCCGCAGAGCTCAACGATCATGCGCGTCGCCGCTTCCAGCGCATCGGGCAGGAAGGCGGGATCCAGGCCGCGTTCGAAGCGCGACCGCGCATCGCTGCGCAGGTCATGCCGCCGGCCCGAAAGCGCGACGCGCACCGGATCGAACAGCGCGCATTCGATGAAGCACTCGGTGGTGGTCTCGTCGCAGCCCGAGGGCTCGCCGCCCATCACGCCGCCCAGCGCCTCGGGCCCGGCCTCGTCGGCGATGATGCCGTCTTCAGGCGTCAGCGCGTATTCCTTGCCGTTCAGCGCGTGCAGGGTCTCGCCCTCGCGCGCCATGCGCATCGCGAGCGTGCTGCCCTTCACCTTCGCCACGTCGAAGACGTGCAGCGGGCGACCGAGGTCGAAGGTGAAGTAGTTGGTGATGTCCACCAGCGCCGAGATCGGCCGCAGCCCGATCGCCGCCAGCCGGTCCTGCATCCATTTGGGGGACGGCCCGTTCTTCACGCCGCGCACGGCGCGCCCCAGCACCCAGAGGCAGGCGCGCGGATCCTCGATGGTCCAGTTCAGCGGCGCGTCATAGGTGGCCGCGACCTTTGGCGCCGACCAGGGCTTGAGCGTGCCGAGCCCCGCGGCAGCCAGGTCGCGCGCCACGCCGCGCACGGACAGCGCATCGCCACGGTTCGGCGTAACGGCAATCTCGATGATCGGATCGTCGAGCCCCGCCCATGTCACGTAGGACTGCCCGATCGGCGCATCCGCCGGCAGGTCCACGATGCCCGAATGATCGTCGCCCAGGCCCATCTCGCGCAGCGACAGCATCATCGCTTCCGACTTCACGCCGCGGATCTCACCGATTTTCAGTGTGACGCCGGTGCCCGGGACGTATTCGCCCGGCAGCGCGGCAACGCCGACCAGCCCGGTGCGCGCATTGGGCGCGCCACAGACGACCGAGCGTTCGACGCCGTCGCCGATATCGACGCGGAGCTGACGCAGCCGGTCGGCATTGGGGTGCTGCACGGCTTCGATGACGCGCGCGATGCGAAAGGTGGCGAGTGCGGCGCCGCGATCCTCGATGCCTTCGACCTCAAGGCCGATGGCGTTCAGCGTACGGGCGATCTCATCGACGGATGCGTCCGTGTCGAGGTGATCGCGCAGCCAGGAGAGTGTGAACTTCATTGCGTCGGCCTCTTATTGAAGGGGCCTTGCCCCTCCAAACCACCATCATTGTTCGAAGAGGTTCCGCCCCTCCGATCCACCCGGCAAAGGCCGAAAGGCCTTTGGAAACCTCGACTTGGTGCCGGGCATTGCGTGCGGCGATCGTGTGTCCGCGTCGCGCCCTGCGCACCAGTCCAACGCCCAACAATAGAAGGGGGATTCGGGGGAATACGTTCCCCCGATGGGAGGGGTTCGGGGAGGGCAAAGCCCTCCCTGACCTCACACCCCTTCATGCAGCGTCGCCGGCGCCAGCGGGCTTGCCGCGTAATGCTTCAACCACCGGATATCCGCCTCGTAGAACGGTCGGAGATCCGGGATGCCGTGCTTCAGCATGGTGATGCGCTCGATCCCCATGCCGAAGGCGAAGCCCTGCCACTCGCGCGGGTCGATGCCGCAATTCGCCAGCACCTTCGGATGCACCATCCCCGAGCCCAGGATCTCCAGCCAATCCCCGCCCTTGCCGAGTTCGCCGGTCTTCTTCGACCAGCCGATGTCCACTTCCATCGAGGGCTCGGTGAAGGGGAAGTAGGACGACCGGAACCGCACCGGCAGGTCGGCGATGCCGAAGAAGGCGCGGAGGAAGTCGATCAGGCAGCCCTTGAGATGGCCGAGCGTGATCCCGCGGTCGATCACCAGCCCCTCGACCTGGTGGAACATCGGCGAATGCGTCGCGTCGTGGTCGGCGCGATAGGTGCGGCCGGGCACGATGACGCGGATCGGCGGTTCCTGCGCGATCATGGTGCGGATCTGCACGGGGCTCGTGTGTGTGCGCAGAACGGGCCGCTTCCCGTCGACTTCCGGCAGGTAGAAGGTGTCGTGGTCCTGCCGCGCCGGATGGTGGTCGGGGATGTTGAGCGCGCCGAAATTGTACCAGTCGCCCTCGATGTCCGGGCCTTCGGCGACCTTGAAGCCCATGGCACCGAACAGGGCGGTCAGTTCCTCCATGGTGCGCGCGATGGGGTGGATGCCGCCATCGGCGGCCGTGCCGGGCGCGGCGGCGCGCGGCGGCAGCGTGACGTCGATGCGCTCGGCGGCGAGGCGCGCGTCCAGCGCGGCGGCGTCGAGCACCACGCGGCGCGCCTCGATGGCGGCCTCGATGCCGCCTTTCAGGCGGTTCAGCGCGGCGCCGCGCTCCTTGCGCTGTTCGGCGGGCACGCCGCCCAGCCCCTTGAGCAGGCCGGTGAGGCTGCCGGACTTGCCGAGGACGCCGACCCGCACCGCGTCCAGCGCGCGCAGGTCGGCGGCGGCGGCGAGGGCGGTTTCGGTTTCGGCCTGCAGGGAAGCGAGGTCGTCGATCATGGGCACCATGTCCGGAAAGCACGAAGGGCCGCGCCCCGGTCACCCGGGATGCGGCCCTCTGCTAAACGCTGTTGTGGTCCCGGGGAACCCCCGGGACGGACTCAGGCGAGCTTCGCCTTCGCCTGCTCGACCAGCGCCGCGAAGGCCGCCGGTTCGTCAAAGGCGAGGGCCGCCATCACCTTGCGGTCCATCTCGATCCCCGCGGCCTTGATGCCGGCGATGAAGCGGGAATAGGTCAGGCCGTGCTCACGGACCGCGGCGTTGATGCGCTGGATCCAGAGGCCACGGAATTCGCGCTTCTTGTTGCGGCGGTCGCGATAGGCGTACTGCAGCGCCTTCTCGACGCGCTCGAGCGCGGGGCGATAGGCGGTCGAGGACCGGCCGACGTAGCCCTCAGCGAGCTTGAGGACCTTCTTGTGACGGGCGTGCTTGGTAACGCCGCGCTTTACACGAGCCATTGCTGCGCCCCTTCCTTACCGGTCCAGCCCATAGGGCAGCCACTGCTTCACGGTATCGCCGTCCTGCTTGTCGAGGACGTACATGCCGCGGTTCTGGCGCTTCATGGTGGTGGTCTTGGCGGTCAGCATGTGGCGCTTGTTGCCAGCGCCCGCCTTCACCTTGCCGGTGGCGGTCAGTCGGAAGCGCTTCTTCACGCTCGACTTCGTCTTCATCTTGGACATTTGGCCCTCCTATTCGGGGTCTTCGCACCCTGCCGCACCATGCGACGGGGACGCGCGTTCCCGGCCGGGCATGTCCATGGGGCCACGACGCGGGAGGCGGGCGTATAGCCCCTGACCCCGCCCATGGCAACCGGACCTTCACGCTTCCCGGTGTTTCCTGTCGTTTCCCGCCGATGCGACGGAAGGCCATGCCCTTGGACACCGCCCCTGCCCCGCCGACCGAAGCCCTCGACCAGGCCCTCGCCCCCCATTTCGCATCGCTTCGCGCCTTCGTGGACCGCCGCATCGCCGAACTCAGCGCCGAGGTCTCATCCTCGGTCCAGTTGCTGGGCATGACCGAGGAAGCCCTCGGCAACCGCATCGCCGAGGTCCATGCCCAGATCGCCCGGCTGATCGCCATCCCGGCCTCCGGCGCCCGGAATTCCGGGCTGGAACTGGAAGCCGTGGTGCAGGCCACGGAATCGGCGGCGGAGACCATCCTCGAAGCGGCCGAGGCCATCCAGACATGGCTCGATGAGGGGGGTGGCGACACCACGGCGCTGGCCGCCCTCACCGAGCGGGTGAACGACATCTTCCAGGCCTGCTCCTTCCAGGACCTCACCGGCCAGCGCATCCGCCGCGCCATCCGGCAACTCCAGCAGGTCGAAACCATGCTGGAAGGGCTGGTCCCGGGGATCGGCACGCCCGATGCCCCGCGCGTCGAGATCCGCGGCCATGCCCCTACCGTGACACCGGCCGCGGCAGCCGGCCCCGACCTGGCCCAGGCCGAGATCGACCGGCTGCTCAACGGCTGAGGGCCCTGGCACATTCATAACGATCGCTTCAGAATACATCCCGCAACCGGAAGAAGCGGGGCCGTCATGCGGGAGTTCCAGGCCATCTTCGCGCAGGCAGCCGCGCGCAAGGGCAGTCCCGCGGCGCTCGAGGCCATGCTCGCCGAAACCGCCCCGCACAGCCCGGCCGAGATCGCCGCCACACCCGACGACCGCATCCTCGCCGAGATGACCCGGCGCATCTTCAATGCCGGCTTCTCCTCCAAGGTCATCGCCGAGAAATGGCCGGCCTTCGAGGCTGCCTTCGACGGCTTCGATCCGCGCACCTGCGCCTTCATGACCGAGGAACGCTTCGACGCCCTGCTGAAGGATCGCGGCATCGTGCGCAACGCGGCCAAGATCCGCGCCGTGCAGGCGAACGCGCAGCTTCTGCTCGATCTCGCGGAACAGCACGGCAGCGCGGCGCGCTTCTTCGCCGAATGGCCGGATAGCGACCATGTCGGCCTGCTCGATCTGCTGCGCAAACGCGGCAGCCATCTGGGCGGGGACGCCGCCGGCCGCTTCCTGCGCGGCATCGGAAAGCCCGCCTTCATCGCCACGCCGGACGTGGTCGCCGCCCTGATCCGGGAAGGCGTGATCGACAAGCCACCCACCGCGAAACGGGACTTCGCCGCGGTGCAGGCGGCCTTCAACGGGTGGGCCACGGAGTCGGGCCGGGACCTGACCGCGATCAGCAGGGTGCTGGCCATGAGCATCGAGGGACCCGGCTATGGCGTGGCGGCGCCCCGAAAGCCCCCGCCCCGCGCCCGCTGAAGGAATCAATTGAGGCGCCGCACGCCCGATCCGGCGGTGAAGCTGGTGCCGCGCGCCGTGGGCGAGAACCGCATGGGGACCGCGAACATCCCGCCGCAGGCGTCGAAGACCCAGGTCTCGGACCAGGGCTGGGTGCGGCGCGGCGCGTTCGGCTCGCTGTCCCGACCATCGAAGTCGGCCCCTTGGGGCCGGATCTGGGCGCAGTTCGGCGCGGCGGTGCGCGCCGCCATCATCGCCGCCTGCATGGCATCCCGCTGCAGCACCGGGTCGGTGACCGTGGTGCCAGGCAAGGTTTCCACCATCCGTCGCGCGCCATCCGGCAGCACCAGGGCGAGGTAGTTCCGTTGCATCCGCCGGCCGCAGCCCTCGAT
This sequence comes from Roseomonas sp., assembly GCA_041914265.1. Lineage (GTDB taxonomy): Bacteria > Pseudomonadota > Alphaproteobacteria > Acetobacterales > Acetobacteraceae > Neoroseomonas. The sequence goes on from JAYSDS010000108.1 coordinate 18,305, forward strand.
CAGGATGCGGTGATAGGAGGCCTCGCGCACGGTCGCGTCGGAAAGCGGCACCGGCGGCGCGGCAGCCCTGGCCGTCGCGGACGGGCAATTGCTCGACGCAATGAAGGCACGGGCCTGCTGCAGCGCCGCGGCTGCCGACTCTGCCCCGCCGGGCGCCTGGGCGAGCGTCGGTCCGGGGGCCAACAGCAAAACGAACGCACTGAGAAGACCGCGCTGCATCCTTCAATCTCCTGACCGCACATCGAGATGGATTCGATGAAGCAACTATGCCAGGACGCCCGGCGGATACACCCTCCGTCAGCAGCAAATGCCGATACCTGGGCCGGCCGAGGCCAAATCGCCGGGTTGCGGGCTGCTCCGCGCTCACCGCGGGTTCCGGCAGGGACCCGACCGCTCTATATGCGCAGGTGAGATGATCCCCTTCCGCAAGATGCACGGCCTGGGCAACGACTTCGTCGTGCTGGACGGGCGCGCCGCCGCACTGCCGGTCACGCCCGCGCGCGCGGCCGCCGTGGCCGACCGCCATTTCGGCATCGGCTGCGACCAGTTCATCGTCATGGAGCCCGCGCCGGCGGGCTCCGACGTCTTCATGCGCATCCTGAATCCCGACGGGTCCGAGGCCGGGGCCTGCGGCAACGCCACCCGCTGCATCGCCTCCCTGGTCGCGGATGAACGCGGCGCCGACCGCGTCGTGGTCCGCACGATCGCCGGCGAACTCCCGGTCGAGCGCCTGCCCGGCGGGTTGTGGCGGGCGGATATGGGTCCGGCCCGCCTCGGCTGGCGCGACGTGCCGCTGGCGCGGGAGGTGGACACGCTGCATGTGCCGCTCGCGCTCGGCCCGGTGGCGGACGCCGCGGCCTGCTCGATGGGCAATCCCCACGCGACCTTCTTCGTGGACGACCTCGACGCCATCCCGGTGCGCGAGATCGGCCCGGCGCTGGAACACGACCCGATCTTCCCCGACCGCGCCAATATCGGCTTCGCCCAGGTGCTCGCCCCGGATCACATCCGCGTCGTCATCTGGGAACGCGGGGCCGGGCTGACGCTCGCCTGCGGCTCGGGAGCCTGCGCGACCATCGTGAACGCGGTGCGGCGCGGGCTGACAGGGCGGCGCGCGACCGTGTCCATGCCGGGCGGCGACCTCACCATGGAATGGCGGGAATCCGACGGCCATGTCCTGATGACCGGCCCCGTCGCCACCGCCTTCACCGGGACGCTGAACCTGGACAGCTACGCGGCATGAGCGTCGAGGTCCTGACCTTCGGCTGCCGGCTCAACACCTATGAGTCGGAGGCGATGCGCGACCTGGCGACCAAGGCCGGGCATGCGGGCGCGATCGTGGTCAACACCTGCGCCGTCACCGCCGAAGCCGAACGCCAGGCCCGCCAGGCCATCCGCCGCGCGCATCGCGACAACCCCGGCGCTCGGATCATCGTCACCGGCTGCGCCGCCCAGATCGCGCCCGAGAAGTGGGCCGCCATCCCGGGCGTCGAGCGCGTCATCGGCAATGGCGACAAGCTGAAGCCCGAGACCTGGGCCGGGCTGGACGCCCCGCCCGCGCCCGTCACCGACATCATGGCGGCGACCGAGACGGCGGCGCATCTCGTGACCGAATTCGCCGGCCGGGCGCGCGCCTTCGTGCAGGTCCAGCAGGGCTGCGACCATCGCTGCACCTTCTGCGTCATCCCCTTCGGCCGCGGCCCGTCGCGCTCGGTGCCGATGGGCGCGATCGTGGAGCAGGTCCGCGCCCTGGTCGTCGCCGGCTATCGGGAGGTCGTGCTGACCGGGGTGGACATCACCTCCTACGGCCCCGACCTGCCGGGCCGCCCGACCCTGGGGCAGATGATCCGGCGGCTGCTCGCCCTGGTGCCGGAACTGCCGCGGCTGCGGCTGTCGTCCCTCGACCCCGTCGAGGTCGATGACGACCTCTGGCGCCTGATCGCCGAGGAACCGCGCCTGATGCCGCATCTGCACCTGTCGCTGCAGCACGGTTCCGACCTGATCCTCAAGCGGATGAAGCGCCGCCACCTGCGCGCGGATGCCATCGCGCTCGCCGAGCGCGCGCGCCGCCTGCGCCCGGATGTCGTCTTCGGTGCCGACCTGATCGCCGGCTTCCCGACCGAGACCGAGGCGCATTTCGCCGACACGCTGTCGCTGGTCGAGGCCTGCGGGCTGAGCTTCCTGCACGTCTTCCCCTATTCCGAGCGGCCGGACACCCCGGCGGCGCGCATGCCGCAACTGCCCGTGCCGCTGCGCAAGGAACGCGCGGCACGGCTGCGGGAGGCGGGTGCCAAGGCCGCGGCGCGCCTCTTCCAGGCCCGCATCGGGCGGGAGGAAGCCGTACTCTTCGAACACCCCGACCGGGGCCACACCGAGCATTTCGCCCCACTGCGCCTGGCTGCCGGCGCCGCGAGCCCCGGTGAGATCCGCCGCCTGCGCGTGACCGCGGCGACCACCGACGCCCTGCTGGCGGAGGCCGCCTGATGGCGCTGCGCGACCTCTGGACCCGCTTCCGCGGCGGCACCACCGAAGCAGAGCCTCGCCCCCCCGAGGCACCACCGACGCCGGAGCCCGTCCCGGAGCCGCTGCCGCCGGAAGCGCCGCCGCCGGAGACGCCTCCCCCGACACCGGCCCCTGTTCCGCCCCCGCCGCCGGTCGAGGACCCCATCCCGGGCGCGCCGCCGGAAGCCCCTCCTCCCTTCGAGGAACCGCCGAGCGAGCTGCCGCCGGAGGAAGCGCCCCCGCCGCCGGATCGGCTGCCGCCAGCCGAGGCACCGCCACCCATGGCGCTAGCGCCCGACGAGCCCGCCCAGCGGCAGGGCTGGTTCTCGCGGCTCAAGGCCGGGCTGGCGCGTTCCACCGCGAAGCTGACCGACGGCGTCACCGCGCTCTTCACCAAGCGGAAGCTGGATGATGCGGCGCTGGAGGAGTTGGAGGAGACGCTGATCGCCGCCGATCTCGGCGTCGCGGCGTCCCAGCGCATCGTCGAGGGCTTCCGCAAGACCCGCTTCGGCAAGGAAGTCACCGACGAGGAGGTCAAGGCGACGCTGGCCGAGGAGATCGCCGCCATCCTGGGCCCGGTCGCGCGACCGCTGGTGCTGGACACGGCCCGCGCGCCGCATGTCGTGCTGGTGGTGGGCGTGAACGGCACGGGCAAGACGACGACGATTGCGAAGCTCGGCCGGCAATATCGTGACCAGGGGCTGAAGACCGGCTTCGTGGCGGGCGACACCTTCCGCGCCGCTGCTGTCGAACAGCTCCAGGTATGGGCGGAGCGCACCGGCGCCCGCTTCTTTCCGCCGGCCAAGCCGGGTGCCGATGCGGCGGGCCTCGCCTTCGATGCGCTGACCACGGCGCGCACGGAAGGCCTTGATGTGCTGCTGGTCGATACCGCCGGCCGGCTCCACAACAAATCGGCGCTGATGGAAGAACTGCGCAAGGTCATCCGCGTCATCCGGCGCGTCGATGAGACCGCGCCGCATTCCGTGTTGCTGGTGCTCGATGCGACCACCGGCCAGAATGCCGTGCAGCAGGTGAAGGTGTTCAAGGAGATGGTGGACGTCTCAGGCCTCGCCGTGACGAAGCTGGACGGGTCCGCCAAGGGCGGCGTGGTGGTCGCGCTGGCGCAGGAATTCGGCCTGCCGGTCCACGTGGTCGGCGTGGGCGAGAAGGCCGAAGACCTGCGGCCCTTCGCGGCGCGCGACTTCGCGCGGGGGCTGCTGGGGCTCGACTGAAGCCTGGAGAAAGGCCTTGGCCCTCTCCGAACCTCACCCCGGCAACGGGCCGAAGGGCCTTTGCAAACCGTCACCTGGTGTTGGGCAGATCGGTCGCCGGGAAATGGCAAAGCATCCCGCGTGCCCGGCGCCAGCAATTTCTCCCTGGCGATGCGCGACCCGCGATCTCCATGGTTTGCCGCCCTGCCTGCCCAGCGCCAAATCGAGGTTTCCAAAGGCCTTTCGGCCTTTGGCGGGGAGAGGCTTGGAGAGGGGCAGTGCCCCTCTCCAACCCCACACGCACCTAT
>JAYSDS010000109.1:0-22173 GCA_041914265.1 Roseomonas sp.
AAAGGCCTCGGGCCTTTGGTGGGGTGAGCCCGAGAGGGGCAAAGCCCCTCTCGGTTCCACCTGTCAGAACGACGAACCACCGGCCTGATGTGATCTGCATCACCGCCCGCCAAGGATCGTGATGCGAGACTGAAACCCTTCAGGGGGTGTCCAGCATGGTGCGGATACGCAGCGCGAGAGGCCGCATCGAGAGTTCCTCGGCGATCTCGAAGGCGCGCCGGAACAAGGCCGCCGCCCCTGACTCGTCGCCGGCCCCGCGGGCAAGCTGCCCCTCGATCATCAGGGCATGAGCGAGCGCCCCGCGCGCACCCTGGCGCTCCGCGAGACTGCGCGCCGCCTTGGCATGCACGGACGCCGCCTCGGCCTCCCCGGCGGCGAGATGCGCCTCGGCCAGCAGCGCGAGGCGCAACGGCTGCTGGAACATGAAGCCCATCGTATCGGCATGCTCGATCGCCGCGGCGAGTTCGCGGATGCCGTCGCGCCAGCGCCCCGCGGCGGTGCAGGCAGCGCCGAAGAAGCCCTCGGCGACCGGGATCATCAGCTCGGTCTCGGCCTTGCGCGCGAAGTCGAGCGCGGCCTCGAGCGACGTCATGGCCGCGGTCGGCTCTCCCGTCATCAGCCGCAGATGGCCTTCGGCGATCTCGGCAAAGATGGAGGTGAAGGGCCGCTTCACCGTTGCCGCCAGCGCCTGGCAACTCTCCACCGCCTCCGAAGCGCGCTGGAATTCACCGAGTTCGGCCAGTGCGCGCGCCCGGTAGCCCAGCGCGACCACGGTCAGCGGCCGTTCGAGGCCGAAGCGATTGAGATAGCCGGGCTGCTCGGCCAGTTCCGCCACGGTGGCCATGGCGGTGGCGCAGGCGGCGAACTGGCTGAGGCCGATCTGCCCCAGCCCCGCCTGGAAGCCGGCACGGACCACGAGGGCGGCATCGCCGGCGCTGCGCCCGATCGCGGCCGCGCGTTCCGCCGCGCCGATCGCCCCGGCATTGTCGCCGGCAAGCCAGCATTGGTGGCTCATGAACAGGGCAAGCTGGCCGAGGCGTTCATAATCGCCGAGCCGCTGGGCCAGGGCCTCGGCCTCGCGCAGCCGGTCGAACAGCGGGCCGACCTGGCCCAGCCGGAACAGCGGCGTGCGCAGGTCGAAGCGCAGGTCGACCGATTCGCGCAGCATCTCCTCGCTTTCCGGCAGATGGGCCAGCGCGTCCATCGCCTGTTCGAAGAACTGCATGGCCTGCCGGTTGGCAGATCGCGCCGCCGCCTTGGCCCCTGCCTGGCGGCCATAGCGCGCCGCCTTGGCCCAGGTCTCCCCGCGCGAGGCATGCAGCGCCAGCGCCTCGATCCGGTTGGTGAGGCGGTCGCCGAGCGGGCTTTCCAGCACATCCGTCAGCCGCGCATGCCGGTCGCGCCGATGCGCCTTCAGCATGCCGGCATAGGTGGTTTCCTGGATCAGGGCGTGGCGGAACTCAAAGAGCGCCGTCTCCCCTTCCAGCGTGCCGGACATCAGGTTGGCATGGGCAAGGCGCGCCAAGGCCGGCACGACCTCGCTTTCCGGCCGCCCGATCATGGCGGCGAGGATCGGCGGCGCGACCTCCCGCGCGATGATGGCCGCGGCCTGCAGCACCTGCTTGTCGGTCGGCATCAGCCGGTCGATGCGCGAACCGATCAGGCTGCGCACCGTATCCGGGAGGTCGAGCGTCTCGACATCCGCGGTCAGGCGGTATTCTCCGGCCTTGCCGACCAGCGCGCCCTGTTCGAGCAGCGAGGAGATGCATTCCTCGAGGAAGAAGGGATTGCCCCCGGTGCGCTCGGCGAGGAGCCGCGCCAGGCGATGGTTGCCCACCGCGTCGCCGAGCATGCGGCGGATCAATTCCAGCGTGTGATCGCGCGAGAGCGGTTCCACCCGCACCGCGCTGACGCTGTCCGGCCAGTCGTGGATGAATTCCGGCCGATGGTCGAGCAGCAGCATCTGCCGCGTCGCCGGCAGCGTTTCCGCCACACGGTCGAGCACGGCGAGCGTCTCGCCATCCGCCCAGTGCAGATCCTCCACCGTCAGCACCAGCGGGGATTGTTCGGCCAGGTGGCGGAACCAGCCGGTGAAGGCGGCATGCAGCCGGCGCTGCCGCTGGTCGGGGGCGAGCGCCTTCCAGAACGGTTCGTCCGGCCCGCGGGTCAGCGTCGCGACCAGCGCCGGCACCGCATCGGCCATGTCGGGCCCGGCATCGCGCAGGCCCTGTTCCACCCGTTCATGGACGCGGGGGGTATCGTCTTCCGGCTCGATGCCGAAATGGCTGCGGGCGAGTCCCGCCAGCGGCGCGAGCGGCGTCGTCGCGTCGTAGCGCTGGCAGAAGGCGTGCATGACGCGCGGATTGTCGTGCGGCTGGCGCGCGAGGAATTCGTGGACCAGCCGCGACTTGCCGCAGCCGGCATCGCCCACCAGGACGACGCCGCCGCCCTTGCCGGCGATGGAGCGATTCAGCGTGGCATCGAGCACCGACATCTCGCCGGTGCGATAGACGAAGGGTGTCCTGCCGCGCCGCGCGGCGACTTCGAGGCGCGGCCGACGCGGATCCACCGTGACGAGGCGATAGACATCGACCGGCTCGCTCGCCCCACGCAGGTCGAGCATGCGCGGCGTATCGACGGTCACGTAACCTTCAACGAGGCGCAACGTGGCGGCGGAGATCCAGGCCTCGCCCGGTTCCGTCGCCTGTTCGATGCGCGCGGCGATGTGCACGACGGCACCTGCCGCATCGAGGCCGGCCGAGAGGTCGTTGGCGACGTCGTGCACCACGACCTCGCCCGAATGCACGCCGATCCGCGTCGCGAGGTCGATGCCGTGACGCGCGCGCTGTTCCAGCCCGATCCGACGCAGCACGTCGCGCATCTGCACGGCCGCGCAGCAGGCGCCGAGCGCGTGCTGTTCCATCGCCACCGGCGCGCCGAACATCGCCATGATGCCGTCGCCGACCACCCGGTTGACCGTGCCGCCATAGCGACGGACGACCTCGACCATCGCATCCACGGCCGGGCGGAAGTAATCGCGCGCGCGCTCCGGGTCCTCATTGAAGATCAGCCGGGTCGAGCCGCGGATATCGGCGAACAGCACCGAAAGGGCTTTGCGCTCCTCGGTCCGCGCCACTTGCGTGGCGAGGAGGGGCTGACCGCAGCCATGACAGAAGCGCGCGCCCGCAAGCACGGGCGTCCCGCATCTCGGGCACCGGTTAGGCTCTTCCGCAGCCGACATGAGAATGCGATACCACTTTGCGTTGGACAGATGAAGGATTGACCATCAGATGTCGGAAGATCCCTTTGAAAAGATGCCGCTCGCCAAGGCGCGCGAATCCGCCTTCGATGCGGATGCCGACATGGCGAGCTATGAGATCCACTGGCCCGCGGGATCGGTGACGCGCGCGGTGTTCCATCCCGGGCCCTTCACCGTCACCTACAAGCAGTCGGGGCGCATCCAGCGCCACCTGATGATCGACGGCGAATGGGTGGCCCAGGAGCCGGAGGACGTGGTCGCCGGGGAACCGGTGAAGCGCGACGAGACCGGCGTGATCCAGCGCGTGGTCAATCTGGGTGGGACCCCGCTCGACGCGGACAAGGACCAGGAAGGCGGACGGTCGAAGGTCTGGCCGTGACGGCGTGAAGGTCGGGGGAGGACACCTCCCCCGAATCCCCCACCGTTTTCTGGGTAGTAGCGCTGACGCTTGAGCGCGACGGTGGTTCAGCTCCGGCGGAAGCCCGTGGCGACGACGTACAGTTCTGCGCTGTCCTTGCGGCTCGCCGGCGGCTTCATGTGGCGGACCGTCGCGAAGTCGCGCTTCAGCGACGACAGCATCTCCGCCTCGGTCCCGCCCTGGAAGACCTTGGCGATGAAGGCGCCGCCCGGAGCCAGCACGCGCTGCGCGAAATCCAGCGCGATCTCGGCCAGGCCCATGATGCGCAGATGGTCCGTCGCCTGGTGGCCCGTCGTGTTGGGTGCCATGTCGGACAGGACGGCATCCGCCTTGCCGCCCATGGCCGCCACGACGCGGTCCTCGGCCTCCTGCTCCGTGAAGTCGCCCTGCATCGTGATGGCGCCGGGCACCGGGTCCATCGCCAGCAGGTCGATGCCCACCACCTGACCGCGCGGGCCCACGGCCTGCACCGCCACCTGCGTCCACCCCCCGGGCGCGGCGCCGAGATCGACCACGCGCATCCCCGGCTTCAGCAGCTTCAGCTTCTCATCCATCTCGAGCAGCTTGAACGCCGCGCGGGACCGGAAGCCCCGCTCCTTCGCCGCACGCACATAGGGGTCGTTGAGCTGGCGCGTCAGCCAGCGCTGGCTCGCCGTGCTGCGGCCCTCGGCCGTGCGCAGTCGCGTCGTCATGCCCCGGCCGCTGCCGGGCGGTTGCTTCGCCATGTCGGTATTCCTTCAGCGCCCGGCGCGGCGGCGCGACGCGGCCCGTTCGGCCCGTATCATCCGGGTCAGCATCCCTTCGCGCAGGCCGCGGTCGGCGACCGTGATGCGCTCGGTCGGCCAGACCCGACGGATCGCAGCATAGACCGCGCAGCCCGGAAGGACGAATTCCACCCGGTCGGGCCCGACACAGGGGTGCTGGGCCAGCCCTTCCCGCCCCAGGGCAAAGAGGTCCCCAAGCGCGAGGTCCGCGGCCTCGCAATCCAGGGTCTTTCCATCCACCAGCGGCCGCTTGTAGCGCGGCAGGGCCATGGCCACGCCCGCCAGCGTCGTCACCGTGCCCGAAGTGCCCATCAACCGCACGCCACCGCGCCGGATCTCCTGCCCGATGCAATGGACACGGTCGAAATCCGCCAGGTGCTCGGCGACCTCGGCGACCACTTCGCAGAAGCCGCGCTCGGTGAAGCAGTCCTGCCCGGCGCGTTCGGCGAGCGTCACCACCCCGAGCGGCAGGGAGAGATAGCCGATCAGTTCCGGTGGCGCCCCGTACTGCGCCCCTTCCGGCACACGGATCCAGGCGATCTCGGTGCTGCCGCCGCCGATATCGAAGAGCAGGGCGCGCCGGTCCTTGGGCTCCATCAGCGGCGCGCAGGATTCCATCGCGAGCTCGGCTTCCTCCCGCGCCGAGATGATGCGCAGGTGCAGCCCCGTATCGGCCGCGATGCGCGAGAGGAAGTTCCGCCCATTGTCGGCGCGCCGGCAGGCCTCGGTCGCCACAGCCTCGAAACGCCGGACCGGCCGGCGGACCAGTTTCTCCGCACAGGCACGCAGGGCGGCGGCGGCACGGTCCATCGCCCCGTCGGCGAGTCGCCCCGACTGCGCCAGCCCCTCCCCCAGCCGGACGATCCGGCTGAAGGAATCGATGACGCGGAAGCCGGATGCGGTGGGCGCGGCGACCAGCAGCCGGCAATTATTGGTGCCGAGATCGAGCGCAGCGAAGGCGGCCGAGCCGTGATCCGGCCGCGCGAAGACCGACGCCGCCGGGAATGGCGGGGGTTCGGTGGCGTCGCGGGTGGTCGTCTCGGGCATTTCAGGGTCCGGACCGGCGGCGCCGGCCGTCGGTCGCATCATCATGATCCGGAGATGTGGGAGCAGGGGCAAGCGCTTTCCACGCTTGCCGCCGCGGAAGCATGGCACCATTTGTCCCGGACGGTGTTGCCCACCCCGCCCGAGGGTGCTACATGCCGCGCCCGGCCGATGGCCGGACCCGCTTGGGGGATAGTTTAGCGGTAGAACTCCCGGCTCTGACCCGGGCAGCCTTGGTTCGAATCCAGGTCCCCCAGCCACCGCCGTCAGAACCCCCTGATAGATCAAGGCACTAGGTAGCCCGGCAGCCTGCCGAGGTAGCCGCGTGCGTCGAACCCTCACACACCCCTCACACATGGTCCGCAAGGACGGCGTGTTCTACTACCGCCGCGTCCTGCCGGGAGCGCCCCGCCAGCAGGTAGCCGTCTCCCTGGGAACCCGGCGGCTCTGGGAAGCAGAGGATAGGGCGAGGGAACTTGATGGGGCCTATGGACGTGAACTTGGACGGCTACAGGCGATGACCGACACGCCAAGCCCTTCGAACCTCGCCGCGATCCTCCGGGAGCACCTGCGGCAATCCCTCGCCGAGCACCTGTCGCCGATGCCTCATCCCCGAGGTCACGCCCCACGGGTGCTCTGGCCCGAAGGGCTGCTTGAAGACGGCGTGGATCAGGCGCGGCGATCCCTGACGACGCGGGACTCCACGCTTATCGGCCATGAGGTTGACCGCCTCATGCGAACGCACGGGCTTCCCGGGACGATGCGGGCGGCTGTCGAGATCGGGGTCTTGGAGGCCGACCTACGAGTCTATGAAGAGGCGCTGCGTCGGGTGCGGGGCGAGGTGCCGGTGATGTTGGTGGACGATGCGCCCGACACCGCCATGGGTCTTCCCGAGGGCGTCACGCCCCGTCCTCCCTCCCTCGCACCGGCTCCCTCGGCCCCCTCGGCTCCCGCCACTGCGCCCCTCGCGTCTTCCCTGGTCGATCCCTTCTTCGTCCGCCGGGAGAAGATCGACAGGACCCGTCACCAAGTCATGGGCCAGGAACGGACCACGCTGCGTCTCTTCCTAGAAGTCTGCGGGGACCGTCCAATGGCGGACTACCGGCGGGGGGACGTGACGACCTTCCTTGGCACGCTGCGGAGGATGCCAAACACCTACGGTCGGTCCCCGAAGGACCGCACTCGAACTGTCGCCGAGATCATTGCGGAGGCGGACAGCCGGGACGCCCAGCGCCTGACGGACAAGACGGTGAAGCGCCATCTGTCTGCCGTGTCTCAGTTCTTCCGGTTCGCGGTGGATGCGGGGCACCTCACCGTCGCAGCGCGCGGCGAGTTGGTGGGAGATCACAGCTTCACGGGGGGCCGGCGAGCCCGCGACCAGCGCAACGCCTGGACCCCGGAGGAACTGACCAAGCTATTCAAGTCGCCCATCTGGACCGGCCGCCACCGCTTCTACCGAACCCGAGCCGGGGGCGAGATCATCCGCGACGCCAAGTTCTGGTTGCCGCTTCTGGCATTGTTCCACGGAGCCCGCCTGGAAGAGTTCGCGGACCTCTACCGGCGGGACGTGGGGCGCGACGATGGAACGTGGTTCGTCGCGCTGACGGAGGCCGCGCCGGACGAGGAAGAGGGCTCAGGAGGTCGCAGGCTCAAGAACGCCAACGCGGAGCGCAACGTGCCGATCCACCCCGAGGTCATCCGCCTGGGCTTCTTGGACTACATCGCGAAGACGGCTCCGAACCCAAACGATCCGCTCTTCCCCGACCTCCGGCCCCAGGGGGAGGACCGCAGGCGCGGTGCCAGCGTCACCCGTTGGTTCGTCGAGTATCGCCGTGCGGTGGGAGTCTACAGGCCGGGAGTGGCGATACACGCCTTCCGTCATACGGCGAACACCCGGCTCCGCGACGACATTACCAACTGGCAGCAAGAACGACACGCGAACTACCTCTTCGGGCACTCCCAAGGCGGTGGCGAGGGCCGCGAGCGTTACGACAAGGGTCCCGGCCTCAAGGCGGTGGCGAAGACCTTGGCGCTGCTCCGGTATCCCGAGGTGGACCTCTCGCACCTCTATGCCGACGCGGAGTGAGGTCGGACGGCACGCCGTCACAAAAAGGCGGCAGCCCCAAAGGGCCACCGCCAAGTTCACCGCATAGAACCTGCCATCACTCCCACCAAGCGCCCCGCTTCGTCGGCTTTCGCATGACACGCCCTGCCGCCAAGGCCGCTTCGGCTCTCTTGCGCGCTCGCATGACGGCCGGGGAGCCGGTGCCGATCACGCGGTCTGCGACACGTCCCACCCGGGCGCCGGTATGCGCCCCCAGGGAGGTGCCGGACGCCGCTGTCAGCACGGCCAGGGCGGTGCCCACCGGCCCCGCGTGGATACCGGCAGCCAACCCAGCGCCGGCCCCTGCGATACGCCCCGCGCGCTCCAATGGCCCGCCCTGTTGGTCCGGTCGCAGTGTGTGTGAGAGGGTGTCGAGGTCAGTAAGCAGAAGCCGCATCTGATCCCGGAAGATGGCGGGAGCATGCGACAACTCGTCGAGGCGGTGGATCGTCAGGCGAATGTCGTTCCCCGGCCTCTCCGCGTCCTCGACAAGCCCCCGCATGGTGGTGCCTTCCTGCCGGTCGCGCTGGTCCAGCCAGTCGTGGCGCTCCGCACCTCGGATCAGCCCTCGCAGGTCGGTGGCAAGCCGGTCCCGCGCGTTGCGGGCCACGTCGTGGAGGTCCATGTCCTCGCCCGTTCGCCAACGAACGTCGGCGTGGTCGCGCTCTATGAGGTCATTCACCCGCACGACGGACGCGGCGGTGTCGAAGTCCATGTCGCGCCACCGGGCCGGAATGAGGGCGTCCGATGCACCGTCAGCACCGCCCGCCACGACGGCACCCGGCAGCCTTACCATGCCCCCAGCACCCGCTCCCGTGGCCGCAGCGGCGGCAATCTCGGCGGGGTCCATCTGGAGACCGTCTCGCGTGCCCAGGGAGGTGCCGACCTGCTCCACCGCTTGCTGTGCGCCTTCCGTGATGCCCTCTCGGCGCGTGGCGTGGAGTGCTGCCCCGACGCGCCCCGAGACGCCCCGTGGTGCCGCCAGGGCGCGACCGGCACCACGCGCGCCCACCGCGTCCAACGCCGCAGAAGCCGCCGTGGTGCCGGCAGCGGCGAGCATGTTCTCGGGGTCTGACGCGGCGACGCCGTCGTGTGCTGCACGCTCCTCCGCTACCGGGCCGAAGGTCTGTGCTCCACTGGCAAGGCCCGCCGCTGCGAGACCGCCCACCGGGCCACCGACAGCCGACCCGAGAGCACCGGCCGCCATCGTCGCGCCCATCGCCGGGACAGCCTCCGCGATTGCTCCAGGGAGATGCCCGGCGGCGTCACCGAAGCGCCCGTCACGGATTGCTTGAACGAGGGCGGGGCTGGAGGGGACGTAGCCCCGTGGTTCGGGCACGGCGTCGGTCAGCGTGTTGCCCTGGCGACGGAGCCAGTCGTTATCGAGGGCGTCGCCCAGCACGCGCGCCGTGGCGCCCACGCCCTGCGCGCCCTGACGGAGGCCGTGCTGCAAAGCGGAGAGCCCGACGCCGGTGGGGCGTTGACGCGCGTCCCAGGCGGCACGGATTTGATCCACGGTCCGCCCCTGTTCCTCGGGGCTTAGATCGCGGAACGAAGGATCGACCCGCACCGGCTGCGGGATGCCTTCGACGCGAAGCTGGACAGGGCGCGGTGCGGACGGTGCGGCGGACGCCCTGTCGATCATCGCGACGAGCGCCTCTGGCGTGATCCCGTCGGCCTGATCGTCCGGGACGGTGACGGTGTAGGACTCGCTGCCTCGGGTGACTTCAAACTCGGCCATGATGTTCCTTGGTGGTGGGGTTAGCGGCGGGGCGTCGGGCACTCAGGGGATGGGCGCTGCCGCTCACGGCACCGGAAGCCCCAGCACTGCCCGGTATTGATCGAGGGCGTTGTCTGCCGCTTCGTATGCCGCCCCGATCATCGCCATGACCTCGGCGTGTATCTCCGGGTAGTGCCGCCGCAGGTAATCCAGGCGCACCGGATCGAGTTCCGTTGGATCAATCGCGCACTCGAAGCTGTGCTGATACTCGCCGTAGTGTTCCGGCAGTTCGATGCCGCGACGCTGCACCGCCTCCGCGACTTCGGATCGCGTCCAGTCCCGAAGCGGACCCCAGAGGTTCAAGCCGAAGGGTGGGGACGGATCGAACCAGTTGGTCCCTTCGCCCGCCCGCTGCCCATGGATCACCAACCCTGCACCGTGCTCCCTGGCGAAGCCGACCATGGGCATGACGCAGTGGACCAAGCGCAGTTCATTGGCGGGTCGCATAGCGGGCGTGGGGAGCGGCCCCGTTCGGTCGGCGTGGAACTCTGCCAGATGCGCCAGGGGAAGAACCTGGGTCGGCACGCCGTGCTCCCGAAGCCAGGGGGCCGGGTCGCTCTCCAACTCCACGAAGCGCCACCCGGCGGTGCGCCTTCGGACGTAGGCCGGGAGGTGTGGGATCGGTCGGCAGGGGGCGTGCAGGACCGTGATGCACTCACGCCAGGGCGAGAGCATGTCGAGCAGTAGGTTGCTCTCCAAGCCCCCCGAATAGCAGAGGATCGCACGCGTATCGGGTGTGATGTGCTTTGCGGCTTGGTCGAGTAGCGCCGCCTCGCGGTCGGCGATTGAGAGTGTCACGGCATTGTCCTTCGGGTGTGTAGTTGCGCGGCTCAGTGAAGACATGGTGGACTCCCCGAAGTGTCCGGGAGTTCATCATGCCGCGCGTTGCTTGGTTCTCTGCCGCTTCGTTGGCGGCGTTGCTGTGCCTAGGCGGATGTGAATACGACACATCGCCGGAGCACCTTGCTTACTGCGCGAACGGTGGGTTGTTCGGCTGCGGCAGGGCCGGCGGTATTCCGCCCCACGTCTGCGCTGCCACGGGGCAGTGTGGGAGCCGGCTTAGCCCAGAGGCGGGCGGGGCATTGATGACGACCGGGGCAGCCATGATGGCACCCCAGCCCGCGCAGCCCGTTGGCAATCTACAGACCCCGCCTGTCGCGAGCGCCCCGCTAACCTGCGTCTCGCGCGCCGGATGGGGCGGGCAGGTCGTGACGACGTGTCGGTGACGACGTTGCTCGCCGGCTTGCACTGCGCGCCTTCTGCACCGCCGACCTCACGTAGCCGCTGAGGTCCCCAATGATCGCGTCGGGCAGATACGCGTGGTTCGTCAGCAGGTAGCCGCGCCGTTCCTCGCGGGACGGCAACGCCGCCACCGCTTCCAGTAGGTTGGGCCAGCCGAGTATCCATGCGAGGTCGTCGAGGCGCGCGGGGTCGAACACAGCGAACGGCCAGAAGCGCGCCGCGCCGGTTCGACGTGTAGTAGAGCGAGTCGGCGGAATGACGTTCCAGCCGAGGCCGGCCCGTTCGGCCGCTGTCGTGATGAAGCGCCGCTTCTGTCGCCCCCCATACGGGTGAAGCGCGAGGATGTCGTGATGTTCGCAGAGTGCCACGAAGGCGGGCTTGGCTATGCCCAGCGCAGCGGCGGCTTCGGGGATCGGATGGCCGCGCAGGGATCGACCCTCGCGCGACGCGGTGGGCGCGTCGAACGGCATTGGAGCCTCGTCTAGATTGTGGGTGGGGTGGTGCTACGGCGCGGCGGGACTGGTGGCCCGCAAGTTATTCCAGCCGGGAGGCGGAGCCTTCGGTGTCCCGCAAGTTATAATAGACAACGAGTTGTCCAGGACGACATGGCGACCGACCGCGAAGCGGGATCACGCCATGTCGAGTGAGATCACCGCCCTACGTTCGGATGATGAGAGGTGAAGGCGTTGACGGGAATGAACACGCAGAGGAACGGAGGATCATCGGTTGTCTGCGTGTTTGTATTGCTTCGGCTTCACCCGCTCATCCGCACATCGTCGTGCCGGACGTTCAGAAGCCCTTCGGTGATCCTTCGGTCTCATCGGTGAATGGGAAGGAACAAAGGGGAACGGAGAGGAGCTAGAAGCGTGACCGCGAAGCGGCTGGACTTCTAGTTGCCTGCTTCATCCTCCCTTCCGCCCCGGCCCCGCCCTCGTCACCGATCAGGCGCACAGCCCCGCAATCGGTCGGTTCTCTTGGTGCGGTTCGTTCTCCACCTAGCCCAGACACGGCACGCCGGCACGACGCGCGATCCGACCAGCGTCGCGAAGCAGCCGCTCCGTTGGCGTGATGTCCACCGTGTTCCGCCCGGGGACACTGTGCCTCTGGCGCCAGCGTGCCAGCGCCTCACCGCGTAGAACCTCTAGGTTGCTGCGCCGAAGGTTGAGCGGATTGCCGTCGATGTAGGTCACAACCTCGCCCCGGCACGCCCCGACGACCCATCGTGCAAGCATCTCGTTCGGATGGGGCCGGCCGATCCCGCGACGACTGGCGACGTAGGTGCGGCCCTTCCCATTCGGAACCAGGGAGAGCGGCCCGACACCCAGGGCGCACAGCCTCTCATAGTCCGCCGCCTCCACTACTACGGCGCGGCCCTCCCCATGCTTCCCGCGAAGAGGGATCAGAACGACGGGCACAGGGCGCGCAGAAACGGGTGTCGGCGTGCTCTCCACGGTGGACGTGGGCAGGGTGGATTGATGCGGCATGGTTGGTCTCCGGGCGTGACAGGACGACCGCGCCCGAGGTCTCGGGGCGGTGCTGCGGGTGTCGGTGGTGGCGATGATTGGAGCGGGTGCGGCGGGAACTACGCGGCCTCGGCGTGCTCTGCCTTCGGCGCGTGAAGTTCGGCCTCCAAGACAGCACAGTGAACAGCCAGCGCGGCGAGGCAGACAAACTGGAGGGGCTGCGCCATGACGCGAACCGCATCGGCCACGGAGGCGAACTCGCCAAGGTCCGCGAAGCCGTCCCCAATACCTTCGATGAGGGCGTGTGGGCGTCCGGTCCATACGATCCGCCCCGCTACGTCGCTCGCCCGGACCTTCGTCACGGTGATCGTCGGGCCGTTATCCCCGAGTTCTGTCGAGGCTGCCCAGCCGTTCGCTGCCGGGAATACGGCGCGGACGACTTCGAGGTCGGCGTCGGAGAACGGCATGGTGACGGTGTCGGAGGTGGGGCGGGGATCGTCGAGCATTGGGCTGTCCTTCCGCTATGCGGTGCTGTCGGAGACGGCGGGAAGCGACGAAGGGATGCGCGGCGTTGAACGCGCGGTCTGGCGCTTGGGCACCCTTGGTCAATGGTGTCTCAGAACTGGCAAACCCGCTGTAGCCCTTGGATTACTTGCCTTAGCGCGCGCTACGCCACGCCCGCACCGTCAAGCCTGCGCCACCCTCTTCACCTTCCCCGAGACCGGCGCGCAGTTGCGCACGGTCCAGATCGACGGGAACCCTTGGTTCGTCGCGGCGGATGTCTGCCGGGCGCTGGGGATGGACACGACCAGGGGTGTGTTCCAGTGGATACGTGGGGTGAGCGACACGGAGAAGCGTCTGATCGCCCGCCGGGAGCACCCAGAGATTTTCTCTGGGACCTCCGCGCCGTCGGCCACGATCCTCTCCGAGAGCGGCCTCTACAAGCTGATCCTCCGCGCTCACCCCGACCGCAACCCGGCGGTCCGCAAGTTCCAGGATTGGGCGACGCGCGACGTCCTCCCCGCCATTCGCAAGGACGGCGTCTATGTCCGGGGCGAAGAGATGCTCAAGCCGGGGGTGGTGGAGCAGCTTGACCTGGACGACCTCAACGCGGTGCGCGACCAGATCGAGCGCCTCATGAACCGAAAGGCCGAACTCTTGGAGGCCGCGCTGGAGGCCGAGAAGGCGCCGGCTGTCGCGGAGGATTGGAGGTGCTTCCGGACTTGCTCCAACTCTTCCGGCGTCGTGCAGTCGTGACCGCGCGTCGCGTTCATGTCGTGTCCTTCGGAGTGCGGGGCTGCGCGTTGTCGCTACTGGCTCGGAATGGCTGCCCGCGCCAGCAACGAACGCTGCCACAACGCCACCCGGGGACACCGAATATGGGGTTGCTGCTATCTGCTCCGCACAAGATGTAGGAGGCCAGGGCTAGGCGCGCCGACTCCAACGCCCCGTGCGGACACTGTGGAAGGCCCTGACGCCCCTCCGTTCTCCCGCAGCACCCGTGGAGCCGAGAACGTAGAAGGGCCGCCCAGGAGTCTCCCAGGCGGCCCAGCGTGGAGATGGCAGGGAGGTTGCGCCCTGCGGCTACCTCATGCGGCGAGGATCGCTTCGGCTGCTTCGCGAGCGGTGTGGAAGGTGCCGAGGTCCGGCCAGTCGGTATCGAGGTCGGGCCAGTTGGCGTCGGGGCGTTCGCCCGTTGCGTGGAACTTCCCGTCCTGCTGGCCGATGGTCCACAGGTTGCCGTTAGGGGCGCGCAGGTCGATCCATGGCCCTTCGGCCTCCGGGACAGTGATCGCGCGCCAGCCCTGTGGCAGGACATCGCGAACGTCCGAGAGGTCACGGGCGGTGGTGCCGGAAGCGGCGCGGAAGGTGAGGGCGGTGGTGGTCATGGTCTCGCTTTCCTTCGAAGACACAAAATGTGGGTTAGAATTCAGGTTTGCCACTAGATGTTGTGGCACTCGGTCCGCAGCACGACACGGCGCACCGCTGTTGCCGTCCAGGCCCCACCGCGAGGCGTCGGCACGCCTTCCGCTTCCAGGGTCCGGGCGATAGTCGCGAGGCTGCTACCGGCAGCCCGCAGAGCCTCCACGCGCGGCAACACCCGGTGTGCCGCATGGTCCGCTGCCAGCCTCTTCGCGTCGGCTGCCAGAGCCGCACCCCGACGCCGCGCATCGAGGTCAGGGAGCCTCTGCCCGGGGCGCCGACCGCCGAGCACCGCTCCGCGCGCCTTGGCGGCTGCCAGAGCAGCCTTCGTCCGCTGCGCGATCAGCCCCGCCTCCAACTCCGCCACGGCCGCCATCTGCGTCACCATGAACTTCCCCACCGGACCGGGCGGGAGCGAGGGGAGGTCGAGGAACACCACGCCAGCATCCCCGGTTCCCTCCACGACGCTCAGCAGGAATCGGGCATTGCGTGCCAGCCGGTCCAACTTGGCGACCAGCAGCGTGGCGCCAGTAGCGCGACACCGGGCGAGGGCCTTGGCGAGTTCCGGGCGATCACTGCGCGTGCCGCTCTCGGTCTCCACGAAGACGGGAGCGACGAGCCGGTCCTCGGCGCGCAGGAAGGCACGGATGGCGGCGTGCTGGGCTTCCAGGCCGAGGCCGCTACGGCCCTGCCGGTCGGTGCTGACACGGGCGTAGGCGACGAAGGTTCGGGAGGGGATGGAGGTCACGGCATGTCCTGGCATTCGGTCCGGCCATGAGACTCACACTCCGATTTTTCTGTCTATTTTCTTGTCGAGTTCTTGTCGAACAGACTCAACGGACGATGACTCGACGTGACACGGCGGACGAGGTGCGACAACGTGAAAGCGTGGTGTTCTGCGGCGTTGGGCGCGGCGCGGAGTTCTCAACGCTCTAAGCACCCCACCCCCGGGGCTTCGGCGGAAGTCGCTTCAAAAAGCCGACTTTTGGGTTGTTGTTGTTGTTGTTGTTGCTGCCCCCCCCCCCCTTCTTCCTCGGGCGCCTCCGTCAGGTAACGGTCTTTTCTGGGTCCTCCCGCAAGTCCCACCCCCCGGGGTGCTCGGCGTTGCTAGCGGGAGACGGGGGGTGGTCTTCGGGTCCCTCCATGGGTCCCCGGCGGCAATGGACGCCCGCGCTTATGACGCTGCGGAGGCCGGCAGTAGGTCGTCGGTGGCGTGCCGTTGTGGGCACCGGAGCGCCCCGGGGTCACATCGGTATGCAGGGGCTTTCGGACATCTGCGGGACCTCGCCGGGCTGCTACGCTGTCAGCAATGCGGGACAAAGAGGCCAGCCTATGGACCGAAGCCGAGCAGGCGGGGAAGCGACGTTCCCAACGCAAATTGGACTGCCGCGTCTACCGTTTGGTAACGCCCGATCCAGTCCACAATGCTGACAACGTGCGTTCGCACGCTGGCGAAGTCAGTGCCCGGCTCGACCTGACCTTCAGCGAGGTGGAGGTTAAGTGCGAGTCCTCCCAGCGCGGTTGCCGCCGCCTCCCCTCCCAGAAGGTGCCAATTTGTGATCGCCCAGCGCAGCTTGGCCGATTCATACTCAAGCCGAGCTTTGATGCTGTTGGGAAAGGGCGCAGAAGCCAGTGCGTCATCGAGCGCGTCGAGCTTAGCCAACACTTCGGGAACCGCGCCTTCAGGTGGATACGCTTCAACGGCTACGCTCAAGAGCAATTCCGCAGCCATATCAAGCGTGTTCAAACGGTCTGGCGTAATGAACCGCCTTGCATGGTCCATCCCATTGTTCAGGGCATCGGGTCTAAACGATCGCCGAATGGATTGTAGAGCCTGAAGCGTGAGTTCTCGATTCCTGCGGTAGCGCGGTTCGAGACCATCCAACTGGTTCGTCAACCGGTCGCACGCTCGCTCAAGATCGCCGAGTGCAAAGTAGAGGCTTATGCCCTCCGGGACGCGCAACGCGGCGCGCCAGCGATCTGCCAACGGCTGTTCCGGGAGTGTTTGCTGTGGATTGTCCAAAAACTCCCTGAAGAGAACCGTCAAAAGACCGGCCAACGAATTAGGCTGCGGCGGCGGGGCGTCCGCTGCGCTTGCCTCGTCTGAATTGAAAG
The DNA here is from genome assembly GCA_041914265.1 of Roseomonas sp. Lineage (GTDB taxonomy): Bacteria > Pseudomonadota > Alphaproteobacteria > Acetobacterales > Acetobacteraceae > Neoroseomonas. The sequence continues at coordinate 16,113 of JAYSDS010000109.1, forward strand.
TTCTGTCGTTCATTCGGCCGGCCGTCCCGTTCAAAGCCCTCCTCGCAGTCAATCCGCCCGGCGCACCCGCGGTCAACGGTTACCGCACGAGCGGCTTGACCCCCGCAGCCCGACCCTCACAATACCCTCACACATCGCAACCCTTCGGGCCGCCAAACTCTCGGTCTCTCAAGGGGTTACTGACCGCAGGGGGAACATCCAGGTCCCCCAGCCACCGCCTTCCTGACAATCCGGCCTTTCGACCGCATCGACCACCGCATGCGGCCGGCCGCTTCTTCTCCGAAACCCTGGCTCGTTCCCCGCCGCGCCTCGCGTGGTTCAGCCGAATCATGCTCGCCACAGTCCTGTTGACACCCCGCCGAACAGGAACATAAAAAGAACATTCAAGGCGGGAGCCGACGCCATGACCTTTCCACGAGAGGGCGGCTGCCAATGCGGCGCGATCCGCTATGTGGTGGATGGCCCGCCGGCGCTCGTCTTCGCCTGTCATTGCACGGCATGCCAGCGACGGAGCGGCAGCGCCTTCACGGTTTCCCTGATCGTGCCGGACCGGCAGTTCCGCCTCACCCGCGGAACGCCGAAGCCCCAGACCCGTACCGCCGACAGCGGCGGTACGCTCACGCACTGGTTCTGCGCCGATTGCGGCACACCGATCCTCGGCATGCGGCGCGGGGCGGGAACCGAGTTCTTCCAGACCGTGCGCCTGGGCACTCTGGACGATGCCTCGGGGCTGCGTCCCACGGTTCATACATGGACACGCAGCGCCCAGGATTGGGTCGCGATCCCGACCGGCCCGCTCTCCTTCCCCGGCAACCCGCCGATGCCGCTGACCAGCCTCGGCGCCGCCGGCGAAGGCGGCGCGGCCTTGTCTACGCCACCCACTCGCCCTGGCGCATGACCGGCTCGGCGCTGCCGTCGAAGCCGATGCCGTCCACCTCCGTCTCGGCCGAACCGATCATCCAGTCCACATGGATCAACGACCGGTTCGCCCCCGCCGCGTCGAGCTCCGCCGCGCTCAGGTCATCCCGCACGAAGCACTTGGAATAGGCCTGGCCGAGCGCGATGTGGCAGGCCGCGTTCTCATCGAACAGGGTGTTGAGGAACAACACGCCGCTCTGCGAGATCGGGTTGGAATGCGGCACCAGCGCCACCTCGCCAAGCCGCCGCGCGCCCTCATCCGTGCCGATCATCCGTTCCAGCACGGCGGCACCGCTGCTCGCCTGGCTCTCGACGATCCGCCCGCCTTCGAAGCGCACGCGGATGTCGCGGATCAGCGTGCCCTGATACGACAGCGGCTTGGTCGCGCTGACCACGCCCTCGGTCATCGCCGCGTGCGGGGTGGTGAAGACCTCCTCGGTCGGGATGTTCGGATTGCCGGTGATGCCGTTCTTGGCCGGGCTCGCCCCGCCCATCCAGGCATGGCCATCCGCCAGGCCCACCAGCAGGTCCGTCCCCGGCCCGCGGAACCGCAGCGCGCGGAAGCGCTTTCCGTTCAGCATGGCGCGGCGCTTCATCAGCGCGGCGTTGTGGTCGCGCCAGGCGGCGACAGGATCCGGCGTATCGACCCGCGACGCCTTGAAGATCGCATCCCACAGCTTGGCCAGCGCGACATCCGGCGCGTCATCCGGAAACACCGCCGCGGACCAGGCCGGCGTCGCCGACGCCACCAGCGTCCAGTTGATGGTCGAGGTGGTGATCAGTTCCAGCGCCGGCTGATACGCCTTGGACCGCGCGCGATTGGCGCGCGCGACCTTCTCGGGATCCTCGTTCGCCAGAAGCGTCGGATCGTCGCCGACCACCGCCAGCCGCGCCGCGCCCTTGCGGAAGGCGGCGGCCATGCCGTCATACAGCCAGTCAGCCGCGACATCGAAGCTCTCGGGACGCGCATGGCGGTAGCGCGCGAGCGCCGCGCGATCGTCGCCATAGATCGTCGTGACCAACGTCGCGCCGGCCTTGTAGGCCTGCTCGGTGATGCGGCGGGACAGGTCGAGCGCCTCGATCGAGGCGGTCATCATCAGTTCCTGCCCCGGGGCCAGGTTCAGCCCGACCTTCACGGCGATCTCGGCCAGGCGATCGAGCTTCGCCTCGAAGGTCAGCCCGCCGGCCAGGGTCACGTCATCGTTCATCCGCAGTCTCCACGGTCCTGGCATCCAGGACGAAACCGTCATAGCCGCGCGCCGCCACATCCGCGCAGATGGCGCGGAAGCGCGCCATGCCGCCGGCATAGGGCATGAAGACCCGCGGCTTGCCCGGCACATTCGCACCGAGATACCAGGAATGCCCCGCCTGCGGCAGGAGGGTGGCGTTCGCGGCCTCGTTCACATGGGCGACCCAGCGATCGACGGCAACGGGGTCGGGCTCGATGCGGGCGATGCCCTCGGCGCGCAGATGGGCGATGCAGTCGGTGATCCAGTCCACATGCTGTTCGATGCAGACCGGCATGTTGGTCAGCACGGAAGGGCTGCCCGGCCCGGTGATGGTGAACAGGTTCGGAAAACCCGGCATCTGCAGGCCGAGATAGGTCTTCGGCCCCTCGCGCCAGGCCTCCTGCAGCGTCAGCCCGTCGCGCCCGGTGATGCCGATCCGCAGCAGTGGCCCGGTCATCGCATCGAAGCCGGTGGCGAAGACGATGATGTCGAGCGGGACCTCCGTGCCATCGCGCAGCAGGAGGCCCGTGGGCGTGATGCGCTCGATCGGGTTCGCCCGGATATCCACCAGAGCGACGTTGTCGCGGTTGAAGGTCTCGAAATAGAAGCTGTCGATCGGCGGGCGCTTGGTGGCGAAGGGGTGGTCGATATTGGCCAGGGCTGCCGCGGTCGCCGGGTCCTTCACCACCTTGTGGATCTGGGCGCGCAGGAAGGACGCGGCGGTGTCGTTCGCTTCCTTGCTGACCAGCAGGTCGCGGAAGGCGGCACGGAAACGCAGCCCGCCATACTCCCAGGCATCCTGGTAGATCTTCTCGCGCTCCGCCTCGGTCAGGTCGAGCGGCGAGCGATCTTCCATCAGGAAGGGATGGCCGTTGGTCGAGCGGTGCATCAGCCCGCGGATCTCCGCCGTGCTGGCCTTGGCCCAGCGCTTGAAGTCCTCGGTCAGCGGATGGTTGCGCGCGGGAATGGAGTAGTTCGCGGTGCGCTGGAAGACGGTCAGATGCGCTGCGGTTTCCGCGATGACGGGCGCGGCCTGGATGCCGGTCGATCCGGTGCCGATCTGCCCGACACGCTTGCCGGTGAAGTCCACGCCCTCATGCGGCCAGAGGCCAGTGTGGTACCACTCACCCGCGAAGTCGTTCAGCCCCGGGATGTCCGGCACATTCGCCGAGGACAGGCAGCCCACCGCGGTGATCAGGTAGGTCGCGGCATAGCGCGCGCCATCCTCGGTGCGGACGCGCCACAGATTGGCCGGCGCGTCGTATTCGGCGCTCACCACCCGCGCATTGAGCCGGATGTTCCGCCGCAGGTCGAAGCGGTCCGCGACATGGTTCAGGTAGCGCAGGATCTCGGCCTGGCCGGGATAGCGTTCCGACCAGTTCCAGTCCTGCAGCAGCGCCTCGTCGAAATAGAAGCAGTAGGAATGGCTTTCGGAATCGCAGCGCGCACCGGGATAACGGTTCCAGTACCAGGTGCCGCCCACGCCATCGCCGGCTTCCAGCACCTGCACGGACATCCCCAGCTTCTCGCGCAGGCAGAGCAACTGATAGAGGCCGGCGAAGCCGGCGCCGATCACGACGGCATCGACACACGTCTCGGGCGCCCCCGCGGGCATGGCGTCTGGGGTCATGGCGGATGGTTCCTTCTGCCCGCACCCGATGGCGCGGCTCGCTTGCTTGGACGGAGGAAGTGTCCCGCGCCCGGCGCGGGCGGGCAAGTCGCATCGCCTTGATGGCCGACGCCGCCCTGCGTAGCGTTCCCCATCGAAGAGGAACGCCCATGCCCATCATCGACGTCCAGGTGCATGTCTATGAGCGCGACCACCCGGGCCGCCCCTGGCTCGGCCGGCTGCACGGCCCGCCGGAAGTGACCGGGGACGACATGATCGCCGCCATGGATGCGGTGGGCGTGGATGGCGCGATCATCGTCTCGATCTACGCCATGTACCGCTTCGACGCGTCCTATGCGCTCACGGTCCGACGCGCGCATCCGGATCGCTTCGCCCTGGTCAAGCCGGTGGACACCAACGACCCCGCCGTGGCCGAGGTGATCGAGGACTGGGCGGCGACCGAAGGCACCGTCGGCATCCGCATCATGATGAACGAGGACGTCCCGGCGAACCCGGACGATCCGGGCGTCGCTCGCGTGCTCGCCACCGCGGGGCGGCTCGGCCTGCCGGTGAACCTGCTCTGCAAGGGCCGGCTCGACGAGATCCCGGCGCTTGCGGCGCGCCATCCCTCCACAAGGCTGGTGATCGACCACCTCGGCCTGGAGCAGCCTTTCGAGCCGCCCGTCCCGGTGGAACCCTTCGGGGAGTTGCCGAGGCTGCTGCGCCTCGCCGCGCACGACAATGTCGCGGTGAAGGTCAGCGGGGCCGGCACCCTGTCGCACAAGGGCTACCCCTTCCCCGACATCTGGGATCCGCTGGCGCGCATCCTCGATGGCTTCGGCATCGGCCGCTGCATGTGGGGCACGGATTGGACCCGGGCGACGGCCTTCCTGACCTATGCCGAGGGCGTGGACGCCTTCCGGCTGACCGATCGGTTGACCGAAACCGAACGTGCCGCCCTGATGGGCGGCACGCTGAGCGGCATCTACCGCTGGGCGCCGCAGAAGCGCTGAGAGTCGTTGGGAAGCGCGCCATCAAGCGCGTTTCCGCGTTCGGCTCGTACCCCCAACCCGGCCACCCCATTCAGCATACTGTCGTTGGGTGGCCGGGTTGGGGGTGCGGGCCGAACCTTTCAAACGGTCGCTGACACCAAACGGAGGAAACGCATCGTGGATTTCACAGGCAAGGTCGCCATCGTCACCGGCGGCGGCAACGGCATCGGACGCGCCGCATGTCTCGGCTTCGCGCGCCGCGGCGCGAAGGTGCTGGTGGTGGACCGGGACGCCCACGCCGCCCCCGCGGGCGCGGCCGAGATCGGCGGCGGCGCCCCCGCCCTCGCCGCCGACGTGACGCGCATGGCGGATGTGAAGGCCTATGTCGCCCGCGCGCTCGACGCCTTCGGCCGCATCGACTGCTTCCACAACAACGCCGGCATCGAGGGCCGCGTCGTCCCGACCGCCGATTACGAGGAAGCCGAGTTCGACGCCGTGATCGGCGTGAACGTGAAGGGCGTCTTCCTTGGCCTGCGCCAGGTCCTGCCGGTGATGATCCGCCAGGGGTCCGGCGCCGTCGTCAACACCGCCTCGACCGCCGGGCTGATCGCGACGCCGGGCATGCCGGCCTATGTCGCGTCCAAGCACGCCGTGATCGGCCTGACCAAGGTCGCCGCCGCCGAGGTCGGGCCCCTCGGCATCCGCGTCAACGCCGTCTGTCCGGGGCCGATCGCGACCCGCATGATCGAGGACCTGGCGAAGCAGATCTCGCCCAACAATCCGGGCGGGGTCGAGGAACGCTACACCGCCGGCCTGCCGCTCCGCCGCTACGGCACGGCGGAGGAAGTCGCGAATGTCGTGCTGTTCTTGTGCTCGGACCTCGCGGGCAACGTGACCGGGGCGCAGTACGTCGTCGATGGCGGACGGACGGCGGCGCCGACAGGTGGCGTGTCGCTGGGGAAGCCGGAGGTCTGACGGTTCCGGGCCTCACCCGGTCGAGGCCGGGAGGCCTTGCCGATGATCCATGTGCCTTGGCCGTGGAGTGGGAGGAGTGCCGGCCCATACGCGCGAAGGTCAGACCAGAGAGGGGCGCTGCCCCTCTCCGGACCTCACCCCGCCAGGCCATGGTATGGCCTGGACCGCCGGCACCTGGCGCCGGTCCGGACAGTCATGGAACGCCCGCCAAGCGCGCTTCGGGCGCAAGAGCGGGCTTCGGCACCGATCCCGGCAGTGGCGCGCAGTGCCAAGTCGAGGTTTCCAAAGGCCTTTCGGCCTTTGGTGGGGTGGCTTGGAGGGGTGTACGGACCGGAGAC
>JAYSDS010000110.1:0-22127 GCA_041914265.1 Roseomonas sp.
CGGGTCCGCCGGCAACGGCACCATCACCCAGCTGCAATGCGAGATCTTCGGCGATGCGGCGGGCGTGCGGCTGGAGCACGTGCCCTATCGCGGGTCCGGCCTGTCGGTGAACGACCTGGTGGCGGGGCACATCCAGATGATCTGCGATCCCGCTGCCCTGCCGATGGTGCGCGAGGGCCGGCTGCGCGCGCTGGCAAGCTTCGGTGACCAGCGCCACCCGGAATTCCCCGATGTGCCGACACTGATGGAGGTCGGCCTGGCCGAGCGCGGCGCGATGTCCTGGTTCGGCATCGCCGCCCCGGCCGCGACGCCGCAGCCGGTGCGCGAGCGCATCGCCGCGACGCTCGAGGAAGCGTTGAAATCCGAGCAGGTCGCCCGCGGCATGGCGATCGGCGGGCTGCGCCCCGCCTTCGAGACGGGCGAGGCCTTCGCCAACCGCATCACGCGGGATCGCGCGATCTTCGCAGAAATCATCCGACGCACAGGGGCAGGAGTGAACTGACGTGGAATTGGTGACTGTCACGGACGAGGGTCCGATCCGCATCGTCGCGCTGAACAACCCGTCCAAGGGCAATGCGATCAGCAAGCCAATGGGCGAGCAGGTGCAGCGCGTGATGCAGGAATTCGAGCATCGCGCCGACCTGCGTGTCGCGATCATCACCGGCACGGGCACGCGCGCCTTCACCTTCGGCGCCGATGTCGCGGACCCGCCCGAGCTGTGGCGCACCATTCCGACCGTCGGCTACAAGCCGCTCAAGCCCGTGATCTGCGCGGTCGAGGGCTGGTGCGTCGGCGGCGGCATCGTGCTCGCCATGATGTGCGACCTGATGGTCTGCGGATCGACGGCGAAGTTCTACTACCCCGAGGCGAAGCTCGGCCTGACGGGGGGGATGATCGCGGGGCTCGTCAGCCGCATCCCGCACAAGATCGCGATGGAGATTGCGCTGCTCTGCCGCACCATCGATGCGCAGCGGGCCGAGCGCATCGGGCTGGTGAACGAGGTGGTGCCGGAAGGCGAGGCGCTGGCCAAGGCGCGCGAATGGGCGACGGAGCTGTGTGGCATGGCGCCCATGGTGGTCGGCGAGATCAAGCGCATGGTGACCGAGGAGATCATCCCGCGCGGCCCATCCGAGCAGATGGCGATCCATGGCCAGCGCATGGCCGCGATCCGCAACTCCGCCGATTTCGTCGAGGGCAAGGCCGCCTTCCGCGAGAAGCGCGCGCCGAATTTCGAGGGGCGCTGAACCATGCCGGGCCCGCTGTCCGGCCTTCGCGTGATCGAACTCGCCGGCATCGGGCCAGGGCCTTTCTGCTGCATGATGCTGGCTGATCTCGGGGCGGAGGTGCTGCGCATCGACCGGCCCGAGGGACCGCCGGAGGGCGACCCGAACGATGTGCTCGGGCGCGGGCGCCGCAGTGTGGTGCTCGACCTGAAGTCACCCGCCGGCGTCGCGGCCGTGCTGAAGCTCGTCGAGCGCGCGGACGTGCTGGTCGAGGGCTTCCGCCCCGGCGTGACCGAACGCCTGGGCCTCGGGCCGGAGGCGTGCCACGCGCGCAATCCGCGCCTGGTCTATGGGCGCATGACCGGCTGGGGGCAGGAAGGACCGCTGGCGCGCGCGGCGGGGCACGACATCACCTACATCGCGCTGACCGGCGCCTTGTGGTCGATCGGCCGCGCCGGCGAACGGCCGGTGCCGCCGATCAATCTCGTGGGGGATTTCGGTGGCGGCGGGATGCTGCTCGCCTACGGCATCATGGCCGCGCTGTTCGAAGCGGGGCACAGCGGTCGCGGCCAGGTGGTGGATACGGCGATGACGGATGGTTCCGCCACGCTGATGGGGGCCTTCTTCGGGCGCTATGCGGCCGGCGCCTGGCGCAACGCGCGCGGCACAAACCGGCTTGATGGCGGCTGCCCCTTCTACGACACCTATGAATGCGCGGATGGCAAGTATGTCGCGGTCGGCGCACTGGAGCCGCAGTTCTTCACCTTGCTGCTGAGGGGCCTTGGCTTGGAGGCCGCCGAATTCGCGGATCGCAACGACCCCGCCTGCTGGCCCGCCATGCGCCGGACCTTCGCCGCCATCTTCCGCACGCGGACCCGCGACGAATGGGCAGTGGCCTTCGAGGGCGGCGATGCCTGCGTCGCGCCGGTGCTCGACCTCGATGAGGCACCGCGCCACCCGCACAACGTCGCACGCGGCACCTTCTTCGCGCGCGCGGAGGGCTTCCAGCCGGCGCCGAGCCCGCGCTTCTCCCGCACCCCGGCCGACGAGCCGCCGCCGGCCCCGTCGCGCGGGGCGGATGGCGCGGCGGCGCTCGCGGCATGGGGGTTCTCGCCGGAGGAGGCCGCGTCGGCGCTGACAGCCGTGGCGCCGGCACGGTAGCATCGCGCCCAACACAAACAGAGGAAACCTCCATGGACATGGCCGCCACCCCCGCGCGCCCCGTCTTCACGGCCGAGCACGAGATCTTCCGCGAACAGGTGCGCCGCTTCTTCGAGCGCGAGATCGTGCCCTTCCATCGCGATTGGGAGCGTGCCGAGATCGTGCCGCGCGAGGTGTGGCGCAAGGCCGGCGCGGAGGGGCTGCTCTGCCCCATGCTCGCCGAGGAGTATGGCGGGGCGGGCGCGGATTTCGGCTATTCCGCCGTGATCATCGAGGAGATCGGCCGCACCAACGCCTCGGGCATCGGCTTCCCGCTGCATTCCGACATCGTCGTGCCCTACATCGAGGACCTCGCACGGCCGGAGAAGAAGCGCGAATGGCTGCCGCGCATGGCCAGCGGCGAGATGATCACCGCCATCGCCATGACCGAACCGGGCATGGGTTCCGACCTCAAGGCCGTGCGCACCACGGCGCGGCGCGACGGGTCGGATTGGGTCATCAACGGATCGAAGACCTTCATCTCGAATGGGCAGAATTGCGGGCTGGTGATCGTGGTCTGCAAGACCGATCCCGGCGCGGGCCGCAAGGGCATCAGCCTGATCTGCGTCGAGGAAGGCACGCCCGGCTTCACCAAGGGCCGCAACCTCGAGAAGATCGGCATGCATGCCGCCGATACCTCGGAACTGTTCTTCGACGATGTGCGCGTGCCGGCCGAAAACCTGCTCGGTGAGGAGAATAGCGGCTTCTCCTACCTCATCCGCAACCTCCCGCAGGAACGCCTGGTCATCGCCATCCGCGCGGCCGCGTCGATGGAAGCGATGCTGCAGAAGACGATCGACTACGCGAAGGACCGTAAGGTTTTCAACCAGACCGTCTTCGACTTCCAGCACAACCGCTTCAAGCTGGCGGAGCTGAAGGCCAATGCGACGATGTTCCGCATCTTCGCCGACCACTGCCTGGCGCTGCACATGAATGGCGGGCTGTCGGTCGAGATGGCGGCGACGGCGAAGCTGCTGGGCACCGAGCTGCAGAACCGCCTGCTCGACGACTGCCTGCAGATGCATGGCGGATATGGCTACATGGCCGAATACGAGATCGGCCGCGCCTGGGCCGATGCGCGCGTCGGCCGCATCTATGGCGGCAGCTCCGAGATCATGAAGGAGATCATCGCGCGCACGCTGTAGCGACCGAAGCCGGACATCAGGGAGGAAACGAATGACAAGAATCATGCGACGCGGTGTTCTGGGCGCCGCGCTTGCCGCCCCGTTCGTGAGGGGCGCGGCGGCGCAGGAACGCTTTCCGAACAAGCCCATCACCATCCTCGTGCCCTTCACGCCAGGCGGGGCGACGGATGTGCAGATGCGCTCCTTCGCCGAGGCCGCGACGCGGCACTTCGGCCAGACCGTGCTGGTCGAGAACCGGCCGGGCGCGGGCAGCACCCTGGGCGCGGCGGCGGTCGCACGGGCGCGGCCCGATGGCTACCTGGTCGCGCAGATCACCCTGCCGGTGCTGCGCCTGCCGCATATGCAGCGCATGCCCTATGACGTGACCAAGGACTTCACGCCGATCATCCATCTGACGGGCTATCTCTTCGGCGTGCTCGTCTCCGCGAGCGGTCCCTACCAGACCTGGCAGGACCTGGTGGCGGATGCGCGGCGCCGGCCGGGCCAGGTGCGCATCGGCAATACGGGGGCGAATGGCACGCCGCACCTGACCATGGTGGACCTCGCCACGCGCGAGAACATCGAGGTCATCCACGTCCCCTTCCGCGGAGAGTCCGAGGCTGCGCCGCAGCTTCTTGGCGGGCATATCGAGGCACAGGCCGCCGGATCAGGCATCGGGCAACTGGTGGATGAAGGCCGGCTGCGCATGCTGAATGTCTGGGTACGCGAACGGTCCCCGCGCTGGCCGACCGTGCCGACGCTGATCGAGCTCGGCTACGAGAACATGGTGGTGACCTCGCCCTATGGGCTCGCCGCGCCGGCCGGGCTCGATCCTGCGGTGACGCGAGCCCTGCATGACGGGTTCAAGGCGGCGCTCTACGACCCGGCGCATCTCGCGACGCTGCGGCGGCTGGACCAGCCGGTGGAATACCTCAGCAGCGAGGACTACGCGCGCAACATGCTCGAGACCTACGAGGCAGAGCGGCAGCGGGTGGAACGGCTCGGCCTCAGGACGGGGTGAGGTAGCGTTCCTTCAGCATCCTGCGCAGCAGCTTGCCGGCCTCGCTGCGCGGGAGTTCCTCGACGAATTCCCAGGATCGCGGGCGCTTCGGACCAGCGAGGCGGTCGCGGCACAGCGCATCCAGGTCGCGCTGCAGGGCTGCGGCGTCGGCGCGCGGGTCGCGCGGGACCACCACCGCATGGGTCTGCTCCCCGAAATCGGCATTCGGGATGCCGACCACCGCCACTTCCGCGACGGCCGGGTGCTGCACGATCGCGGCCTCGATCTCCGCGGGATAGATGTTCACCCCGCCCGAGAGGATCAGATCCGCCCGGCGATCGGAGAGAAACAGCCAGCCTTCCTCATCCACGCGGCCGAGGTCGCCGAGGCTCGCCCACCCCTTCGCATTGTAGGCGGCCTCCGTCTTCTCCGGCGCGTTGTGATAGGCGAAGCGGGGCGCGCCCTCGAAGCAGATGCGGCCGGTCTCGCCGACCGGCAATTCGTTGCCGTCATCGTCGCAGATGTGCAGCCTGACGCCGTTCACCGGTCGCCCGACGGTGCCGGGCCGCGCGAGCCAGTCCTGCGGCGAGACCACTGTCGTGCCGACGCTTTCCGACCCCGCGTAGTATTCCCAGATGATCGGCCCCCACCATTCCATCATCCGCTGCTTGACGGCGATGGGGCAGGGGGCGGCGGCATGGATTGCGACGCGCAGGGAGGAGACATCGACGCGTGCGCGGTCTTCCTCCGGCAGGGCCAGCATGCGCACGAACATGGTCGGCACCCATTGGCTGTGCGTGATGCGGTGGCGTTCGATCAGCTCCAGCGCGCGCAGCGGATCGAACTTGCCCATGATCACCGCCGTTCCGCCTTCCGTGATGGTGCGGCGCACATAGGCATGCGGCGCGGCGTGATAGAGCGGCGCCGGCGAGAGATAGACCATGTCCGGACCGAAGCCGTAGAGCGTCTTCCAGGTCATGTCCCATTCCGGCGCATCGCGCTTGTCCCACGGCACCAGCGGGCGCTTGATCCCCTTGGGTAGCCCTGTCGTGCCGGAGGAATAGAGGAACTCCCGACCGATCGGTCGCTCCGGCAGGGCGGCCGGCGCCGGATAGGCCGCGACCGAGGCCTCGAAGCTCTCATAGCCGGGCAGGCCGTCGCCGAGCGCGAAGCGCGGGGCATCCCCGGTCACGCCTTCGCGAAGCAGGGAGGCGGCGAGCTCCGCCAGGCCCGGCGAGACGACGATCAGCTTCGCCGCCGCGTCGGTCATCATATAGGCCACTTCCTGCGGTCGCAGGTGCACCGACAGCGGCGTGTAGTAGAGCCCCGCCCGCCGGCAGGCGAAGGCGAGTTCGAGGAATTCCGGCCGGTTATCGAGCAGCATGGCGATGCCGTCGCCCGGCTGCAGGCCAAGGCCGATCAGCCATTGCGCGATGCGGTTCGCCCGGGCGTCGAGCGCCCCGAAGCTGATGCTGGTGCCGAGATCGGGGAAATGCGCCGCGATCTTCCCCGGATCCTGCTGCGCCCAATGCGCGAGCTGCACCATGTCCACCCTCCCATTGTCTTTCCCGCAAGCCTGCGGTGCGCGCCGCGCGGCGTCAACGCGCCTTGCCGCGAGGCGCAAGGCGCGCTGCAATGCGTCCATGTCCGCCCCCGCGCCTGCCCGTCCTGCCTCCACCGTCCTGCTGCTGCGCGATGGGGCGCAGGGGCTCGAGGTCTTCATGGTGGTGCGCCACCACCAGATCGACTTCGCCTCGGGCGCGTTGGTCTTCCCCGGCGGCCGGGTCGAGGCGGCCGATGCGGTGCTGGCCGGCGGCGATCCCGCGCTCGCCTTCCATGTCGCGGCGATCCGCGAGACCTGGGAGGAATGCGGCGTGCTGCTGGCGACCCCCGGCTCGCCGGCGGCGGCGGAGGGCGAGTTCGCGGCCATGCTCGCCGGGCGCGGGCTGGTGCCGGACCTTTCGGCGCTGGCGCCCTTCGCGCATTGGATCACGCCCGTCGCCGTGCCGAAGCGCTTCGACACGCATTTCTTCCTCGCCGCCGCGCCGTCCGACCAGGATGCGGTGCATGACGGCGGGGAGGCCGTGGACAGCGTCTGGATCCGCCCCCTCGACGCGCTTGCCGCGGCCGAGGCCGGCACGCGCAAGGTCGTCTTCCCGACGCGGATGAACCTGACCAAGCTCGCGCGCAGCAACTCGGTGGCCGAGGCCTTCGCCGCCGCGCGCGCCAAGCCGGTCGTGACCGTCCTGCCGATCCAGCGCGACACGCCGGAAGGCCGCTATCTCCGCCTGCCCATCGAGGCCGATTACGACGGCGAGGAATTCCTCGCCGGCGATCCGCCCTCCATGTGAAGCCCCACCAGAAGGAACGGTCCATGGCTCCGCGACGCCTGCGCTTCGGCATCTTCCTCGCCCCCTTCCACCGCGTGGGGGACAATCCGACGCTGGCGATGGACCGCGACGGGGCGCTGATCCAGTGGCTCGATTCCCTCGGCTATGACGAGGCCTGGATCGGCGAGCACCATTCCGCCGGATGGGAACTGATCGCCTCGCCGGAGATCATGATCGCCGCGCTGGCAGAGAAGACGCGGCACATCACCTTGGCCTCGGGCGTCACCAGCCTGCCATATCACCACCCGTTGCTGGTCGCGCAGCGCTTCGTGCAGCTCGACCACATGACCAAGGGTCGTGTCATCCTGGGCTGCGGGCCGGGGGCGCTGGTCTCCGACGCCTACATGATGGGGATCGATCCCGCGCATCAGCGGCGGCGGATGGATGAATCGCTGACCGCCATCATGAAGCTGCTCGCCTGCGAGGAACCGGTCACCATGGAGACCGACTGGTTCACGCTGCGCGACGCCCGGCTGCACATGGCGCCGTGGTCGGAGCCGCGCTTCCCGGTGACCGTCGCCTCCTCCACCACGCCTTCCGGCGCGCTGGCGGCGGGCAAGCATGGGGTGGGGCTGCTCTCGCTCGGCGCCGGGCTGCATGGCGGGCCGAAGATGCTTGCCGATCAGTGGCGCATGGCGGAAGCCGAAGCCGCGAAGCACGGCAAGACCATGGATCGCCGCAACTGGCGCCTGGTGGTGAACATGCATTGCGCCGAGGATGACGAGCGCGCGCTGCGCGAGGTGCGCCATGGCGAGGCGATGGAGACGCTGACCTATTTCAGCGAGACGCTCGGCCGCCCGCCGATGCGTTCGGAGGATCCGCTGCGCGACGGGCTGGCGCAGGGCTCGACGCTGGTCGGATCGCCCGAGACGATCGCCGCGGGCATCGAGCGGTTGCTCTCCTTCACCGATGGCGGCACCGGCGGCATCCTGTTCCGCGCCCATGAATGGGCGGATCGCGAGGCCACCTGGCGGTCCTTCGAGCTCTTCGCGCGCTGGGTCATGCCGCGCTTCCAGGGGTCGCTCGCCATGCCGCAGCAGTCGCGCGACTGGGTCAGCGCCAATCGCGAGAGCATCCTCGCGCCGAACATCGCGGCGCTGAAGCAGGCCTTCAAGGATGCGGGGCAGGACGCGCCGGAATTCTCGCGGCTGCAGCTACACACCGGGAAGGTGGATCTGCCCGCGGGCGAGTGAAGGCGGGCCGGAGGGGGCGATGCCCCCTCCATATCCGTCAGTTGATCCGCAGGTTCAGCCGCCGGATCATCGTCCCCTCTTCCTCCATCACCTGCCCGACATAGGCGGCGTAATCCGCGCTGTTCTTGTAGATGACGGGCATGTCGTAGCGGGCCAGCACCTCGGCATGCGCTGGGTCCATCAGCGCGGCCTTGAAGGCGTCGTGCAGCGCGCGCACCACGCCGGGGTCCATGCCCTTCGGCCCGGCGAGGCCATAGGGCGAGGCCGAGACGATGTTGATCCCGACCTCGCGTAGCGTCGGCACGTTGGGGAAGCGCGCGGCGCGGTTCTCACCCCAGGTGACGAGCAGGCGGAGCTGCCCGGCCTCGACCAGTGGCGCCCAGCCGGTGGAATCTGCATTGGCCTGGGTCTGGCCCGACAGCACCGCCTGGATGTTGTCCGCACCGCCGCGGAACGGCACATGCAGCCAGTCGATGCCGTTCTCGGCGGCGATGCGCTCCATGGTGATGTGCAGCGTCGAACCGACGCCGGGCGAGCCATAGGCGACCTTGCCCGGATTGGCCTTGGCGTAGGCCATGAACTCCTGCCAGGTCTGCCAGGGGCTGTCGGCCTTCACCACCACGCCGAACAGGTAGCCGGTGAGGTGGATGACGTAGGTGAAGTCCTTCATCGGGTCCCAGCCGGGCCGCGAGGTCATCATCGGCATGCGGAAGGCGGTGATCGGCATCTGGCCGACGAGGTAGCCGTCGCCGCGCTGCTCGGCCGCCATCATCTGCGCGGCGAGCGTGCCGGAGACGCCGCTGCGATTCTCGATGATCACGGGCTGGCCGAGATGGCGCGTCGCGAGATCGGCCAGCGACCGCAACTGCCCATCGGTGGATCCGCCCGGCGGCCAGGGCACGATCAGGCGGATGGGGCGGTTGGGGAAGCCGGATTGCGCGATGGCGGGCGCGGCGAGCAGCGCACCGCCCGCAGCCAGCAGGGCACGACGCTTCGTGTTCATGATCATTCCTCCCGATGGATATCGTTGCCGGCCCCGCGATAGGCCGCGGGGCCGGAGGCGGGGCCTTATGGCCGCTCGTTGGACAGCACGACGGTGCCGGAGGCGGAGAACATCCCGCCGACGCCGTGGCAGACGCTGATGGTCACGTCCGGCACCTGCGCGGGCGCGATGCCGCGCACCTGGCGCACGCTCTCCTGCAGGGCGAACATGCCGTACATGCCGGTGTGGGTGTAGGACAGGCCGCCGCCATTCGTGTTCATCGGCAGCTTGCCGCCGATGCGCGTATTGCCTTCCCAGATGAAGTCCTTCGCTTCGCCGCGCTTCACGAAGCCGAGGTCTTCCAGGCCGTACAGCGGCAGATGGGCGAAGGCGTCGTAGATCATCAGGTGATCGACGTCGTCATGCTTCAGCCCGGCCATGCGGAAGGCTTCCGGCCCCGCGACGCGGAACGCGCGGGAGGAGGTGAAGTCCTCCATCTGGCTGACCATCGTCGTCTCGACGGATTCACCGCTGCCGAGGATGTAGACCGGCTTCTGCGGGAAATCCTTCGCCCGGTCGGCGGAGGTGAGGATCAGCGCGCCGCCGCCATCCGTGAC
Organism: Roseomonas sp.; assembly: GCA_041914265.1. Lineage (GTDB taxonomy): Bacteria > Pseudomonadota > Alphaproteobacteria > Acetobacterales > Acetobacteraceae > Neoroseomonas. The sequence goes on from JAYSDS010000110.1 coordinate 9,730, forward strand.
CAGGCAGCACTGCAGCAGCCGGAAGGGATAGGCGATCATGCGGGAATTCAGCACGTCCTCGATCGTGATCGGATCGCGGAAGGCCGCGCGCGGATTCTTGCCCGCCCATTCGCGCTGAACCACGGCGACCTTGGCGAAATGCTCATCCGTCACGCCATAGGTCTTCATGTAGCGCAGCACGGGGATCGGGAAGAGCGTCGGCGGGCCCATCGGGCCGAAGGGCATCTCGAACTGGCCCTGCAGGCTCTGCGGTTCCGGCGGACGCGGCGTGGCGTTCACCCGCGACTTGCCGCTCTCCCCATGGGTGATGAGGATCGTCTTGGCGTATCCCGCATGGATGGCGGCCGCCGCGTGGCGGACATGCAGCATGAAGGAACAGCCGCCGACGCCGGTGCCATCCACCCATTTCGGCGTGATGCCGAGGTAGTGCGCGATCTGTTGCGGCATCATCGGGCCGACGCAGGCCACGCCGTCGATGTCGGACGGCTTCAGCCCCGCATCCGCCATCGCGTTCAGCGCGGCATCCGCATGCAGCATGATCTGCGCCATCTCGGGCACGGTGCCGATGCGCGTGGATTCCGCGGCGCCGACGATGGCGATCTCGCCTGGCTTGATCGTCATGGCGTCACGCTCCCGCTTTTGCGTTTTGCGGCTCCGCCGCGGGCGCCGGACGGAACAGGGCGAGGGTGATCTCCTCATCCATCTTGGTGAAGGCGACTTCGAGCGGCATGTCGAGCACCAGCGCCTCGGGCGTCTGCGCGCAGTCGACGATGTTCGTCATCATGCGCGGGCCTTCTTCCAGCTCGACCACGGCGATGGCGTAGGGCGGCTTGAAGCCGGGCACGGGCCGGTGGTGGATGACGTAGGAATGCAGCGTCGCGCGGCCCGAGGCTTCGAACACCTCGACATTGCGGGTGCCGGTATAGGGGCTGAACGGGCGCGGCGGGAAATACGCGCGGCCGGTGTCGCCACAGCGTTGCAGCAGCAGCTTCCCGTTCCGGGTGCCATCCCAGAAATGCTTGGTCTCGGGCGTGGGTTCCGGCCGTGGGCGGCCGGGTTCGAGCGTCATGGCGCCGCTTCCTCCTCTTGGGTCGGCGCCATGTTCACCCGGCGGACGGGAATGGGGAAGCCCCCCGACCGATCGGTCAGAGGTCGAGGATGCGTTCCGGTGCCGCGCGGCCGCGGACCAGGTCCCACAGGCCGATCATGTTGCCCCGGAAGCGGCCCCGGCGATCGGCCCAGGGCTCCGGCTTCAGGGAGCGCACCAGGTTCGCGAGGCAATGCCGCGCCGCCGAAGGGATCGCGTGGTTCCAGGGAAAGGAACCCTTGCGCGCGAGGTAGATGGGATTGACCACCTGCGAATAGCCAAGGCGAAGCTGCTTCACGCGGCCCGACTTTGACCCCAGATGCACCCCTCGCGCACCGAGCAGCCGCAGGATCGTCCCGTGCTCGCCAAGGCGCCGCGTGACGTCGATGTCTTCGTACCAGGCGTAGAGCGGCAAGCGTTCATCCACGCGGATATGGTGCGCGCGGACAGCGGCCATGCGGAAGGCCATGTTGCAGCCATAGCCATTGAAGGCGGTCTCGACCGTGGCGCTGTCGGCCGGCGGCCTGTCGGCGGCGAGCAGCCGCGCGCCTTCCTCCAGCGAATAGCCCGGCCCCTTCGCGCCATCCGCGACGACGAGGCCGGTGGCCACGACCATGTCGGGGTGCGCGACGAAGGCGGCTTCCGTCACCGCCAGGAAATCCGGCGCGCAGAGGAAGTCGTCATCGAGGAACAGCACCACGTCGCAATCGGACGCGACGTCCAGGATGGCGTTGCGCTGGCGTGGCAGGCCGGCCGATGCGGTGATGAACTCGGCGCCGGCGCAGCCCGTCACGTCATCCGGCGTGACATGGCAGACGATGATGCGGTCCGGACGGCGCGTCTGGCGCTCGAGGTCGCGCAGCACACCGGCGAGGATGGCCGGGCGCCCGCGCGTGGCGATGCCGATGGCGATGCGCATCAGCGCAGCTCGGTCAGCGACGCCATGGCCGCGGGCTTGCGCGCCTCGGGCGCCAGCAGGCCGGCGAGCCGGCCGCGGAAGGTCATCCAGTAGTATCCGGCATTGTGCATCCGCCCACGCAGCAGGCTCGCCGCGACGCCGCCGAGCGGCCGGATCAGGAAGTTCGCGCAGGTCGACGCCGGCGCGCCGTTGCGCCGCAGCGCGAAGCCGAGCCCGCGCCCATACCGTTCCGCGCGCTCGATCGCGACGTCGGACAGCCGCTTGTCGGGATGGACGATGCGCAGATCGGCATCGTAGCGGGCGGGGAGGCCCCGGGCCATCGCACGGCATACCAGGTCGTTACCCTCGGCCGATCCGAAGGGGCTGCCGGGGCCCATGCCCTCGTCGAAGCCACCGAGTGCCAACGCCGTCTCGCGGCGGAGGAAGATGTTGAACTCGATGACGCTGGTCCAGACATTGGCGAGGTCGATCGCCCCGCTCTCCGTGCGCCAGCGGCCCGATCCCAGCCCGCCGGCGGGCGAGGCAGCCGGCCCGGTCAGGACATGCAGCGCCGGGTCGGCGGCGAAGGCCGCGTCCACCTGGTCCAGCACGCCCGGCGGATAGAGGCAGTCATCGTCGGGGAAGGTCACGATGTCCCCGCGCGCATGGCGCAGGCCGAGATTGCGGGCATGGTTGGCGCCGCGGACCGCGGAACGCAGCCGGCGCAGCGCGATCCGCGAGGCGAAGGATGCCTCGATCGGACCCAGGCGATCGTCGTCGTTCTGATCGACGAGGATCACCTCGACATCCCCGCGCCGCTGCGCGACCAGGCTGTCGAGCAGTTCCGTCACTTCCGCGTCGCGGCCGATGGTCGCGACGACGAGGGAGAACCTCATCGCATCGCCTCCGTGACGACGCCGCGCATCGCGGTGCGGAAGGCAGCCTGGCTGAAGCGCTCGGCATTGGCGCGGCAGGCGGCCGGCGCGAGGGTCGGCGCGTCGAAGCCCTGGACGGCGGCGATGATCGCCTCGGCGGATTGCTCGTCGAAGAACAGGCCGGTCTCGCCGGGGATGACGATGTCGCGCGCGCCGCCCTTGCCGAAGGCGATGACGGGTGTGCCGCAGGCCTGGGCCTCGACGGTAGCGATGCCGAAATCCTCCTCGGCGGCGAAGACGCAGGCGCGCGCGGATTGGGTCAGGCGCACCAGCTCCTCATTCCCGACGCGGCCGCGCAGCTCGATGTTGGGTGCGCCATTCGCCGCGGCGCGGACCTGCGGCGCGTTCGGCCCGTCGCCGACCACCACCAGGCGGCGGTCCGGCATGCGGCGGAAGGCCTCGGCGATCAGCTCGATGCGCTTGTAGGGCACCATGCGGGAGGCGACGAGGAAGTAGTCCTCCTTCGCCTCGCGCAGCGCGAAGCGGTCCACATCCACCGGCGGATGCACGGTGACGGAGTCGCGCCGCCACGCCTTGCGGATGCGCTCGCCGATATAGGTGGAGTTCGCGACGATCACATCCGGGTTCAGCGCGCTGGCGCGGTCCCAGAGGCGCAGCTTGTGCAGCAGATGCCGCGTATAGGCACCCTTCAGCCCATGCTCCATGCCGGCCTCGCGCAGATACTGGTGCTGGAGGTCCCAGGCATAGCGCATCGGGCTGTGCACGTAGCAGACATGCACCTGCCCCGGGCCTGTCAGCACGCCTTTCGCGACGGCATGCGACGACGACAGCACCAGGTCGTAGCCCGAGAGGTCGAGCTGCTCGATCGCCAGCGGCATCAGCCCGAGGAACTTGCGGAAATGCTTCCGCGCGAAGGGCATCCGCTGGATGAAGGTGGTCGTCACCGGCTTGCCGCGCAGGAAGTGGCGCTCGCTTTCCGGCATGAAGTCGCAGACGGCAAACAGGTCCGCATCCGGCCATTCGGCGATGAGCTGTTCCACCACGCGCTCCGACCCCGCATAGGAGTCGAGCCATTCATGGACGATCGCAACCTTCATGCGCGGTGTCCCTCGATCAGTGCGAGGAGCGTCCGCGCGGCGCGCTCCCAGGTGAAACGCTGCGCCCGCTCGCGGCCGGCGCGGATCATGCCGTCGCGCAGGCCGTCTTCCCCGACCAGCCGCGTGACGGCGCCCTGCAAGGTGGCGGGTTGCGCCGGGTCGAACCACAGCGCGGCCTCGCCGCAGACCTCGGGCACGGCGCCGGCATGGGCGGCGAGCACCGGGCAGCCGCAGACCATCGCCTCCAGCGGCGGCAGGCCGAAACCCTCGTAGCGCGAGGGGAAGATCAGGCAGAGCGCGTTCTCATACAGCGCGCGCAGCTCGGCATCCGATACGCGGCCGAGCAACCTCGCACTCTCCGCGGCCACGCCGCCGCCGGCGCGGAAGACGGCCGGGTCGGCGGCGCCCGCGACAGCGAGGGTCAGCCCATGCCGCCCCAGCGTCTCCGCGGCGGCCGTGAGGGCGGCGAGGTTCTTGTGCGCGGCCGGATTGCCGACCACCAGCGCGAAGCGGGTGGGCTCCAGGCCATGCTTCGCGAGGATCGCCCCATCGGCCGGCGTGCGCAGCACATGCTCGCCGCCTTCGGGGATGACGCCGGCATCGACGCCGAGCGCGGCGCGGATCCGCGCGCGGGAGAATTCCGACACGGTCAGGATCATCGCGCCGCTGCGCGCGAGGCGCCGCTGCATGAGCCGATACCAGGTGCGGAAGGCGAGGGAATAGGATTCCGGCGTGTCGAAGGCGCCGGCATCGTGGATCACCACGGCCTGGCGCGCGCTGAGGAGCAGTGGCGCGGTATTGCCGAGATTGACCAGCACCTCCCCGCGCAGCGCACGCGGCAGGTCGATCTGCTCCCAGGCCTGACCGCTGCGCGCGCCCACCGCTTCGGCGCGCAGCGCGCGCAGCCCGGCATCGCGCGCCCCGGGCGGGTGCAGGACGCGCAGGATCGGCCATTCGCCGCGCGCGGCGAGGGCGTCGGCGGCGGCGACGATCTCGGTCGCGAAGCGCTGCACGCCGGTCATGCCCTGGGTCAGGTAGCGGCCGTTGATCGCGAAGTTCATGCGAGCCTCATCCGGCGCAGCAGCGCCGCGCGGTCGTCCTGCGGCGCGATGCGCCAACCCATGGCGAGGGCCACGCCGAAGGTCACGGTGCCGAGCAGGATCGGCACGACATAACCCGGCATCGCCGCCATCAACGCGAGCCCCGCGCCACAGGCGGCGAGCAGCGGCAGCACCGCGCGCCCGGCCTCGGCGGCCGGCGGATAGAAGCGCGCGGCGAGCAGGAAGCGCCCGGCGCAATCGGTTGCCGCGCGCGCCGCCCAGGCGACGGCCGCGCCCTCGATGCCGATGACGAAGAGCAGCGCGGCGCCGAGTGGCAGGAAGATCGCTGCCTGGATCAGCGAGAAGGTCGCCGGCACTTCCGGCCGCCCGATAGCGTCCAGCAGCGTGCCGGGCACGAAGGCCAGGCAGGAAAAGAAGATGCCCACGCCGAGGATGCGCAGCACCGTCCCGCCGCCATCGGCGAAGGCATTGCCGAGCCACAGCCACAGCAGCCCATGGGCGAAGGCCACCAGCACCAGGCAGGCAGGAAGCACCAGCCCCGCGACGATCAGCGCCCCGCGCCGCATCAGCAGCGCGGTGTGCTCGGGAGCGGTCCGGAAGGAGGAGGCGTAGGCCGGCAGCAGCGTCTGCGCCACCGCGACAGGCAGGATCCACATGCGCATGACGAGGTCGAGCGGTGTGGCATAGAAGGCGACCGCCGTCAGCCCGATCACCGCGCCGATGATGAAGCGGTCGGCATAGAGCAGCATCTGCGTCAGCGCGCCCGACAGGGACATCCAGCCGCCCTGGCGCAACAGCGGCTTCAGCAGCGCGAATCGCGCCCGATCGAGCCCGAGTCGCGGCACGTCGCGCCAGGCGAGCGCGGCATAGGCCATGCCGCTCGCCAGCCGCACCGCGACCAAAGCGAGCATCACGCCCACCAGGCTGTTCCACAGCAGCAGCGCGATCACCGGGCCCAGGTAATAGAAGACGCTGACCGGCATGTTCACGAGGTTCGCCGCCCGGAAGCGCTGCCAGGCCGCGAGGACGCCCCACAGCGCCGCATTCAACACGACGAGAGGGGCGGCCAGCGCCAGCACGCGGAAGGCGGCGAGCGCCTCGGCCTCGAGTCCCGGCGGGACGATCAGCACGTGCCCGATCAGCAGCGGCATGGCGGCATAGGCGAGCCCGGCCATGACCGAGGAAAGCCCGAGCAGCGCCCAGATCGTCGCACCCACCAGCGCCGGCGCGTCATGCCCGCGCCCATGGCCGATTGCCTCCGACACAGCCCGCGTCAGCGCCATGCCGAGGCCGAGGTCGAACACCCCGAAGATGCCGACCATGGCGAGGGCGAGGGTGAACAGACCCCAGCGATCCGTGCCGAGCAGATGAACCAGCACCGGGGTGATCCCCAGCGCGATGAGAAGGGGAATGCCGCGCCCCAGCGCGTTCCACACCACCCCGGAAACGAGCCGGCGTCCGCCGGCCCGGTCTTCCGGGCCCTCGGACGCCGTGCCAGTCATCGAATGGGACCCTTGTTTCGCCCGCTGCTCAGTGGGCGCCGCGGCGGGAGAGTACCGCAACGGGGGTCTTGAGGAGAATGCGCAGGTCGGCCAGCAGCGAGGGCTGCGACACATAGGCCACGTCGAGGGCGACGCGCTGGTCGTAGGAGGTCTCGGACCGGCCCGACACCTGCCACAGGCCGGTGATGCCCGGGCGCACCGTCAGGTAATGGGCGGCGGCGGCGCCATAGAAGCTGTCGAGCTCATCGGCCGTGACCGGGCGCGGGCCGACGATCGACATGTCGCCGCGCAGCACGTTGATGAGCTGCGGCAGCTCATCGAGCGAGGTGGCGCGCAGGAAGCGGCCCAGCCGGGTGATGCGCGGGTCGTTGCGCAGCTTGCGGGTGGCTTCCCACTCCTCGCGCGCCGCGGGGTCCGCGGCGAGCAGCGCCTCGAGTCGGGCCTGGCTGTCCGCCACCATCGAGCGGAACTTGAGGCAGCCGAAGATCCGCCCGCCGCGGCCCACGCGCTTATGCGCATAGAAGGCGGAACCCCCATCGGCCCGCACCATCAGCGAGACGACCAGGAAGAAGGGGCCTGCCACGATCAGCGCGGCGGCGGCGATGGCGATGTCCATCACGCGCTTGGCGAGCGGGGTGAAGCCGGCCACCGGACGAATGCCGGCGACAACGCCGGCGACGGCGCCTTGGGGGGGGAGGGGACCAACCGGAACGCTGGACATCGGTGTCAGCAACCTTCTGGATGTCACCACCGCCGGCGGGGGCCGGCGACGGCCAAGGGATCCTCGGACCCGGTGCCGGACCCGCTATGGGGGGAACGGCGGACCAGTCCTCGGGTTGATTGGGAAAGTGACCCCTGGCGCTGTCGGATTTGGGACCTGGTTGCGGCGCAAATGTGGCGCGCCGCTTTCCGTGAGGAGATTTTTTTTGAGCCTATTCAGGGGGTTCGGGGGTCATGCCCCCGCCGGGCGCCCGTTGCAGTTCACACGATTTCGCGGCATCCGCTTCGGAGCCATTGTTTTCCAAGGCATTCTTCACGCGCCCGGGATCGTCGCGCCGGGGCCTGATCGGAGAGCGGAGTGCGCCCCCTGTCGCCCAGATCCGAGACGCTTCTGTCCTACATCGCCGCGCTGCTGATCGGCGTGGCGCTGGTGGCCGCCATCTTTCCGGCCGACTTCCTCTTCCCCCATGCGGGCGGGCCCTGGGCCCCGCAGGGCGATGCCGCGCAGCACGCCATCGCGCAGCGCTACTTCATCGGCGATGCCTGGCGCTGGCCGCCCCTGCTGGTGCTGAACCTGCTGCCGCCCGAGGGGCTGAACATCGCCTTCGCCGACGGCATCCCGCTGCTCGCCTTGCCGCTGAAGGCGATTCGCGCCCTCCTGCCCGAGGGCTTCCACGGCATCGGCCTGTGGTACGCCATGGCCTGGGTGATGCAGCCCGTCGCGGCGGTGTGGTGCCTGCGCGGCACGGGCGAGCGGCGCATCCTGCCGGCGCTGGCCATCGCGCTCGCCGCCTCGGCCATGCCGGCCTTCATCAATCGGTATGGCCATGCGGCGCTGACCGGGCATTTCACGCTGCTGGTCGCGCTCGGCCTCTATCTGCGGCTGGTGCGCACGCCATCGGTCGCACTGTGGGGGGCGGCGGTGCTCGCGGCGGTCGGGACGCTGCTGGTGCATCCCTATCTCGCGGCGATGGTGCTGGCGCTGCTCGCCGCGGCGCCGACGACGCTGCTGCTGCGCGGGGATCGCGGATGGTTCGTGGCGGGGCTCGGCCTCGTCGCCTGCGTCGGCGCTGTCGGCACGGTCATGGCGGCATTCGGCTATCTCGGTGCGCAGGGCGATGGCGGGTATGGCGACTTCGCGCTGAACCTGCTCTCGCCGGTCTGGCCGTGGCGGTCGTGGTTCCTCGGCGGCCTGGCCGGCACTGAGATCGACGCCACCGGGCATGGCGGCTGGGAAGGCTACAACTGGCTCGGGCTCGGTCTGCTGCTCGGCCTGGTCGCCGTGGCCGTGCTGGCGCCGGGCGCATTGGTCCGCGCGCTGCGGCGTCATGCCGGCCTGGCGCTGGTGCTGCTGGGGCTGACGCTGCTCGCGGTGTCCTTCCGCATCGGGCTGGGGCCGGCGATCGTGTTGGACCTCGGCACGCCGCCGGGTTTCCTGGAGCAGTTCCGCGCCTCCGGCCGCTTCTTCTGGCCGGTCGGCACCGCGCTGCTGGTCGGCTGCGTCGCGCTGCTGGCGCGGTTGCCCCGCATCGGGCCCGCGGCGGCGCTGCTGCTGGGCGTGGTGCAGTTCATCGATGCCGCGCCGAATCGCGCGGCGATCCACGATTGGGCCGCGGTGCGCACGCCCTGGACCGTGGATGCGCCGGCGCTGCGGCGGCTGCTGGCCGGGGCGGAAACCGTCTCGGTCTTTCCCACCTGGCCCTGCGTGTCAAAGCCCGACACCATCGGTGATCACGCGCGGCAGTTGCAGGTGCTGAGCCTGGCCGCCGAACGGCCAGTGCCGGCGAACACCATGTATGTCGCGCGCTGGCGCGGCGAACGGCCGCGTTGCGAGGATGAAGCGGCGATGGCGCGGCCGCTCGCGCCGGGGGAACTGCGGATCATCCTGCCTGGGGCGCGCGGGGCCGTGCGGGAGGAGGCGGGCTGCGAGGCGGTGGGGGAGGTGCTCGCCTGCCGCAGGCCGTAGCGGGGGTCTCTCCCGACCAAAGGCCTTCCTGACGACTGGCCTGGTTGCGCTGGTGAAGATCGGAGGAGGGCTCTGCCCTCCTCCTCCGAGCCTCCTCCCGCCAGGATGCCGGGCATCCTGGACCGCGATCTCCTGGTGCACGGCGCGACAGATCGGACGCACTCTCCGAGCGCCTTGTCGTGCGCAAGTGCGGGTCTCGGCGTCATTCCGACAGGCTGGCGCAATGCCGGAAGGAGGTTTGCAAAGGCTCTCCTGAATGCCGGGCTGCTTCCGCTGTGGAATCGAAAGGGGCAAACGCCCCAATCCCCCCGCCCGTTCAGGACGATGCTTGCGCCCTTGGCTGCCGGGCTTCGAGGCGCATGGGTTCCTCCCTCGCGGCATGGCTCGGCAGATAGCGTTCGGTGAAATACAGCGGCCGCTGCTTCGTCTCGTTGAAGATGCGCCCCAGATATTCCCCGATGATGCCCAGCATCATCATCTGCACACCGCCCAGGAACAGCACGACGGCGAGCAGCGAGGGATAGCCGGCGACGGGATTGCCGAAGAAGACGGTGCGGACCAGCAACTGCGCGAGGTAGATGACCGCGCCCACCGCCGTGAACAGTCCCACATAGGTCGCCGCCTTCAGCGGCGCGACGGTGAAGGAGGTGATGCCCTCCAGCGAGAAGTTCCACAGCTTCCAGTAGTTCCACTTCGTTTCGCCGGCCGCGCGCGGGGCACGGTCGTAGCGCACGGCCTTGGCCGGGAAGCCGATCCAGGCGAAGAGGCCCTTCATGAAGCGATGCTGCTCCCGCAGCTTGAGCAGTGCATCGATGGCGCGGCGGGACATCAGGCGGAAGTCGCCGGTGTCGGGTGGAAGCTGCACCTTGCCGCCGAGGCGCTGCATCACGCGGTAGAAGGCCGCGGCGGTGGCCTTCTTCATCCAGGTCTCGCCCTCGCGCGTGTTGCGCTGGGCGTAGACCACGTCGAAGCCCTCGCGCCAGGTTGTCACCAGCGCCGGGATCAACTCGGGGGGGTCCTGCAGGTCGGCGTCGATGACGACGATGGCCTCGCCGCCGCGCGCATGGTCGAGACCCGCGGTCAGCGCGATCTCCTTGCCGAAGTTGCGCGACAGGTTGACGACCGCCACGCGGGGATCCGCGGCCTGGAGGCCGAGCATCACCGCGAGCGTCGTGTCGCGGGACCCGTCATTCACATAGACGACCTCCCAGGCCATGCCGATGCCGTCCAGCGCCGCGGCCAGGCGGCGGTGGAATTCGGGCAGCACCTCCTGCTCGTTATAGGCAGGGACGACGACGGACAGCGCGGGGGCGTCAGGATCGGGCATCGGGCTTTCCAGGCAGGCGGACGAATGCGCCACCCACAATGTCGAGGGAACACGACGCGCTGGGCCAAATCATGGCGAACGCGCACCAAGGATCCGCGAGCGGACCGGGCTGGACCAGCCCGGCGCGTCACCTGTCCCCGACGGTCCACCCTGCCGACCCGAGGAAGCGTGTTGTCCTTCGCGTGCTTCCTTGCATCAATCGGTCTTCGATGCTGTGAGAAGAGAGGTCGTTCTCCATGGTTACTGGTCCGCTCTGGCAACTTTCTGCCTCTGAACTGAGCGCATTGATCCAGTCCGGCGACGTCAGCGCGCTCGAAGCGGTCCAGTCCTCGGTTGAGCGGATGCATGCGGTCAATCCCGCGCTCAACGCCGTGGTCACCGACCTTTCGGTTGCGGCGCTGGAACGCGCCAGGGCGCTCGATGCCGCCGGCACGCCGAAGGCTCCGCTGCATGGCGTGCCGATCACCATCAAGATCAACATCGACCAGGAAGGCGAGGCGAGTTCGAACGGCGTGGTCGCCTTCAAGGACCTGGTCGCGCCCGGCGATGCGCCGCTGGTCAAGAATCTGCTCGATGCCGGCGCCGTGGTGATCGGGCGGACCAATGTTCCGGAGTTCTCCCGGCGCTGCGACACCGACAACCCGCTGTTCGGCCGCACCTGGAATCCCTGGGGACGGCATGTCAGCCCCGGCGGGTCTTCGGGCGGTGCGGGTTCGGCGGTGGCGGCCGGGATTGGCGCGATCGCGCATGGCAACGACATTGGCGGTTCGCTGCGCTTCCCTGCCGCGGGCAATGGCGTGGTCACGGTCAAGCCCGGCGTCCAGCGGGTGCCGGTGTACAATCCCTCCCAGACGGCGGAGCGCGGCATCCTCGCGCAGCAGATGTCGGCCCAGGGGCTGCTGGTCCGGTCGGCGCGGGACCTGCATCTCGCCATGCCGGCGATGATCGCGGCCGATGCGCGGGACCCCTTCCACGTGCCGCTGCCCTGGCGGGGGCCGGCGCTCGACGGGCCGATCAAGGTGGGTTTCAGCCTCGAGGCACCCGACCTGCCGCTGCACCCGGAAGTGGAGAAGGCATTGCTCGCCGCGAAGGCTGCACTCGCCGACGCCGGCTATGTCGTCGAGGAGGTGGCGCCGCCCTCGCTGCGGGAGATCGCCTATGAGGGCCGCGCGGCGCTGATGACCGAGAGCTATCACCTGATGGCCGAGGAGATCGAGAAATACGGCTCGCCCGCCATCGTCGGTGTCTTCGAGCAGAATTACCGCCGCACGCCGCGGGTGGAAATGCCGGAGATGCTGAAGATGCTCGCCCGCCGGACCTTCTATGCGCGGCAATGGTCGGTGCTGATGGATGAGTATCCGCTCTTCCTTTCGCCCTTCCTCCCGGTGCCCTTCTACGCGCCGGGTCGCGACGCCGAAGGGGCCGAGGGGCTTCGCGAGACGATTGGCCAGGCCTTCTGGTCGACGCTCGGCAACTACCTCGGCCTGCCCGCGGGGACGGTGCCGGCGGGCCTCGGCGAGTTTCCCGAGGGCCCGAAGCCGATCGGGGTCCAGATCCTCGGCCGCCGCTGGCGCGAGGATCTGGTGGTGGATGCGATGATGGCCATCGAGGACCGGCTCGGCACGCTGTCGCAGCAGCTTTGGTCGCGCATGGGCTGACGGCCGCCGGCGCGGCCTGTCGTCCGGCACGCTCCGGGCGCCGGATTTTCAGGCGCCCGGGCCCGATTTGGAGCGGCTTTGCCCCCCCAAGCCATCCCGTTGGCCGGAAGGCCTTCGTGGTTGCCCGGTTACTTGCGCTGTGGATGTCAGAGGGGCTTTGCCCCTCCGACACCTCCCCAGCAAAGG
>JAYSDS010000111.1:0-21871 GCA_041914265.1 Roseomonas sp.
CTGCGCCCGCCGCCCGGGGCCCGCCGCGCCGCGGGGGGGGGGGGCGCCCCCCCCCCGGGGGGGGGGGGGGGGGGGGGGGGGGGGGCCCCCCCCCCCCCCCCTTCCCATTCCGTGACCTAATCAGTCAGGATTTTCGGCCCCTGGTGAGGTGAACGTCGGGGAGAAGCAAACCCCCCTCCGGCACCCTGGGCACATCGGAACGTGGCCGCCACGCGACAGGACCGCCCCGGCCTCACTCCGCCGCCTGCGACGCGACCGCGAAGAACCGGTTCTCCGGCCGCGGCAGGCCCAGATGCTCGCGCAGCGTCGTGCCTTCGTACTCCGTCCGGAAGATCCCCCGCCGCTGCAGTTCCGGCACCACCTGGTCCACGAATTCGTCGAGCCCCGCCGGCACGAAGGGGAACATCACGTTGAACCCATCGCAGGCCCGCGTTTCGAGCCATTCCTGCATCTCATCCGCGATGGTCTGCGGCGTGCCGACGATCGCCGCCCCACCATAGCCGCCGAGACGCTGGGCGAGCTGCCGCACCGTCAGGTTCTCGCGCCGCGCGATGGCGATGGCGCGTTCGCGGCCGCTCTTGCTGTGCTCGGTCTCAGGGATGTCGGGCAGTGGGGCGTCGGGGGCGAAGGCCCGCGCATCGACGCCGAGCGCGATGGAGAGCGAGCCGATCGCGCTCTCGTAATGCACCAGGCTGTCGAGCGTCGCGCGCTTCGCCTTCGCCGCCTCCACCGTGTTGCCGACGACAACGAGCGCGCCGGGCAGGATCTTGATGTGGTCCGGGTTGCGCCCGACCGCCGCGGCGCGCGCCTTCACATCGGCATAGAAGGCCTGCGCATCGGCGATCGGGCCGCCGGCGGCGAAGACCATCTCGGCGGTCTCGGCGGCGAGCTGCCGCCCGGCATCCGATGCGCCGGCCTGCACGATGACCGGCCAGCCCTGGACCGGGCGCGCGACGTTGAGCGGCCCGCGCACGCTCAGCTCCGGCCCGACATGGTTCAGCACATGCATCTTCGCGGGGTCCCAGAAGATGCCGCTCTCCGCGTCGCGGATGAAGGCGTCGTCGGCAAAGCTGTCCCACAGCCCGGTGACGACGTCGTAGAATTCGCGGGCGCGCTTGTAGCGCTCGCCATGGGCCATGTGCGCGTCATGGCCGAAATTCTGCGCGGCGTCGGGGTTCGCGGTGGTGACGACATTCCACCCCGCGCGGCCTTCCGAGATGTGGTCGAGCGACGCGAACTTCCGCGCGATATGATAGGCGTCGTTGTAGGTAGTGGAGGCCGTGGCGATCAGCCCGATGCGCTCCGTCACCGCGGCGAGCGCGGGCAGCAGCGTCAGAGGATCGAAGGAGGTGACGGTGTGGCTGCGCCGCAGCGCCTCGATCGGCATGTTCAGCAGCGCCAGGTGGTCGGCCATGAAGAAGGCGTCGAACTTGCCTGCCTCCAGCTTCCGGATGAGCTGCTTCAGCTTGGGAAAGGAAAAGTTCGCATCGGGCCAGGCGCCCGGGTAGCGCCAGGCGCCAGTGTGGATGGTGACGGGGCGCATGAAGGCGCCGAGGTGAAGGCGACGCTTATTGGGCATCGGATGCTCCTGTACGGATGCGCGCGGCATCGGTCTTGGGGAGCAAGATCGGCACGGTTTCGCGGCCGGCAAGACGCGGCCGGCGAGGCATTCGCGGCGTTCTTCGCGAAGAAAAAACCACGCTCCGAAAGCCCCGCGGCATGAAGCGCCATCGCCTGCGGGCGGCGCGCAAGCGAAGCATGATCTCCATGGGAAGAGCCGGCCTCCCATCCGACTACATCACGGCAAGGTCCCCGCAGGCCGTTGGCGCAGGACGACAGCGATCCGCAGGCTCGCACGGGAGCCGTGCCCGATGCGCTCGGCGCCGCGCCGGATCATGGCCTTGCGGCGGCAATCGCCGCCTGGCCGCCGACATGCCGAAGGGAGCTCCAGCCCGTACACCCGACGCTGGGCCGGGGATGGGATTTGCCCCCGCCCCGGAGTTCTTCGCGCCCCGGCAAAGGCCAAAAGGCCTTCCTGATTACTGGCCTGCTTCCGGGGTTGGCGCTGGAGGGGCGCCGCCCCTCCAAACCACCCCGCCAAGTGCTTGGAGCACTTGGAACGCAGTCTTCTGGTGCCGGACGCCACAGCCGTTCTTCTTCCCCGAACAGCAGCCCATTGGGCGCAAAATCGGGCTTCGATAATCATTCTGACAGGCGTGCGGCGTGCCAAGTTGAGGTTTCCAAAGGCCCTTCGGCCTTTGGCGGGGTGAGGTTTGGAGAGGGGCAGAGCCCCTCTCCATCACCATCAGCACGAACAGGCGCCCCGCATACGGGACGAAACCCCGCCCCCGCTCACGCGCGCACCGGCACCAACCGCAACCTCGTCCCCCACGGATCCGCCGCTTCCACGCCGCCGCCGTCCAGCGGCCGCACCGACGCGCCGGCCGCTTCCAGCCGCGCCGCCTGCGCGTCGATCGCCCCCGGCTCGGCAACATTCAGCGAAAACCAGTCGAGCCCCGTCTGGCGCGGGTCGCGCGCGCGGGCGCCGGCGCTTTGCCAGGTGTTGATCGCGACGTGGTGGTGATAGCCGCCGGAGGAGAGGAAGCTGGCCCCTCCCCTTTCCCGCGTCGGGTCGAGGCCCACCGTGTCGCGGTAGAAGGCGCGCCCACGCGGGATGTCGCCCACGCGCAGATGGACATGGCCGACGCGCAGCCCTGCCGGCGCGCCCTGGTAGCGGCCGCCATCGCCACGGGCGAGCGAGACCAGCGAATCCACATCGAGGCGATAGGTGCCCATCGTCACCACGCCGTTGGTCCATTGCCACTGGTCGTGCGGGCGGTCGCTGTAGACCTCGATGCCGTTGCCCTCGGGGTCGTCGAGATAGATGGCCTCGCTGACCGAATGATCAGAGGCGCCCGTCACCGGGATGCGCGCCGCCGCGACATGCATGACCCAGCGCGCGAGGTCGACGCGCGTCGGCATGAGGAAGGCCGTGTGGAACAGCCCGGCCTGGTTGGGCGGCTCGAAGGGCGCGCCGGGCCGCGCGGTCAGGTGCAGCAGCGCCACGCCGCCGGCACCGAGCGTGATCGTCTCCCGCGTCCGGTCCAGCACGTCGAAGCCGAGCAGCGCGCGGTAATAGTCGGCGACGCGATCGAGGTCGCGCACGCGCAGCGACACCGCCCCGCAGCGCATCGGCGTCTGCAGGGCGAAGGGCAGGTCGGGCGGGGCGGTCTGTGCCTCCGCCGCTGCGGGAAGACTGGCCATGGCGGCGAGACTCATCAGGGTGCGGCGCCGCGTGGCGCCTCGGTGAAGGGTCATGGTGTCAGGGTTCCCGGCTTTGTCGTCGTTCTACACGGAAGGCCGCCGCACGTGTCAGGGCCTGTTGGGGAACGCGCCGAGGGGCGCGGGCTGGTGCCGGCATCGCCAGAGGGTTCTCACAGCTCCTTGCGCATCAACGCGCGATCCACCGACAGCGGCCCGCCGCCGAAGGCTGCGAAGAAGGCGGCGCCACCAGTCCAGACGATGGACAGCATCTCCGCCTTGCCCTGCACCTGGTGCAGGAAGGCACCGCCACCATCCGCCAGGCGCCGCAGCGCGGCGGGGGTGAAGATCTCGGCCCCCTGGCTGCGCAGCAATTCGAGGCCCGCCTCGGTCAGAAAGGCATCGCCATAGGGCCGGCTGTAGTGGAACCAGAAGGTGACGGCGAGCATCACGGCATTGGCGAGCGCGACCGGCCGCGTGAGCAGACCCACCGCGATCATGATCCCGCCGAAGAACTGCATCGCCGCAAGCAGCGGTGACCACAGCCAGCCCGGATAGAAACCCAGCATCTCGACGAAGCCGGATTGCCCGAAGGGCGCCATGATCTTGGGCAGGCCCTCATAGACCAGCAGCCCGCCGACCAGCACGCGGAAGCCGACCCAGGCGAGCGGCTGCGCGAAGAGCTCGTAGAAGGGCGCGAGGAAGGGAAGGAAGAGCCGCTCACGCGGCGTCTGGAGGTTCATGACTGCGGTTCCGGCAGGCGGGGTGGGTCGCGGGCACCGGGCTGATCCAAACCCGGGGCCCGCCTTCGGGGATCAGGCGCCGAGGAGATAGACGCCGCTCACCCCGGTCGGGTTCGGGCCCTGGGCGGGACCGATGATGTGCTCGAACTGCGTCTTCAGCCGCTCGACGCGCGCGCGGTCGGCCATGAAGCCGCGGAAGGCGAGCGGGGCGGTGTTGTAGGACCAGATCGGGTTCACACCCTGCGGGCCGGCCACGTCGCGCCGCGCCGACCACTGCGCGGTGCGCGCGATGGTCGCGTCGCGGGATGCCATCCAGGACAGGAACAGCCGCGCGGCTTCCTTGTGCGGCGCCTCGGCGAGGATGGCGGCGGTCTGCGGCCAGCTCAGGAAGGGCTCGTTGCGGGGAAGCTGGAAGCGCAGCGGCGTGCTGGTGTTGTGCACCAGCGGGCCGGAGGAGGTGAAGCTCGCCGCGCGGTCGCCGCGCTGCACGGCGATGCGCGCGGGCACGGTGCCGCGGATCCACAGCACATCCTGCGCCATCAGCTTGTCCATGTAGTCCCAGCCATGCAGGCCGACGATGCGGTCGAACTGGAACAGCACCGCGTCGTCATCATGCGGATAGGTGAGGACGAGCTTGCCCTTCAGCTTCGGGTCGAGGAAGTCGAGCGCGTCGCGCGGCGCCTGCTCCATCGGGATCTGGCTGACATTGACGGTGTTGCTGAAGGCGAAGAAGCCGATGGAATGGAAGGCGCCTTCGGGGTCGCGCGTGTCGGGCCACAGCACGTCCCAGTCGAGCGGCTTGTAGGCCAGCAGCTTGCCTTCCCGCTTCCAGCGGTCGAAGTCGTGCAGGGTCTGCAGCATGGCGACATCCGCTTCCAGCCGCCCGCGGGCAAGCTGCAGGTCGATGCGCGCATCGTGATACTTGGACAGGTCCGCGAAGATGCGGATCTGCATGCCGGGGAAGCGCTGCTTGAACGCGTTCTCCCATCCCGCATAGGCGTTGGGGACGTCGCCACCGGCATAGACGGTGAGCTGCCCGCCCTCGGCCATGGCGGCGCGGTGCAGTTCATCGAGGCTGCGGGTCTCGACGGCCGGGGCCGGGCGCTGCGGCGTGGCGTCAGCGGCCGCGCGGCCGGCGGCGACCAGGGTCGGCACGGCGGCCAGCAGGCCCGCGAGCCCGCGGCGGTTGATGGGGTTGGTCATCCTGGTCACTCCCGGTGTGCTGTCGGTGCCGGGGATATCGCTCTCCGCCGCAGAGTGAACAATCGTGGGATAAGCTTACAGATAGTGCCGATTATCGATACAATGACACCCCATGGAACGCCTGACCGGATTGACCGCCTTCATCCGCACCGTGGAGCTCGGCAGCCAGGCGGCAGCAGCCAAGGCGCTGGGCCTGTCGCGCGTGGCCATCGGGCGGCACATCCAGGGGCTTGAACAGCGGCTTGGCGTGCGACTGCTCCAGCGCACCACGCGCAGCCAGACCCTGACCGAGGCCGGCACCGCCTTCTTCGAACGCGCGCGCCTCGCCCTCGATCAGTTGCAGGATGCCGCGGACCAGGCCGCGGAGTTCCGCACCTCCCTGCGCGGCAGCCTGAAGATCAACGCCCCCGTCTCCTTCACCATGCACAGCCTGGCGCCGGTGCTGGCGCGCTTCTCCGACCGCTATCCGGATCTTGAGGTCGAGCTGACGCTGAACGACCGCCAGGTGGACCTGATCGGCGAGGGCTACGACCTCGCGCTGCGCATCGGGGAGGTGACGGATCCCAACCTCGCCTCGCGCAAGCTGGCGCGCTTCCCGATCATCCCCTGCGCCTCCCCGGCCTATCTGGAACGCCACGGCACGCCGCGCGAACCGGCGGATCTGCTGGGGCACAACTGCCTGCGCTACCTCTTCTCCAGCCAGAGCCAGGGCTGGACGCTGATCGCCGCGGATGGCGCGCGGCAGACGGTCCCGGTGCGCGGGAACCTCGCCGCGAACAACGGCGACGCGCTGATGGCAGCGGCCCTCGCCGACCAGGGCATCATCCTGCAGCCCAGCTTCATCGTCTGCGAGGCGCTGCGCGACGGCCGGCTGGTCCAGGTCCTTCCGGGCTGGGAACTCCGGCACCTGACCCTGCACGCGGTCTTCCCGGCGACGCGCATGATGCCGACCAAGCTGCGCCGGCTGCTCGACTTCCTGACCGAGGCCTATTCCGCCGGCGCCGCTGCGGGTGCGGCCGGTCGCGACGAACCGGCCTCGGGCGGCAGCAGCAGGGCCGCCGCCAGCATCACACCCGTCAGCCCGGCCAGGATCGCATAGAGCTGCGGCGCCCCGCCCCCGGCCTCCCCATAGGCCCAGGCGACCAGCCCGACACCGATCGGTGCCGCCGCGAATCCCATGGCGAACTTGATCCCGAAGGCGAGCCCCCGGCGCCGTCCCGAGGAATAGCGCGCGAGCAGCAGGTTCTCGACCGGCGCGGACATGTCGAAGGTGAAGCCGATCACCACGGCGAGCAGCACCGCAACCGGCCCGCCCAGCAGCGCGGCGAGCGCGAGCGGCACCAGCTTCAGCAGGAAGGTGCCGGCATAGAGCCACCGGAACGGCAGCCGGTCCGCCAGCCGCCCGCCGACGAGCTGCCCGACGCTGCCGATCAGCAGGGCGACGCCGACGATCAGCCCAAGCCGCGCCGCGTCCTGCGCATCGAGCGCCAGGCTGTCGCTGAACCATTTGGGGAGAGCGGTGCTGAAGGCGGCATAGACGATGGAACCCAGCGAAAAGGTCACCGCCAGCACCACCAGCACGCCAAGGGGCGCGCGTTCCTCATCCGCCGCCGCGGCACCGTCCGGCACGGGGGCCGCATGGGCCGGCGCGCCCGCGACGCGCCCGGCGGCGATCGCCGCCACCAGCCAGGCGCCGCCGAGCATGGTCAGCACGCCGGGGATGATCATCGCCATCCGCCACCCGCCGACCGCCGCGAGCCCACCGGCGATCACGGCGGCCAGCGCGACGCCGATGCTGCCGGAGATGCCGAGATAGCCTATGATCCGCCCGCGGATGGCCGTCGGCGCGGTCATCGACACCCAGGCCATGCCGACAGGATGGTAGATTGCGCCGAACAGGCCGACGGCAGCGAGCGCGACTGCCATCTCCGACGGCCCGGCCACCAGCCCGGCCGCGACGGAGGACGCCCCGATGCCGAGGTAGAACACCGCCATCATCCGCGCATGGCCGATGCGGTCGGCGAGCCATCCGGCGAGCGGCGCGCCGAGGCCGATCAGCATCGCGCCGATCGTCCACAGGCTGATGATCTCGGCATAGGGTCGCCGCCAGATGCCCTCGAGCAGCACGGCCAGCGTCAGGAACAGCCCGGTCAGGACGTGGTGCCAGAAATGCCCCACCGAGGCGAACAGGACGACCAGCCGTGCCGCGGGCGACATCTACTGTGCCGCGGCCAGCACACCGGCTTCACGGGTGCGCGTACGCAGCGTCACGAACTCCTCGGCCGCCGTCGGATGGATGCCGATGGTGCGGTCGAAATCCTGCTTGGTCGCGCCCATCACGACGGCGATGCCGATGCCCTGCATGATCTCGGCCGAATCCTCGCCCAGCATATGGGCGCCGAGGATCTTCTGCGTGTGCTGGCAGACCACCAGCTTCATCAGCGTCTTGCGTCCTTCGCGCTTGCTGATGGTGTGCCGCATCGGCGTGAAGCGCGCGACATAGATGTCGACGGGGCCGCGCTCGGCGGCCTGCGCTTCCGTCAGGCCGACCGTCGCGATGGGCGGCGACATGAAGACCGCGGTCGGCACATCCTCATAGGACACCTTGCGCGGGTTGTTGCCGAACAGCGTATCCGCCAGCGCATGCCCGACCGCCGTTGCCATCGGCGTCAGGTTCACCCGGTCGATCACGTCACCGATGGCATAGATGTGCGGGACATTGGTGCGGTGTTCGTCATCGACGGGAATGGCGCCGCTGCGCGCGACTTCCACCCCCGCCTTCTCCAGCCCGAGCCCCGCCGTGTTCGGCGTGCGGCCCGTGCAGAAGAACACCGCATCGGCCTCGCGCAGGAAGATGTCGCCCTGGGAGACGACCATCGTCTCGCCCATGCGCGCGATGCGCGTCGGGGTGATGTCCGGGTTCAGGCGGATCCCCTGGGCGGCGAGCGCCTCCGCCGCCGCGGCGCGGACATCCTCGTCGAAGCCGCGCAGCGGTAGGGGCGCGCGGTAGACGAGATCCACCTCGGCGCCGAGGCCGCGCAGGATGGTCGCGAATTCCACCGCGATGTAGCCCGAGCCCAGCACGACCGCGCGCTTCGGCAATGCCTTCAGGGTGAACAGGTCGTCCGAGACCAGGCCCAGCTCCGCGCCGGGAATGTCCAGCCGCTGCGGCTTGCCGCCGGTCGCGATGACGATGCGCTCGGCGGTGACGCGCTGGCCGCCGACATCGAGCGTATGGGCATCGAGGAAGGTCGCGCGCGCGTCGAAGGAGGTCACCCCCGCCCCGCCGAGCAGCCGGCCATAGATGCCCGACAGCCGCGCGACTTCCGCATCGCGCGCGGCGGCGAGCTTCGCCCAGTCATGCCCATGGACCTCCATGTCCCAGCCGAAGGCGGCGGCATCCTCGGCCCAGGCGCCGTATTCCGCGGCATTGACCATGATCTTCTTGGGCACGCAGCCGACATTGACGCAGGTGCCGCCCCAGAAGCGCTCCTCGGCCACCGCGACGCGGGCGCCGTGGCCCGCCGCGATGCGACCCATGCGCACGCCGCCCGACCCGCCGCCGATGACGAAGAGATCGAAATCATAGCCGGCCATCTGCCGCATACTCCCGTGTCACGAGCGCAGCATATCGGTCGGGGTGGTCGTTCTGCCAACTGCAACGAATTGCGAATGCATCTCAAACGCGCTATCGCCGTACCATGTTCCGCCGCCGTCCCGCCCGGCCCGCGCGGCCGCCTCGGCCCCAGGTCTCCTTCAGCATGATCCGCGAGGCGGGCCCCGAGCGGCTCGCCGCCGCCTTCGCCGCCCCGCCCGAGGAAGCCGCCCCCTGGATCGAAGCCGCCGCCAAGCTCGGCATGGCGCGCGCCCAGGCGTTGTGGGGGCAGTATCTGCTCGATGCGATCGGCGGGGCCCGGCGCGATCCGGTCTCCGCCGTCGCGTGGTTCCGCGCCGCGGCGACGGCGGGCGATCCGCTCGGGATGAACATGCTCGGCCGGTGCCTGGAGAATGGCTGGGGTGCGCCAGTCGATTATGTCGAGGCGGTTCGCTGGTTCCGCGCCGCCGCTGAGGCAGGGCTCGACTGGGGGCAATACAACCTCGCCAACATGTACCTGCGCGGCGACGGGATCGCGGAGGATCGCGTGGAGGCGCTGCGCTGGTACCACGCCGCCGCCGCGCAGGGGCACGCGAAGTCCATCAACATGGTCGCGCGCTTCCATGAGGAAGGCTGGGTAGTGCCCCGCGACCCCGCGCGTGCGGCGCTGCTCTACGCTGCCTCGGCCGAACGGGGCGACTTCCGGGGGCAGTTCAACCTTGGCGTACTGCTCGCCGCGCAAGGACGGATGGAGGACGCCATCCCCTGGTTCCGCGAGGCGGCACGCATCGCCCATGACGCCTTCCGCCGCGGCATGGTGGAGCGGCTGGCGGCCCGGCCGGAGCCGGAGCTGCGGCAGGTGGCGGCGGAGATCGCTGCCGCGCTCACCTAGAGCAGATCCCGTCCGGCTGGAATCGCCCGGGCGGGTGACGATGCTCGCTCAAACAAGCCGAGAGCGGTTCCACCCCGGGTGAGCCGCTTCGGGGCAGGCCGGGTGCATGACCCGACCGCGTGGGCGGATGCGGCGGCAGCCAGGCCATCCCCGTCCGGCGTGTGCGGCATTTCGCTGCGCGGACACGATGCCGGCGACTAGTCTTCGCCGGACCGTGAGGGTTGGCAGGATGTTCCGCGCACTGGCCGCAATCGCGATGATCGCCGCAGCCCTGCCGGGCACCGCGATGGCCTGCGGGAATCCCTCGAGCCCGATCCGGCAGGGTGACGCGCCCCGAACCGACGAAGCGGTCGAGCGGCCCCTCGCCGCGTGGCCGTCGGTGCCGCCGACCGGCGCGTCGCGATGCGGAAGCTGGCAGGCGTTGTTCCTGGCTCGCGCCGATGCCGACAGGCGGCGCCATCAGGGCGCCAATGCCGCCCGCGACACCGCCCGGCGCTGACCCGATCAGCCCATCGGCGAGCAGATCTCGACCAACGCCCCATTGAGGTCGCGGACATAGCCGACGGTCTGGCCCCAGGGCTTCTCCTTGGGCGGCAACAGGGGCACGGCGCCGGCGGCGACGGCCTTGGCGAAGGCCTCGCGGACGTCGTCGCTGACCAGCCCGATCTCCATCCCCGGCGGCGTTTCGCCCGGACGGGTGCGGCGGAAGGTCGCGCCCTGCTCGTCGATCAGGGATTCCGCCGCGAAGGCGAGCGTTGTCGCGCCCGTCTCCATCTCCGCATAGCTGCCGTCATCGGCAGCGAAGCGCTGCGCGAAGCCGAAGGCGCCCGTGTAGAAGGCGACGGTCGCCGCGACATCCGGCACGTAATGGATGACATAGCCGAGCTTCATGGCTGTGGCCTCCGCGGGACGACGATGCGGACGGTGAAGACCTGAACCTCCTCGCCCTTCTGGTTCAGCGTGCGGTTGCGCACCAGCGCCGAGCCGCGATCGGGCCGGGAACGGGAGGGCGTCGCCTCCAGCACCTCGATCTCCAGGGAGAGGCTGTCGCCCGGTCGCACCGGGCGCGGCCATTGCAGATCCCCGCCGCCGCCGATGATGCCGCCGGCGATATGGCCGGCGGCCTCGACGACCAGGGGCATGGTCAGCGCGGCGGTGTGCCACCCGCTCGCCGCCAGGCCCTGGAACAGCGGATGCTTGGCCGCGGCCGCCGGATCCGTGTGGAAAGGCTGCGGATCGTAGCGGGAGGCGAAGGCGATGATCTCCTCCTCGGTGACCGTCACCGGGCCGGCGGTGAAGCGCCGGCCCACGGTCAGGTCCTCGAGGTAGATCGGCTCCTTCACGTCCCGATGCCGCCGAGGGCGAGGTACTTCATCTCGAGGTATTCCTCGATGCCGTGGCTGCTGCCCTCGCGCCCCAGGCCGGATTGCTTGACGCCGCCGAAGGGCACCTCGGCGGTCGAGATGATGCCCTCGTTGATGCCGACGATGCCGTATTCCAGCGCCTCGCCGACGCGGAAGATGCGGCCGACGTCGCGGGCGTAGAAGTAGGAGGCGAGGCCGAACTCCGTGTCGTTGGCGAGCTGGATGGCCTCTTCCTCCGTCTTGAAGCGGAACAGTGGCGCGACCGGGCCGAAGGTCTCCTCGCGGAAGATCAGCGCGTCATGCGCGACATTCGCGAGCACCGTCGGCTCGAAGAAATTGCCGGTATTGCCCAGCCGCTTGCCGCCGGTGACGACCTTGGCACCCTTGGCGAGCGCATCGGCGATGTGCTCCTCGACCTTCGTGACGGCTTCCGCATTGATCAGCGGGCCCTGCGTCACCCCCGGTTCCATGCCGTTGCCGACCTTCAGGCCCTCGACGGCCGTCTTCAGCTTGGCGGCGAAGGCGTCGTAGACGCCGTCCTGCACCAGGATGCGGTTGGCGCAGACGCAGGTCTGCCCGGTGTTGCGGTACTTCGACGCCATCGCGCCGAGCACCGCCTGGTCGAGATCCGCATCGTCGAAGACGATGAAGGGCGCATTGCCGCCCAGTTCCATCGAGGTCTTCTTGATCGTCGCGGCGCATTGCGCGAGCAGCACGCGGCCGACCTCGGTCGACCCCGTGAAGGACAACTTGCGCACGATCGGGTTGGCGGTGAGTTCCTTGCCCGTCTCGCCGGACGGCCCGGTGATGACGTTGCACACGCCCGCCGGCATGCCCGCACGTTCCGCGAGCACGGCGATCGCCAGCGCGCTGAACGGCGTCTGCGAGGCGGGGCGGATCACGCCCGTGCAGCCGGCGGCCCAGCCGGGCCCGGCCTTGCGGGTGATCATCGCGGAGGGGAAGTTCCAGGGCGTGATGGCCGCGAAGACGCCGATCGGCTCCTTCGTCACGATGATGCGGCGGCCCTTGGCGTTCTGCGGGATCGTCTCGCCATAGACCCGGCGGCCCTCATCGGCGAACCACTCGATGAAGGAGGCGGAGTAGACCACCTCGCCCTTGGACTCCGCGAGCGGCTTGCCCTGCTCGGCCGTCATGATGGCCGCGAGATCGTCCGCATTCTCATGCATCAGCTTCGCGAGCTTGTGCAGGATGACGGCGCGGTCCTTCGCCAGCATGGCGCGCCAGGCCGGCCAGGCGGCGTTCGCGGCCTCGATGGCGCGACGCGTCTCGGCGCCGGACATGGCGGGGACCGAGCCGATCACCTCGCCCGTGGCGGGGTTGCGCACGGACAGCGTCTTGCCGCTGTCGGCCTGCACCCACTTCCCGTCGATGTAGTTGGCCTGACGGAAGAGATCGGGGTCCTTCAGCGGAACTTTGGCGGCGGTGTCGAGCATGGCGATCCCTTTCCTCCGGGGTGTGGCCGGAAGATAGGACCGCATCGCCCCGCTGTCAGGATGCCGGGGCCTCTCCCAGCATCGCGAGCACCCGCGTCGCCGTGGTCCCGATATGGTCGCGCAGCGCCTGCATCGCTGCCAGGTCGCGCGCCAGCACCTTGTCCGCCAGCGCCTGGTGGGATGCCGCCATGCGGCCCCAATCCTCAGTGGCGCTCTTCATCAGACGGCGATAGCGCGTGGTCTGCATGTAGAGCTCGTCGCAGAAGGCGCGCAGCGACAGCAGCGGGCAGGCGGCGATCAGCGCCGCATGAAAGCGGTGATGCTTGGCTTCGTAGACATCGAGCCAGGCCGGGTCGGCGCGATGCCGCTCCGCCTCCCGCTTCAAGAGCGACAGGCTGGCGACGATCCCGTCCTCCCAGGCCGCATCGCCCTGTTCCATGGCCAGACGCAGCGCTTCCGGCTCCACGATCTGCCGGGATCGCGTGATGTCGACCAGATGCGCCCGCGTGACCGGCGGGACGGAAAAGCCCTTCTGCCCCTCGAAGACCACGAAGCCCTCGGCGGCGAGGCGCGACAGCGCCTCCCGCAGCGGCGTGGCGCCATAGCCGAAGCGCGCCGTCAGGTCCCGCAGGCGCAATCGCGCATCGGGCGGCAGGGCGCCGGCGACGATTTCCTCCCGCAGGCGATGGGTCGCGGCCTCGACGGCGGTCGCGGGTTCGATGTCCATGGCGAAAATATATTTTGGGTTGCCATCTCGATCAACAGGCGCATGATCGACGCCATTCGGGAGCAAACGGAGCGTCCATTGGCCCAGCGCGATGCCACTCATGACCCTGCGCGAAAGAGCTGGGTCGCCTCGGCGAACGAGCCAGGACACGATTTTCCCGTGCAGAACCTGCCCTTCGGCGTGTTCAGCACCGAGGGCACGGCGCCGCGCTGCGGCGTGGCGATCGGCGATGCCATCCTCGACCTGAAGGCAGCGCATGCGGCGGGGCTCGTGTCGCAGAAGGTCGCCGGCGCGGAATCGCTCGGCCCGCTGATGACGCAGGGACGCGCGGCCTCGGCCGCGCTGCGCGCGGAGGTCTCCGCGCTGTTGTCCGACGGCGCGCCGTCGCGGCCCGACCTCCTGGTGCCGATGGCGGCCGCACGCAGCCACCTGCCGACCACGGTGCGCAACTTCTCGGATTTCATGGCCAGCTACGACCATTGCGCGCGGCTCGGCGTGCGGCGCGATCCGAAGAACCCGCTGCC
This sequence comes from Roseomonas sp., assembly GCA_041914265.1. Taxonomy (GTDB): domain Bacteria; phylum Pseudomonadota; class Alphaproteobacteria; order Acetobacterales; family Acetobacteraceae; genus Neoroseomonas. Next base: position 13,764 of record JAYSDS010000111.1, read on the forward strand.
GCCGGCCTTCCGGCAATTGCCGGTCGCCTACCACTCGCGCGCTTCGTCGCTGCGCGTCTCGGGCGAGCCGATCACACGCCCGCATGGCCAGTGGCAGCGCCAGGACGGGACGATGCATTTCGGCCCGACCCAGGCGATGGACTACGAGCTGGAAATGGCGATCTGGATCGCCGGGGACAACGCGATCGGCGAACCCGTGCCCATGTCGCGCGCGCCCGACCGCATCTTCGGCTACGGGCTGCTGAACGACTGGTCCGTGCGCGACGTGCAGCGGTGGGAGATGCCGCCGCTCGGGCCCTTCCTGGGCAAGAGCGTGTCCACCTCCGTCTCGCCCTGGATCATCACGGCGGAGGCGCTCGCGCCCTTCGAAGTGCCCGCGCCGGTGCAGGACCCGCCTGCCCTGCCCTATCTCGACAGCGCCTGGAACCGGAACCATGGCGCGCTGTCCGTGCGCATGACTGCCGCGATCGTCACGCCGCGCATGCGGGCGGAAGGCACGGAACCCTTCGTGCTGACCGACACGCAATTCGCCGGCATGTACTGGACCGCGGCGACGATGGTCGCGCACCACGCCACCAATGGCTGCAACCTGCTCGCCGGCGACCTGCTCGGCAGCGGCACCGTCTCCGGTCCCGAAGACACGGCCTGCGCCTGCCTTGCCGAGATCGGCCTCGGCGGCCCCGTCACCCTGCCGAATGGCGAGACGCGGAAATGGATCCAGGACGGCGACGAGATCGTCTTCCGCGCCCGCGCCGAGGCGTCTGGCGCCGTGCCCATCGGCTTCGGCGAATGCCGCGGCGTTCTGCTGCCCGCCATCGCCTGGCCCGACTGATCTCCGCCCCAACAGGAAACGTCCCATGGCAAGAAGAATCGTCGACATCTCGGTCGCGCTGAAGGCCGGCATCGCGTCCGACCCGCCGCGCATGCTCCCCGAGATCGAGTATCACGACCACCACATGACCGCGCCCGCCATCGCGCAGGAATTCGGCATCTCCGTCGATCAACTGCCGGAAGGCGAATATGCGGCGGTCGAGCGCGTGCGCATCTCGACGCATAACGGCACGCATCTCGACGCGCCCTACCACTTCTTCTCGCGCATGAACGAGCGCACGGTGCCGGGCGGCGAGCCGTCCTGGCGGATCGACGAGGTGCCGCTCGACTGGTGCTTCCAGCCCGGCGTGAAGCTCGACTTTCGGCATTTCGACCATGGCTATGTCGCCACACCCGCGGATGTTCAGGCGGAGCTGAAGCGCATCGGCCATACGCTGAAGCCGCTCGAGATCGTCGTCGTGAACACGAGCGCGGCCGCGCGGTATGGGCAGGACGACTTCATCCACTCCGGCTGCGGCATGGGCAAGGATGCGACGCTCTGGCTGCTGGAACAGGGCGTGCGCGTGACCGGCACGGACGGCTGGTCCTGGGATGCGCCCTTCTCGCTCACCAAGAAGAAGGTGCAGGAGACCGGGGATGTCGCGCTGATCTGGGAAGGCCATCGCGCCGGACGCGAGATCGGCTACTGCCACCTCGAGAAGCTGAGCAACCTCGACCAATTGCCGCCCGTCGGCTTCACCGTCGCCTGCTTCCCCGTGAAGGTGCATCGCGGTTCCGCCGGCTGGACCCGTGCCGTGGCGATCATCGAGGAGTGATCGCCATGAAGCGTCTTCTTCTCGCCCTCGGCCTGCTCGCGCCGCTTGCCGCGACGGCGCAGACCTTCCCCGATCGGCCGATCACCATCGTGCTGCCCTATGCGCCCGGCAGCGCGTCGGATTCCTATGGCCGCGCGCTCGGCGAGCACTTCACCCGCACGATGGGCCAGCCCGTGGTGGTGGTGAATCGCGATGGCGGATCGGGCGTGGTCGGCATGCGCTTCGTCGCGCAGAGCGCCGCCGACGGCTACACGCTCGGCCTCACGCCCGTCACGCCGGTCGCGGTGCAGCCCCACATGGTGCGCAACCTCGGCATCGGGCCGGACAGTTTCGCGCCGGTCTGCGGGACGAATGAGAACATCATCGGCCTGCTGGTCCGCGCCGACAGCGATATCCGCGACCTGCCCGCCCTGGTCGCGGCAGGCCGCACGCGGTCGTTGACCTTCGGCAGCCCCGGCCCGAATTCGCTGCCGCAGCTTGCGGTGGTGCGGGTGACGAATGCGACGGGGGTGGAGTTCAGCCACATCCCGTTCCGCGGCGACCCGCCGCATCTGAATGAGCTCGTCGCCGGACGCATCGACTTCTCCGCCGCCGTCGTGGCCTCCGCGACCGGCCTCATCGAGGGCAATCGCGTGCGGCTCATCGCGGTCTTCTCCGCCCGCCGCCATCCGGATTACCCGGATGTGCCGACGGCGCGCGAGCAGGGCATCGATGCGCAGCAGCTCAGCCAGGTCGGGATCTACGCGCCGCGCGGCACGCCGGAACCCGTGATGGCGCGGCTGGAGGAGGCCTGCCGCACCGGCGTGGAGGATGCGAATTTCCGCCGCGTCGCCGCCGCGCAGCGCGTGCCCGTGAACTACATGTCGCGGTCGGAGTTCACCGCCATGGTGCAGCGGGAATACGAGGCCTATGGGCGGATCCTGCGGGAGCTGGGGGTCCAGCCTGAGTGAGGACGACCGGGGATGGGCGTTGCCCCTCCCCGGCCCCGGCCCTTCCGACAGCACCCATCCACGTTGCCTCGGCAGCGCAAATGGGGCGACAAGGCGGTGAGGACCCAGCGTATTCTTAGCATCGCAGGTGGCACGTGACAGAAACGACGAAACAGGCTAGCGCATTTTGTTAGATCATTCGCAACATGATCGAAGCGGTTGATCGTGAATTCGTTACTCAAAGTTGGATAGATGACGCTAAGTCAACTTTGATAAAGTGGCTACCGGACACTGATCTTTATTAGGCACTCAAAGCGCAATAGTCCGCAACAAAAACCACCCAACATAAATAGATCGTTGAAAGAAATCTAAATTTACACTCCTTCCCTGCAGGAATTCCCTCTCTCGAAAAATTAGGAGAGAAAGCGCCAACGAAACCACAGTCATCAACAATAGCAAGCGCCCATTTATCAATATTATTAACATCAGACACAGAAAATTTACCTTTGGTCACGAAATTTAATACTTCTTCGTAATTATCAGGAAGCCTCAATGATTTACATTTTTCAGGAAAATTAAACTTATCAATGGCGATATCAAATTTCCAATTTCCAAAATCATGAGCGAATCTATTTCGTATTTCTCCTATTTTTTCTATGTCTGATCTTAAAGATTTGGGGATTATCCCCAACAGATACGCGATATACGTCATCGAATACATAGAATTCAGTGGACGACCTGGATCAAAAACCCGATCATGGTCGTCCACCGAGACAAATCGTGCCTTTATCGCCCTGCGCAATAAAGCTTCCACAAGAGCAGCTCCCACCATCGCCGCTTCTCGATCACTGTGCTCGGCGAGGCCATTCAAGATTTCTGGTATCGGTTCCTTATCGAGATCATATAGCTGAGTTGATGCGGGCACGCTAAAACTCCGAGCTAAAAGACGATGCGGCTATTGCCCTGCGCCGCGACGATGCTTTGCGTCTCGTGCTTAGCATGCAGCCAGCCTCGAAGCGCCGCAAGGGAAGGGCCGAATTATTCAGGAGGGTGCTTGCCTTCTCGCCGCGCCAAGCGCTAGCCATCTGCCCAAGCGTTCTCGACGGAGCCGAATATTCGATAGACGAGCTGCTTACTTTCAATGCTCATCAATGCAGGCCTATCGAGGGCGCTATCGGTCACGTCAATATTAATACATTTTTGTACTGAAAGGCAAACTCGTTGAGGGAGCGCTGCTCGCCTCGGCTCTGGCGGACATCGTTGATGCCGCGCTTGAGCACACCGAATTGGAACCCCATTATTGCCAGAAACTGCGGCCGTCGCGCCAGGGCGACAGCGCTACGGTCAACAATAGAAGGGGGATTCGGGGGAATACTTTCCCCCGACCTCTTTCATTCAACCGTGACGGACTTCGCCAAGTTCCGCGGCTGATCGACATCCGTCCCCTTCAGCACCGCGACATGATAGGCGAGAAGCTGCACCGGGATCGCGTGCAGGATCGGCGCCGAGAACGCCCCCACGCGCGGCAGGACGACGACGCGTTCGGCAAATCCGCGCAGCTTCATCGCGCCGAGATCATCGGTGAATGCCATGATCCGCCCGCCGCGCGCTGCCGCTTCCTGCAGGTTCGACGCCGTCTTCTCGAACATCGGCCCTGAGGGACAGAGCGAGATCACCGGCACCGCGGAATCGATCAGCGCGATGGGCCCGTGCTTCATCTCGCCGGCCGCATAGCCTTCGGCGTGGATGTAGCTGATCTCCTTGAGCTTCAGCGCCCCTTCCATCGCGATCGGGAAAAGCGTGCCGCGGCCGAGGAAGAGCACATCGCGCGCCTTCGTCACCTCCGCGGCCATGGCGCGGATCTCGGCATCCTGTTCCAGCACCTGCGCGGCGTTGGCGGGCACTTCCAGCAGGGCGGCGGTGAGTTCCGCCTCCTGCTCCGCGCTCAGCGTCCCCCGCGCGCGGCCGAAGCCGATGGCCAGGCACGCCAGCACCGCGAGCTGCGCCGTGAACGCCTTGGTGGAGGCGACGCCGATCTCGGGGCCGGCCACGGTCAGCACGGCGCCGTCGCTCTCGCGCGCCATGCTGCTCTCGGGCACGTTCACCACGGAGAGCACCTTCTGCCCCTGCTGCTTCAGCAGGCGCAGCGCGGCCATGGTGTCGGCGGTCTCGCCCGACTGGCTGACCAGGATCGCGGCCCCGCCCTCGGGCAGCGGCGGCTCGCGATAGCGGAACTCGGAAGCGACGTCCGCATCGACGGGAATGCGTGCGAGCTGCTCGATCCAGTAGCGCCCGACCTGCCCCGCAAGGAAGGCGGAACCGCAGGCCGTGATGGTCAGGCGCGGCACCGCCACCGGGTCGAAGGGCAGCGCCGGCAGGCTGACGCTGCGCGACATCGGGTCGAGATACTGCGTCAGCGTGTCGCCGAGCACGACCGGATGCTCGTGCAGCTCCTTTTCCATGAAGTGGCGATAATTGCCCTTGCCGGTCGCGGCGCCGGAGACGGCGGTCAGGCGGATGGCCCGTTCCACCGGACGGTCCTGCGCGTCGTAGAACTGCGCGCCGGCACCGTTCACCACCGCCCAGTCGCCTTCTTCGAGATAGGCGATGCGGCGCGTCAGCGGCGCCAGGGCCAACGCGTCCGAGCCCACGAACATCTCCTCCTCGCCGAAGCCGACGGCGAGCGGGGCGCCCTGCCGCGCGCAGATCAGCGTGCGCGGATGCCCGGTGAAGATCATCGCCAGCGCATAGGCGCCATGGGCCCGGCGCAGCGCCGAGGCCGCGGCCTGTTCCGGCGACAGCCCTTCGATCAGGTTCTGGTCCACCAGGCGAGCGAAGGTCTCGGTGTCCGTCTCGGTCTCGAAGGTGTGGCCCTTGGCTTCCAGCTCGGCGCGCAGCTCGGCGTGGTTCTCGATGATGCCGTTGTGGACCACGGATACGCGCGGCGTGCCATGCGGATGGGCATTGCGCTCGGTCGGCGCGCCATGGGTCGCCCAGCGCGTATGGCCGATGCCCGTGGTCCCCGGCAGCGGGTTCGCTTCCAGCACATGGGCGAGGTTCGAGAGCTTGCCCTCGGCACGGCGGCGATCGATGTGGCCGTTCACCAGCGTGGCGATGCCCGCGCTGTCATAGCCGCGATATTCCAGCCGTCGCAGGGCTTCGAGGATGCGCGGGGCGGCTGCCTCGCGCCCGACGACGCCGACGATACCGCACATCAGATCTTCTCCTTCGGAGAGCCCGGCCGATTCAGACCCGCGCGCCCTGTGGCGTTCCGGTCATCGGACGGGGTCTTCGCCTTCTTGCCCTGGAAACCGCGGCCTTCGTAGACGGCCTGCCGCCCGCGCGCGATCGCCAGAGCATCGTCCGGCACATTCGTGGTGATGACGCTGCCCGCGCCGACCAGGGCGCGCGCGCCCACCTTCACCGGCGCGACGAGGGCGGTGTCGGAGCCGATGAAGGCGCCTTCCCCGATCTCCGTGCGGTGCTTGTGCACGCCGTCATAGTTGCAGGTGATGGTGCCCGCGCCGATATTCGCTCCGGCGCCGATCGTCGCATCGCCCAGATAGGCCAGGTGGTTCGCCTTGGCGCCCTCGCCCAGCGTCGCGGCCTTCAGCTCGACGAAGTTGCCGACATGGGCGTGCGGCTCGATCACCGTGCCGGGGCGCAGCCGCGCATAGGGGCCGATGATGGCATCGCGCTTCACGGCGACACCTTCCAGATGGCTGAAGGCGCGGATCACCACGCCCGTCTCCACCGTCACGCCCGGTCCGAAGACGATGTTGGGTTCCAGCACGACATCGGGTGCGAGGACAGTGTCGTGGCACAGATGCACCGTCGCCGGCGCCAGCATGGTCACGCCCGCCTCCATCGCGGCGAGGCGTAGCGCGGCCTGGACCTCCGCCTCGGCGGTGGCGAGCTCGGCCTTGCTGTTGATGCCGCGCAGCTCGGATTCCGGCGCCTCGACAAAGGCGACCCGACGCCCCTCGGCCCGCGCCAGCGCCACGACATCGCCGAGGTAGTACTCGCCCTTCGCATTGTCGTTGCGCACATCCGCCAGCCAGCGCGCGAGATCGCCGGACGCCGCGCAGACCACCCCGGCATTGCACAGCCCGATGGCGCGTTCGGCCTCATCAGCCTCGGCCCATTCGACGATGCGTTCCACCAGGCCGTCCGGGCCGGTGACGACGCGGCCATACTTCGCCGGATCGGCCGGGCGCATGGCCAGGAGCACCAGGTCCGCCCCCGACCGCGCGGCGAGCAGCCGCCCCATCGTCCCGGCCGTGATCAACGGATTGTCGCCATAGAGCACCGCGACATCCCCGGCATAGCCGCCGAGCATCGGCATCGCCGCCAGCGCCGCATGCGCCGTGCCCAGTCGTTCGCGCTGCACCGCGACCTCATGCGGCGCGACGGCGGCTTCCAGCTCCGGCATGTCGGGGCCTACCACCACCACGACGCGATCGAAACGCGCCTCCACCGCCGCCAGGAGGTGGCGGATCATCGGCCTGCCCCCCAGTGGATGCAGAACCTTGGGCTTGGTCGATCGCATGCGGGTCCCGAGACCCGCGGCGAGGATGATGGCGGCAGCGGACATGCCTTCCGGTAACAAGTCGCGCGGCGCCGCGTCCAGCGCGGCGATGGTCAAGTCGCATTGCAACATGTGTCGCAGTGCCCCGGCGCACAGGCCGGCCCCTTGCCGAGGCCGCCGAGGGTGCTTACGCGGGGGCCATGAACAGGATCGCCGTCTTCGACCTCGATGGCACGCTGGTGGACAGCGCCGCCGACATCCACGCCGCGCTGGACCGGCTGATGGCTGGCCTCGGCCTGCCCGGCTTCACCCGGCCCGAGGTGATCGCCATGATCGGCGACGGGGTCCGCGCCCTCGTCAGCAAGGCCCTGACCGCACGCGGCCGGCCCTTCGACGAGGCGGCGCTCGACCGCTTCACCGCCGACTATACCGCCGTTGCCTCCGAGCAGACCCGGCCCTTCGCCGGCATCCCCGAGGTGCTGGACAGCCTCGCCGCGACGGGCTGGCGCATGGCGGTCTGCACCAACAAGCCGGAAGAAGCGGCCCGGAAGCTGCTGGATGACCTGGGCCTGGCGGGGCATTTCGCGGCGCTGGGCGGGGGGGATTCCTTCCCGGTGCGCAAGCCCGACCCGGCGCATCTGCTCGCGACGCTCGCCGCGGCGGGCGGGGAAGCCGCCGGCGCGGTGATGATCGGCGACCACCGCAACGACGTGCAGGCGGCGGCCGGCGCGGGCGTGCCCTGCATCTTCGCGGGCTGGGGCTATGGACCCGCTGAAATGGCCAATGGCGCGCCGGTGGCGGCGCATCCGGGGGAATTGCCGAGGATCATGGCGGAGATCCTGGCGTAAGGCGGAACGCAGGAGGGGCCTTGCCCCCTTCCGTACCGGGCTGGAGCGGTTTTCGCTCACGCCGGATCGGCACCGGCCCGCACCCCCACCCGGCCACCCACGTCAGTATCCTGGAATGGGTGGCCGGGTGGGGGTGCAGGCCGGCACCGTCCGATGG
>JAYSDS010000112.1:0-21849 GCA_041914265.1 Roseomonas sp.
CGGCCTTTGCTGGGGAGAGTTCGAGAGGGGCAAAGCCCCTCTCGCTCCCACAGCGGAAGCAGCCATGCAATCAGGAGGCCCCTCCGGAATGAGCCGGTGGATTGCCGCGCAGCCGTCACTCGGCCGCGACATGCACGGCGGGCCGCAGCCCGTCGTTCCACCGCCCCCCGATCGCGCGTTCGATCTGCGCGGCAAGCTGCAGCAGCAGCCCGTCATTCGCCTGCCGCGCCACCGCCTGGATGCCGAGCGGCAGGCCGTTGTCCTGCATGGCCAAGGGCATGGAGATCGCCGGAATGCCGCAGAGATTGGCGAGCGGCGTATAGGCGAAGATGCGCCAGAGATTGGCGAACCAGTCGAGCACATCGGGATTGTCGCTGGTCGTCAGGTACTCCGTCGTGCCGATGCGCGGGGTCGGCAGGGCGGTGATCGGCGTCAGGATGATATCCCAGGATTCGAAGAAGGCCCCGAAGGCGCGAGAGGTGGTGTTGAACGCCATCTGCATCCGCGCGCGTTCGCTGTAGGAGATATTGAGCCCGGCCTCCCAGATCCGGATGTTGATGGGCTCGACCAGATCGGCCGGTGGCCGTTCCAGCCCATGCGCGGCGAGCAGGTTGGCGACGGTCTGCGCGAAATTGCTGATGTAGCAGGTGGTCTGCGCGGCGAAGGCCGCGTGGAAATCCACCGCGGGTACCACCCACTCGACATGATGGCCGAGGCCTTCGAGGAAGCGGCCTGCCTGTTCCAGCGCCGCCACGCGCTCCGGCGTCGCGCGGTAGTCGCCCCATTCATGCGACAACGCGATGCGCAGCCGGCCGGGATCGCGTTCGATCAGCGTCGAACAGGGCTCCGGCGCCGTCCAATAGGGCATGAACTCGCCGGGTGCGCCGCCGCGGCAGCTATCCACGAATAGCGCCGTGTCGCGCACGCTGCGCGTCACACAGCCCTGGATCGAGACCAGGCCCGCGAGGTCCGAGGCATGAGGCGCGATGGAGAAGACCCCACGCGACGGCTTCAACCCGATCAGGCCGTTCACCCCGGCGGGAATGCGGATGGACCCGCCGCCATCCGTGGCATGCGCGATGGGCACCGCACCCGCCGCGACCATCGCCGCGCTGCCGGCGGAAGAGCCGCAGGTCGTGAAGTCCGTGTTCCAGGGGTTGCGCGTGACATAGACGGCAGGATTCTCGGCCGAGCTGCAGCAGCCGAATTCCGGTGTCGTCGTGCGCCCCATGATGTTGAGCCCGGCCTGCCGGATGCGCCCCGCGAGGTAGCTGTCCGCCGTTGCGCGATTGCCGCGCATCAGCAGCGAGCCCATCTCCTGCAGCCGCCCCTTCAGCGTCGGGCCGAGATCCTTCATCAGATAGGGCACGCCGGCGAAGGCGCCGGCGGCATTCATGCCGTCCTTCAGCGGGTCGGCGACCACGTCCTCGAACACCTCGACGACGGCGCTGAGGGCCGGGTTGGTCCGGGCGATGCCGGCGGCCGCCTGTGCTGCCAACTCGGCTGCGCTCACCTGTCCCTGACGCACCAGATCCGCCAGCCCGACAGCGTCGTGGCCGGCCCATTCGTCCCAACCCATCGCCAAGGTCATGTCGCGCGATCGCCTTTCCGAGTGCTTGCCGAGCCGAGTGTCCTGCCTCCGCCGGATGTCCGGCGAACGGCTTGGATAGACAGGCCACGGGCGACACAGGCTTGTCGCCTCGGAACGGAGCCCGTGGGACCCAGGACACTAGGTGCGCGCATGGTCGGGTCAAGTCCGCGCCGATCGCCCCTCAGCGGCGCGCGCCGGCCGCCATGCGAAGGACCGAATCGGCCGGGCGGTGGCCCGCCAGGCGTTCCGCCAGGCGCGCCGCCTGCTCGCGAATGTCGGGGATCGCGATGATCTCCCAGAAGGTCCCCGCGGTGATCGGCCCGATGGCGTGGATCCGGTCTGACGGCGCGCCCGATGCGTCGAGCGTCGCGGCATCCGGCGTGACATCGATGCCAAGCCCGACCGCGCCGGGCCTGATGGCGCCGCTGGCGCGCAGGGCCCGCAGCAGCGGGTTGCGCGTGCGGTCCAGCTCCATGGCGAGGCCCCGGCAATCGATGAGGCGCGCGATGGAATGCGCCTCATCCGCCGAGGCGCCGCGCGGGCGAAGGCACAGCGTGATCGCCCCCTGGGCCTCCGTTGCCGAAGACACCCGGGCAGCCACTACAGAGAGCTGACCCGAAGCCTGCGCCGCGGCGAGCCGGGCGTGGATCTCGGGCGCCATGCGGTGGCGATGGACATCCCAATAGGCGCGCGCGTGCCGCAGGGCGCGGCGCTTCTCGGCTTCCGGCAAGGCATGCCACAGGGTCTGGGTGTGGGGGCGCAGCCCGTCGATCACGCCACGCCAATTGTCCGGCCGGTCGGCGATGCGGCGCCGGATCCAGCGGAGCACCGCGATCGCCGATCGGCCATGGGAGAGTACCGCGCCGGCTTCGGGCAGCGTGTCCATCGCGCCATGCGGCCGCGGCAGGAGGCCCCGGCGCGACACTGCGATGATGCGGCCGGCATGGCCCGCTTCCAGCAGGGAGACGACGGTGTCCACCATGGTCAGCCCGGTGCCGATGATGCCGACCGTCGCGTGGGGTGGAAGGTCCGCCGTGCTATCGCCATGCCAGCCATGGCGATGCCAGGGCGCCTCGCGTGGTGGCGGTGGCTCGTTGCCCGGCGCGAGGATGGCCGCATCGGCGTGGAGCACCGCGCCATCGGCGGCCGTCGCCTCGACGCCTTGCGCCGTCTCGCGCAGCGCGACGATCTCGCCGTGCCGGATGATGAGGCGGCCCGGCGTCCCGTGCGGCGGGAGGTACGGTTCGAGCAGGCTGCGCAGGTAGTCGCGATAGAGGCGGCGGGGCGCGAAGGAGGCCGGCGACCAGCCATGCCCCGCCGATGTCGGTGGTTGCCTCGACAGCCATTGGTAGAAATGGTCGGCCTGATCCGGCAGGGCACTCATGCGCCCCGCCGGCACGTTCAGCAGGTGGGCGTGCTGCCCGGTGCCATAGGCGATGCCGGCGGCGATGCGGTCCGCGCGCTCGCACAGCGTGACCCGTTGCGTGCCGGCCTGCCGGAGCAGATGCGCCGCCATCAGGACGCCGCTGGCCCCGCCGCCGACAATGAGGAAGGTCGCCGCATGCGGCCGGTCATTCGTCATCCAAGCCCCTTCTCGTCACACCGGACCACGCCGGGCGATCCCTTCGAGGGGCTGGGCGAAGCTGTCCATCCGTGGCGCGCCATCGCCGTGGCCTGATCGGCGCGCCATATAGAATGGAATATAACGCATGCCGCAGGAACGGAGCAACCGCATCCCCGGCATCATGGCGGTGGCGAGGATCCCCGACCCATTCCAAGGCCGCGAAGGCGGCCGGGCGACGGCACGGTAGAAGCGGATGCCAGCGGTCGCAGCATTCGACTGCGGGTAATCAACCCCGTGCCGCCGCGTCCCGCGCTGCCGTCGCCAGCGTATCCGCCCGTTCGTTCATCGGGTCGCCCGCATGGCCCCGCACCCAGCGCCAGTCCACCTCATGCGGCTTGGCGGCGGCGAGCAGCCGCTGCCACAGGTCGAGGTTCTTCACCGGCTCCTTCGCCGCGTTGCGCCAGTTGCTGCGCACCCAGCCATGGATCCAGCGGCTGATGCCGTTGCGGACATACTCGCTGTCCGTGTGCAGCGCGACCTGGCAGGGCTTCTTCAAGGCCTCCAGCGCCATGATCGCCGCGGTCAGCTCCATGCGGTTGTTCGTCGTCTCGGCCTCGCCGCCGGACAATTCGCGTTCATGCCCGCCGAAACGCAGGATCGCGGCCCAGCCGCCGGGGCCGGGGTTCGGCTTGCAGCCGCCATCGGTCCAGATCTCGACCAGCGGTCGCGGATCGGCGCTCATAGCCCGAGCGCGCCCGGGCTGGCCGCCTGCGCGAAGAAGCGCAGCTTGCGCAGATATTCGAGCGGATCCTTGCGCGTGACCAGCGCGCCTTCCGGCGTGTGCGTCCAGTCATAGAGCCGCGTCAGCAGGAAGCGCAGCGCCGCGCCGCGGCAGAGCATCGGCAAGGTCGCACGTTCGACCTCCCACAGCGGACGCACGGTCTCATAAGCCGTCAGCAGCGACCGCGCCTTGGTGACGTTGAACGAGTAGTCAGGCTCGAAGCACCAGGCGTTCAGGCAGACCGCGATGTCATAGGCGTAGAAATCCGTGCAGGCGAAGTAGAAGTCGATGAGGCCGGAGACGCGCGGCTTCCCGTCCTCGCCCGGCAGGAAGAAGACGTTGTCGGGGAACAGGTCGGCATGGATGTGCCCGCGCGGCAGGGCATCCAGCGCCGGCCAGGCGCCGACGATCTTCGCCGTCGCGATGTCCAGCTCGGCGATCAGGCCGGGCTGCACCTCGTCCCCGCGCGTGCGGCAGCCCTCCAGCAGCGGCGGCCAGCCGTCGGCCCCCAGCGCATTCGGACGCTGGACGCCAAAGCCTTCGCCCGAGCGATGCATGCGCGCCAGCGCCTCGCCCAACGGCGCGCAATGCTCGGGCCGCACCTTGCGCGGCCAGACGCCGGGCAGGAAGGTGACGATGGCCGCGGGGCGGCCGGACAGGCTGCGCAGCGCTTGCCCGTCCCGCGCATGCACCGGCGTGGGGCAGGCGAGACCGTTCCGCGCCATGTGGTCCATCAGCCCGAGGAAGTAGGGCAGTTCCGTCGGGTCCACGCGCTTCTCGTACAGCGTCAGGATGAAGTCCCCGCTATCCGTCTTCAGCGCGTAGTTGGAATTCTCCACGCCCTCGGCGATGCCGCGGAAGGCGATCAGCTCGCCGATCGCATAGTCGGAGAGGAAGGCGCGCAGCGCCTCATCCGTCACTTCGGTATAGACGGCCATCAGGCGTGGGCGCGCATGGGGGGAATACGGAAGATCACGTCCTCGGTGGCCACTGTCACATCCTCGATGCTGACGGCGAAGCGTTCGCGCAGCCGGTCCAGCACTTCCTGAACAAGTATTTCGGGCGCCGAGGCGCCGGCGGTGATGCCCACCGTCGCGCAGCCATCGGCGAGCGCGGGGTCCAGCTCGGCACCCCGCTGCACCATCACCGCGCGTTGCGCGCCGGCGCGCTGCGCCACCTCGCGCAGCCGCACGGAGTTCGACGAATTCGGCGCGCCGACCACGATCACCAGGTCGCTGCGCGCCGCCACCGCCTTCACCGCCGCCTGGCGGTTGGTGGTGGCGTAGCAGATGCTCTCCTTCGCCGGCTCGGTGATATGGGGGAAGCGATCGCGCAGGATCGCGACGATCTCCGCCGTGTCGTCGACCGACAGGGTGGTCTGCGTCGTGTAGGTGAGCTCCACGCCGTCGGGCGGCGTCACGCGGCGCGCGGCCTCGGCATCCTCGATCAGCGTCATCGCGCCATCGGGGAGCTGGCCCATGGTGCCGATCACCTCGGGGTGGCCTTCATGGCCGATCAGCAGCAGGTGGCGCCCGCGCGCATGGTGGCGTTCCGCCTCGCGATGCACCTTGCTCACCAGCGGGCAGGTGGCGTCGAGGAAGTACATCTCGCGCTGCCGCGCCTCGGCCGGGACGGATTTCGGCACGCCATGGGCGGAGAAGACCACCGGCTGCCCGTCATCGGGAACTTCCGTCAACTCATCCACGAAGACCGCGCCCAGCCGTTCCAACCCTTCGACCACGAAGCGGTTGTGCACGATCTCGTGCCGCACATAGACCGGCGCGCCGTGGCGCTTCAGCGCCTCCTCGACGATCCGCACGGCGCGGTCCACGCCGGCGCAGAAGCCGCGCGGGCCGGCGAGCAGGACATGAAGGGCGGGCTTGTCGACGGTCATCTCGATTCCGGATGGGGCAGGTTGCGGCCTGTCCCGGGCGGGCGGCACACTATAGATGGGGCGCCCGGGATCAAAGGGGGCAGGAAAGGTGGCGGTGATGCGGCTGAACGCGGTGGCGGGTGTTGCGGCGATGGTGCTCCTGGCGGGGTGCGGGCCCACCGGATACGAGACGAGCCCACCGGCGCCATGCCCCCGCATCACCATCCTGGCCGACGGGGCGGACCTCACCCGATACCGGCCGGGGGCGGTTCCCGACCTGGCCTCCATGACCTCCGATGCGCGGCTGATCGGCTTCCAGGCGCAGTGCGACTACACGGACCGGCGGCGTTCGGTCAGGGCCGTGGTGGCCGCCGTCTTCGACGTGGAACGCGGGCCAGCCGGGGTCGGCGAGCGCACGGTAACACTGCCCTGGTTCATCGCGGTGACGGACGGCAACGATTCGCAGGTGATCGACCGGCGCGAATTCACCACCCCCGTCGCCTTCGAGGGCAACGCGAACCGGGTGCGCGTGCAGAGCCGCGGCGTGGCCTTCAACTTCCCTGCCGATGAGCGAATGGTAGAAAATCACAACGTTCGACTCTCCTTTCAGTTGACGCGCGAGCAGCTCGACGCGAATCGCCGCCGCGGCGCGCGGTGACAGGGGAGGGGATCTTCGTCTCCCACCCCGAGGTGGTGATCGACCCGGCGATCCCGGTGCCGCGCTGGGTGCTCACCGACCAGGGAATCGCGCGCATGCGGCGCCTGGCGGCGGACCCGGTGCTCGTCGGGCTCGGCGCGGTCTGGGCCAGCGACGAGGCGAAGGCGATCGAGGCCGCGGGCATCCTCGCCGCGCGCTTCGGCCTGTCCGTCCAGGTGCATCCGGGTCTCGCCGAGATGGACCGTTCCAGCACCGGATACCGCGCCAGGCCGGAATTCGAGCGGCTGGCCGATGCCTTCTTCGCCCGGCCCGGGGACAGCGTCGAAGGCTGGGAACGCGCCGTGGATGCCCAGCGCCGCGTGGTGGCCGCGGCGACGGAGATCGTGGCCGGGCATCGCGGCGGGACCCTGGCGCTGGTCGGGCATGGCGGGACGGGAACGCTGCTGATGTGTGCCTGGGCGGGGCTGCCGATCGCGCGGCGGCACGACCAGCCGCAGGCCGGGTGCCGTTGGCGCTTCGCCGGGGCGCCGCCCAGGGTGACCGAAGGCTGGCAGGCCATCGCCTGACGCTGGAAGAGGCGCCGGACCCGCCAACGCCGTTGCGCCGCAACCGACGATCTGTCAGGAAGGGCCACCCCGCAGATCCCGCGCGGGAGAGAGGGGCGAGAGCCCCCGCCGAAGGCGCAACCGGCCCCCGGAAACGCTCAGGCAAAAGGGCCGCGCGGGGAAGGGGCCTCTGGAAAGCCCGTGGCCGAAAGGCTGCGGCACCGACGGAGTAAGGCGAGGCAACGCCCCCGCCGAATCTCTCAGGTCCATGGACAGAGGGGGGCCACGGTATGCAACCCCAAACGCCGCGGGATGCGGCGGGAGGATCCGTGGCCGATTCGCTTCTCCAAACGCCGCTGGCGGCCCTGCATCGCGAGCTGGGCGGCAAGATGGTGCCCTTCGCGGGCTATGACATGCCCGTGCAATACCCGGCCGGCATCATGGCCGAGCATCTGCAATGCCGGGCGGGCGCCGCGCTGTTCGACGTCTCCCACATGGGCCAGGCCGAGCTGGTGGGCGAGGGCGCGGCCGCCGCGCTGGAACGCGTCACCCCGGCGGATGTGCAGATCCTCAAGCCGGGGCGGCAGAAATACGGGCTGCTGACCACGGAACAGGGCGGGATCCTGGACGACTTCATGGTCGCCAACCTGGGTGACCGGCTGTTCCTGGTGGTGAATGCCAGCCGCAAGCACGTGGACCTGCCCTATATCGAATCGGTGCTGCCCGCCGGCGTGACGCTGAAGCCGCTGCCCGATCGCGCACTGATCGCGCTGCAGGGGCCGCAGGCGGTCGCGGCGATCGCGACGCTCGCGCCGGGCATCGCGGAACTCGGCTTCATGGGGGTCGGGTCCTTCAACATCGCGGGCGTGCCGGCGCTGGTCTCGCGGTCGGGCTACACCGGGGAGGACGGGGTCGAGATCTCGGTGCCCGCCGATGTCGCGGAAGGCTTCGCGCGCACGCTTCTGGCGCTGCCAGGCGTTCAGCCGGCGGGGCTCGGGGCGCGCGATTCGCTGCGGCTCGAAGCCGGGCTCTGCCTCTACGGCAACGACATCGACGAGACGACGAGCCCGGTCGAGGCCGCGCTGACCTGGACCATCGGCAAGCGCCGCCGCATGGCGGGCGACTTCCCCGGCGCCGCGCGGGTCGCGCAGGAACTGGCGGATGGCACGGCGCGTCTGCGCGTCGGCATCCGGCCGGATGGGCGCCAGCCCGCGCGCGGCCACACCCCCATCCATGCGTCCGGCGGTGCGGCGATCGGCGAGATTACGTCGGGCGGCTTCGGCCCCTCGCTGAACGGCCCCATGGCCATGGGCTATGTCGCGCGCGAGCACGCGGCGGACGGCACCGCCCTCGACCTGATGGTGCGCGGCAAGGCGATCCCCGCCCGCGTCGCACCCATGCCCTTCGTTCCCCACCGCTACATCCGCTGAAGGATCGGCATCGATGTCCGAGACGAAATTCACCAAGGACCATGAATGGGTACGCCTCGAGGGTGGCATCGCCACCGTCGGCATCACCGACCATGCGCAGAACGCGCTGGGCGACGTGGTCTTCGTGGACCTGCCCGAGGTGGGCCGCGAGGTGACCGCGGGCGAATCCATCGCCGTGGTGGAAAGCGTGAAGGCGGCCTCCGACGTCTATGCCCCGATCGCGGGCAAGATCGTCGAGGTGAATGCCGCCCTGTCCGACAACCCCGGCACGATCAACGCCGCGCCGACCACGGATGGCTGGTTCTTCAAGATCGAACCCGCCGATGCCGGCGAGATCGCCGCGTTGCTCGATGAAGCGGCCTACGCGGCCTTCGTGGACACGCTCTGATGACCGCGCTCGACACGCTGGCGGCGCTGGAGGCGGGCGACGCCTTCGCCCCGCGCCATATCGGCCCGAACGATGCCGAGATCGCGGCGATGCTGAAGGTCGTCGGCGCGTCGAGCCTCGATGACCTGGCGGCGAAGACCGTACCGGCCGCGATCCTCGGCATGGACATGGCCGGGCTGCCGGAACCGGCGACGGAACTCGAGCTGCTCGCCGAGCTGCGCGCCATGGCGCTGCGCAACCGCGCCGACATCAAGTCGCTGATCGGCATGGGCTATCACGGCACGCATCTGCCGCTGGTGATCCGCCGCAACGTGCTGGAGAACCCCGGCTGGTACACGGCCTACACGCCGTACCAGGCCGAGATCGCGCAGGGCCGCCTGGAAGCCCTGGTGAACTTCCAGACGATGATCACGGACCTCACCGGCCTCGATGTGGCGAATGCCTCGCTGCTGGATGAGGCGACGGCGGTGGCCGAGGCGATGCACCTCGCCCATGCCGCGACGCGCGGCAAGTCGGACCTGCTGCTCGCGGCCGATGACCTGCATCCGCAATCCAAGGCGGTGCTGACGACGCGCGCCGCGCCGCTTGGCATCACCGTGAAGTTCGTCCCGGTCGCCACGGTCATCGCGGAAGTCACCGCCGCGAAGCCCTTCGCGCTGGTGCTGCAATATCCCGGCACGACCGGGCAGGTGCGCGACCTGACCGCGGAGATCGCGGCGGTGCATGCGGCCGGTGGCCTCGCCATCGTCGCGGCCGATCCGCTGTCGCTCTGCCTGCTGACGCCGCCGGGCGAGATGGGCGCCGATGTCGTGGTGGGCTCCGCGCAGCGTTTCGGCGTGCCGATGGGCTATGGCGGGCCGCATGCCGGCTACATGGCGGTGAAGGATTCGCATAAGCGCCTGATGCCCGGCCGTCTGGTCGGCGTCTCGGTCGATGCGGCGGGCGCGCCGGCGATGCGCCTCGCGCTGCAGACTCGCGAGCAGCACATCCGCCGCGAGAAGGCGACGTCCAACATCTGCACCGCGCAGGTGCTGCTCGCCGTCATGGCCGGGTTCTATGCCGTGTGGCATGGGCCGGAAGGGCTGAAGCGCATCGCGAAGCGGGTGAACCTGCTCGCCACGCTGGTCGCGGGCGCGGCCAAGGCCGCGGGCTTCGCGCCGAAGCACGATGCCTTCTTCGACACCGTGGCGCTCGACGCCGGCGACAAGGCCGATGCGCTGATGGCGACGGCGGTGAAGCGCGGCTTCAACTTCGCCCGCATCGACGCGACCACCGTCGGCATCGCGCTGGACGAGACCGTGACGCGCGAGGATCTCGACGCCCTCATCGGGGTCTTTGCCGAGGTGGCCGGCACGCCGCCCGCGGCCGGCGAGACCGCGGGCGGGATCCCCGCCGCGCTGGAACGCGGCTCGGCCTTCTGCACCGCCACCGTCTTCAACGCGCATCATTCGGAGCACGGGATGCTCCGCTACCTGAAGGCGCTGGAAGACAAGGACGTCGCGCTGAACCGCAGCATGATCCCGCTGGGGTCCTGCACGATGAAGCTCAACGCGACGGCCGAGATGGTGCCGGTCACGCTGCCCGGCTTCTCCGTCATCCACCCCTTCGCGCCGGTCGACCAGGCGAAGGGCTACCGGGAATTGACCGACCGCCTGTCGGACTGGCTCTGCCGCATTACCGGTTTCGCGGCGGTCTCGCTGCAGCCCAATGCCGGCAGCCAGGGGGAATATGCGGGACTGCTCGCCATCCGCGGCTGGCACCTGTCGCGCGGCGATACGCATCGCGACATCTGCCTGATCCCGGCCTCGGCGCATGGCACCAACCCGGCCTCCGCCGCGATGGCGGGGATGCGCGTGGTGGTGGTCGGCACCGACCGCGACGGGTCGGTGGACATCGCCGATCTCAAGGCCAAGGCCGAACAGCACGCGGCGAACCTCGCCGCGCTGATGATCACCTACCCGTCCACCCATGGCGTCTTCGAGGGCACGATCCGCGAGATCTGCACCCTGATCCACGCCCATGGCGGCAAGGTCTACATGGACGGCGCCAACATGAACGCGCAGGTGGGGCTGACCTCGCCGGCGACGATCGGCGCCGATGTCTGCCACCTGAACCTGCACAAGACCTTCTGCATCCCGCATGGCGGCGGCGGGCCCGGTGTCGGGCCGATCGGCGTGACGGCGGAACTCGCCCCCTTCCTGCCGGGCCATCCGGTGGTGGATTGCGGTGGGTCGAAGGACATCGTCGTGTCGGCGGCCCCCTGGGGTTCGGCGTCGATCCTGCCGATCTCCTATGCCTATATCCGCATGATGGGGGCCGAGGCGCTGAAGCGCGCCACGCAGGTCGCGATCCTCAACGCGAACTACGTCGCGAAGCGGCTGGAAGCGCATTTCCCGGTGCTCTATCGCGGCATGAACGGCATGGTCGCGCATGAATGCATCCTCGACTGCCGCGGCTTCCAGCAGGGTGGCGGCGTGCTGGTCGAGGACATCGCGAAGCGCCTGCAGGACTACGGCTTCCACGCGCCGACCATGTCCTGGCCGGTCGCCGGCACGCTGATGGTGGAACCCACCGAAAGCGAGCCGAAGGGCGAGCTGGATCGCTTCATCGACGCGATGGTCGCCATCCGCGCCGAGATCCGCGCGGTCGAGCAGGGCCGCATGGACAAGGCCGACAACCCGCTGAAGAACGCGCCGCACACCGCGGCCGAGATCGCCGCGGAAACCTGGCCGCATCCCTACTCGCGCGAGGAAGCAGCCTTCCCGCTGCCCTTCGTGAAGGCGCGCAAGTACTGGCCGCCGGTGAAGCGCGTCGACAATGTCTATGGCGACCGCAACCTGGTGTGTTCCTGCGCGCCCCTTGAGGCTTACGCGCAGGCCCATCAGATTGCGGCCGAATGAGCATCCTCAAGCCCTGGACGGTGACCGCCAGCCGCATCGTGCTGGCGGATCGCTGGATCCGCGTGCGGGCCGATAGTTGCGTCGCCGCGAATGGCGACGCGATCGACCCGTTCTATGTGCTGGAATATGCCGACTGGGTGCATGTCGTCGCGCTGACCGACGATGATCGCCTGGTGATGAACCGCCAGTACCGGCATGGCGCGGGGGAGGTGCATCTCGAACTCCCCGGCGGGGTGATGGATGCGTCGGACCCCGACGCCATCGCCGCCGGCCGGCGCGAATTCCGCGAGGAGACGGGCCACGCCGCCACCGAGTGGCGCCATGTGGTGAGCCTGCGCCCCAACCCCGCGACGCACACCAACCGCGTGCACACCGTGCTTGCCCTGGGTGCCTATGCGGATGGCGCGCAGAACTTCGACAATGGCGAGGAGATCGCCGTCGAGCTGATCCCCGTGCCGGAGGTGCTGCGGGTCATCCGCGAAGGCGCCGTGCAGCAATCGACGCATGTGGCGTCGCTGCTGCTCGCCCTCGCCGCCGCTGGGCGCGTCTCTTTCTGACCGCTCCGGGCTCCGCCGCCGCAGAAGGCCGTCGTGCCGTCATCATCGGTGCATCGTCTGGCGTCGGGGAGGCCCTGGCGCGCCGATTGGCCGGCGATGGCTGGCATCTCGGCCTGATGGCGCGGCGCGCCGACTGGTTGGCGGCGCTGGCCGAGGAACTCGGCCCCGATACGCGCCACTGTGCCGTGGACCTGGCCGCGCCGGAGGATGCGCGCGACCGGCTCGATCGTTTCCTCGCCGAGCTCGGTGGTGCCGATCTGATCGTGATCAGCGCCGGCACCGGGGAGCTCAATCCGGACCTGTCCTGGGCGCCCGATCGCGACACCATCGCGGTGAACGTGGTGGGGTTCGCGGCGGTGGCGCAGGGCGCGATGTCCCATTTCCTCGCCCGAGGGCATGGGCATCTGGTCGGCATCTCCTCGGTCGCCAAGCTGCGGGCAAGCGGCGACGCCGCCGCCTACAGCGCGTCCAAGGCCTTCGTCTCCACCTATCTCGACGGGCTGCGTGACAAGGCCCGCTCGCGCAAGCTGCCGATCACGGTCACCGAAATCTGCCCCGGTTTCGTGGATACGGCGATGATGAAGGCCGACAGGCCCTTCTGGGTGGCCTCGCCCGCCCGGGCGGCCGAGGGCATCGCGCGCGCCATCCGCCGGCGCGCCAAACATGCCTACGTCACCCGCCGCTGGGCCCTCATCGGGGCCGTGCTCCGGCTGCTGCCGGCGCCAGGGTAGCGCGGCGCGCGCTTGCCTCAGGGGCTGCTCGACGCGCAACATCGCCCGATGACGCGCTTCGTCTTCCCCGCCGGCGACGCTGCCGCCGCGCCCCCGGAGCCAGGCCGGATCTCCGCGCACATCGCCAGCCGTGGTAGCTTCGAGGCCCGCTGGTATGCGCCCCGCGGCACCGACGCGCAGACGCCCCATACGCGCGACGAGGCCTATGTCGTCGTCCGAGGCACCGGCACCTTCTTCTGCGCCGGAACCCGCGCGCCCTTCGGCCCCGGCGACCTGCTCTGGGTCCCGGCGCATGCGGAACACCGCTTCGAGGACTTCTCGCCCGACTTCGCGACCTGGGTGATCTTCTATGGCCCCGAGGGCGGGGAGGGCTGATCGGCCACCCCGCGCCGCCGCCTGCCATCCGACATGCCGGGCCGGCGCGGCGGCGGGTCTCTTTCGTCGTATTATTAGATAGTCATAATGAATATGCGCCACGTTGCGCGGCGTCGCGCCGTTCCGCATGCTGACGATCGCCGGACCTATCCGGTATCGGAGGAAGCACAAGAATGGACCGTCGCCGCTTCATCGCGAGCGGGGCTGCGGGGGCTGCTGTCGCCACCGTCGCCGCACCTCATGTCGCCCATGCGCAACCCCGGATCCGCTGGCGTTGTCCCGGCAGCTTTCCGAAGTCGCTCGATACGCTCTACGGCACGCAGGAACACATCTGCCGCCGGGTGAACGAGATCACCGAAGGCGGCTTCCAGATCCAACCCTTCGCGCCCGGTGAGCTGGTCCCGGCGCTCCAGGTGCTCGATGCGGCGGGGCAGGGGTCGGTCGAGATCGGCTGGTCCGCACCCTACTACTATACCGGCAAGGATCCTTCCCTGGCGCTGGGGTCCTGCGTGCCCTTCGGGCTGAACGCCCGGCAGCAATATTCGTGGTGGCATGATGGCGGCGGGGCGCAGCTCATGGCGCCGGTCTTCGCCGATCAGGGCGTGCGCTGCATCCTCGGCGGGAATACCGGCGCCCAGATGGGCGGCTGGTTCCGCAAGGAGATCAAGAGCGTCGATGACCTGCGCGGCCTGAAGTTCCGCATCGCGGGCTATGCGGGCGACGTGCTGCAGAAGCTCGGTGCCATCGCGCAGCAGCTCGGCGGGGCCGATATCTATCCCGCGCTAGAACGCGGCGTGATCGACGGCGCCGAGTGGGTAGGGCCCTATGACGACGAGAAGCTCGGCTTCAACCGCGTCGCGCAATACTACTACTACCCCGGCTGGTGGGAGCCGGGCCCGTCCATCACCATGATGGTGAACCTGCGCGCCTGGGAAGGGCTGCCGCCCGCCTACAAGGCGGCGCTCGAAACCGCCTGCGGCGAGGGCTATGCCTACATGACCGGCCGCTACGACATGCTGAACCCGCCGGCGTTGCGGCGGCTCATCGCCTCGGGCACGCAGCTCAAGGCCTTCCCGCGCGACGTCATCGCGGCGTGCTACCGGGCCACGCAGGAACTCTATGCGGAACTCGGCAGCCGCAATGCGCGGTTCAAGGAAATCCACGCCCAGTGGGACCGCTACCGCCTGGAACAGCAGACCTGGTTCCGCGTGGTGGAGGACAGCTTCGCCAACTCGCTGGCGGTCGTGCAGCGATAAGTCCTGCAAGCGGGGAGGACGTCGATCCTCCCCGCTTGTCGTGAGACCCCACACGCCGAATCGGCGTAGCCTCGCCCGACGCGAACCGCCGGAGGCCCCATGCCGATCACCATCCATGGCATCAAGAACTGCGACACGATGAAGAAGGCCCGCGCCTGGCTGGAAAGCCATGGCGTCGCCCACGACTTCCACGACTACAAGGCGAAGGGCGCCGATGGCTCGATGCTGAAGGCCTGGGCGAAGAAGGTGGGGTGGGAGAAGCTGCTGAACCGCAGCGGCACCACCTTCCGCAAACTGCCGGACGACCAGAAGGAAGGCCTGACCGAAGCGCGCGCCCTGGCACTGATGGAAGCGCAACCTTCCATGATCAAGCGCCCGGTGCTGGCGCTGGGCGACAGGCTGATCGTCGGTTTCGACGCGGCGGAGTACGAGAGCGCGATCGCGTCACTGCCGCGGGATTGAGGGCAGGATATGGGAGAAGGGCTCCGCCCCTCTCCAAACCTCACCCCGCCAGGCCACAATGTGGCCTGGACCGCCGGGACCTGGTGCCGGACACGACGTCCATGCCGAACCCTTGCGGCGCGTTTCGTGCGCAAGGGCGTCTTTCGGCGCCATTCTGGCAGCGGTGCCCGGCGCCAAGTGGAGGTTTGCAAAGGCCTTTCGGCCTTTGCTGGGGAGGTGTCGGAGGGGCAAAGCCCCGCTGACATCGAAGCGGAAGCCGCCGGGTAGTTAGCAAGGCCTTCCGGCCATTGGACGGATTGCCTTGGAGAGGAAAAGTCCCTCCAACGCCCACCGTGAAACTGGCCGGACAATCAGCGAGCCCGCCCGGCCCTTCGCGCGCAGCAGCGGCTGCGCCCTCGATCACTCCGCCGCCGCTGCCTGTTCCAGCCGGTACGGATGCGCCGGATAGGCTCCGAGGATCCGGAACTCGCGCGAGAAGAACGCCAGCTCCTCGAAGGCCCGTTGCAGGGCGGGGCTCTCGGGGTGCCCGTCCACGTCGCAGAGGAACTGCGTCGCCTCGAACCGTCCGTTGATCATGTAGGATTCGAGCTTGGTCATGTTCACGCCGTTGGTCGCGAAGCCGCCGAGCGCCTTGTAGAGCGCCGCGGGCACCGAACGGACCCGGAAGACGAAGGTGGTGACCGGGTTCGGCGCGTCGATCGGCGGGTACTGGGGCTCGCGCGCCATGACGTAGAAGCGGGTGGTGTTGTGGGCCTCGTCCTCGACGTTCCTGGCGAGGATCTCGAGGCCATAGATCTCGGCGGCGAGTTCCGAGGCGATGGCCGCGTCCTCGACGCCACCGCGTTCGGCGACGAGATGCGCGGCGCCGGCGGTGTCGGCCTCGATCACGGCCTGGAGGTTCTGGTCCTTCAGCAGGCGCAGCACCTGGCCGAGCGCCACGGGGTGGCTGTGGGCGCGCTTCAGGGTTGCGACGCTCGCGCCCTTGGGCGCCAGCAGGCAGTGCTCGACGCGCTGGAAATGCTCACCCACCACGAAGAGTCCCGAATCGGGCAGCAGCCGATGGATGTCGGGCACGCGGCCGGCGAGCGAGTTCTCGCAGGGCAGCATGGCGAGTTCGCTGCGCCCGTCGCGCAGCGCGACCATCGCCGCCTCGAAGGAAGGGCAGGGCAGCGTCGCCCAGCCCGGATAGGCCGCGCGGCAGGCGAGATCGGAATAGGCGCCGAGGAGGCCCTGGAAGGCGATGGTCTTGGCGGTCATCGGGGGTTCCGTTCAGTGCGCGAGCAGCGCCCGGGCGCGGTCGAGGTCATGAGGCGTATCGACGCCGAAGGGGCCGTGATCGACGCGTGCCGCGGCGATGCGCATGCCGTCTTCGAGGGCGCGGAGCTGTTCGAGCTTCTCCCGCGTCTCAAGCGGGCTGGCCGGCAGGGTGACGAAGCGTTCCAGCGCCGCGCGGCGATAGGCATAGACGCCGATATGGTGCCAGCGCGGGCCATCGCCCCAGGGGATGGGCTGGCGGGAGAAGTAGAGCGCCGGCGCGACGCGGGCATCGCCGGGGAAGGCGCAGGCGCATTTGACGAAGGAGGCGGTGTTGGCCTCCTCCTCATCGGCGATCGGGCAGACCAGGGTGCCGATATCGACCGAAGGATCCGCAAGCGGATCGAGGACGGCGCGCAGCGTCTCCGGCTCGATGGTCGGGAAATCCCCTTGCAGGTTGACCACGACATCGTAACGGCCTTCAGGGTCGAGGACGGCCATGGCGCGATGGACGCGATCGGTGCCGGAGGGCACGTCCTCGGTCACCAGCACGGCCTCGGCGCCGGCGGCGCGAGCGGCCGCGACGATCTCGGCTTCGCCGGCGGCAACGGCGATGGGGCCGATTCCCGCTTCCTTCGCCCGGTCGAGCACATGGGCGATCATGGGGCGGCCGTGGATGTCGGCCAGCGGCTTGCCTGGCAGGCGGGTTGCCGCCATGCGAGCCGGAATGACAACGATGGGGCGCAAGAGAACGGCTCCGGCTGCTTGTCTGGCGGAAACGCGGGCACTATGGTCCCGCGCGTTTTAGGCAAGGCCGGCGGGTGGCGCAAACGCGCCCCGGCAGGCATGATTGCGGCGAAGAAGCATAAGGGCCCCGACCGGCATGGCGACCTCCCTGGAAGGAAACAAGATCGTCGCGGCGATTCTGACCGCCGGTGTCACCTTCGGCTTGGCCGGGGTGATCGGGAAGCTGTTGGTGCATCCCTCCGTGCCGCACCACACCGCCATGGTCGTGCCGGGTGAGGTGAGTGCGGCGCCGACGCCCGCCGCCGCGCCGGCGCTTGACCCGATCGGGCCGCTGCTCGCCAATGCCGATGTGGCGGCGGGTCAGCAGATCGCCCAGCGGCAATGCGCTTCCTGCCACACCTTCACCGAGGGTGGCCGGGCGGCCGTCGGGCCGAACCTGTACGGCATCGTCGGCGCGAAGCATGCGCATATGGAAGGCTTCAACTACTCCCCGGCGCTGCGCGGCATGGCCGACAAGCCCTGGACCTATGAAGAACTCAACGCCTGGGTCCATTCCCCGCGCGCCTATGCGCCGGGCAACCGCATGTCCTATGCCGGGCTCAACAACACCCAGCAGCGTGCGAACCTGATCGCCTATCTGCGGTCGATCTCCCCGAACGCACCCGCGCCGTGATGGGGCGGACCATGGAATGGTCCGATCTGTCAGCGTTCATTTGACCACCAACGCCGGCGCCGCCATCCGGCGGCTCGGCTTGGGCGCCCTGCACAGGCGCGTCGGGCGCGACTGATCGTCCGGGCGCGGCCTCCCGGCCCGATGCAGAGGCACCGGGCCGACAGGCAATCGGAGAGCGTCGCATGATCCGCTATCCCTTCATCACGGCAGCCGAGGAAGCTGCGGATGCCGCCGGCGCGGTGATCCGGCCGCTGTTCCGTTCCTCCCTGCTGGTCGAGGCGAAGGGGGATGCGAGCCCCGTGACCCGGGCTGACAAGGAAGCCGAGGAGGCGATTCGTGCCCTGATCGCCGATCGCTTTCCCGACCACGGCGTGATCGGGGAGGAGCATGGCGCCGACCGCCCCGATGCCGAATGGGTGTGGGTGGTGGACCCGATCGACGGGACGCGCGCCTTCGTCACCGGACGGCCGCTCTTCGGCAGCCTGATCGGCCTGCTCCATCGGGGCGAACCGGTGCTCGGCGTGATCGACCAGCCTGTGACCGGCGAGCGCTGGGTGGGGGTGAAGGGACGCCGGACGCGCTTTCGCGGCCCCGCCGGGACCGCCGCCTGTCGCCCCTGCGCCACGGTCGCCGACGCCGAACTGTCCTGCACCAGCCCCGACATGTTCACCCCCGAGGACCGGCCCGGATTCGAGCGCCTGCGCGCCGCTGCCCGCCGCGTGACCTGGGGCGGGGATTGCTATTCCTATGGGCTGGTGGCGCTCGGCCTGGTCGATGTCGTCGCCGAATGCACGATGAAGATCTGGGACTGGGCAGCCCTCGTTCCGGTGGTCGAGGGTGCCGGGGGGCGCGTGACCGGCTGGAACGGGGAGGTGCTGACGCCGGAGGCGGATGGCCGCATCCTTGCGGTCGGCGACCCGGCCATGCTGGATGAGGCGGTGCGTCTCCTCACCGATCGGTAAGCGCGCGGACGTTGCCGCGCGGGCCTGAAGCCCGCATCTTGCCGGCATGAACCGTCGCAGCCTCCTGGCGCTTGGCGCCGTTGCCGCCCTTCCCGCTGGCCTGACCGTCTTGCCGCGCGGCGCCCGCGCCGTGGTCCCGGCCGGGGGCGACAAGCCGGGGGAGGTGGTGCGCACCCACGCCCTGTCGCTGCTGGCCGAACCGGCCCTGCCGCCGGACTTCCCGCATTGGCCCTGGGCCGATCCGAATGCGCTCAAGGGTGGGGAAGTGGTGCTGGCGCGCCTCGGCTCCTTCGACAGCTTCAACCCCTTCATCCTGCGCGGCACGGCCGATCTCGGCGTCTCGCTGATCTACGATTCCCTGATGGCGTCCAATCCGGACGAGGCGACCGCCGAGTACGGGCTGATCGCCGAGACGGTGGAACTGCCTGCCGATCGCAAGGGCGTCACCTTCAACCTGCGCGAGATCGCCCGCTGGCATGACGGCAAGCCGATCACGGCGGATGACGTGGTCTTCAGCTTCAACGCGCTGCGCACCCAGGGCCGGCCCTTCTACCGCGCCTACTGGGCCGATGTGACGGAGGTGGTGGCCGAGAACCCGCGCCGCGTCACCTTCCGCTTCCGCGACGCCGGCAACCGGGAACTGGCGCAGATCCTCGGCGACCTGCCGGTGCTGCCGAAGCATTGGTTCGAGGGGCGGGACTTCGCGCGCCCGTCGCTCGACGTGCCGCTGGGGTCCGGCGCCTATCGCCTGGAGCGGTTCGAGGCCAACCGCAACACCGTCTATCGCCGCGTCGACGACTACTGGGCGAAGGATCTTGGTGTGCGGCGCGGGCTGAACAACATCGACACCCTGCGCTACGAGTATTTCCGCGATACCACCGTTGCCTTCGAGGCCTTCAAGGCCGCCCAGGTGGATTTCCGCATGGAGAACGTCGCGCGTGACTGGGCCACGGGGTACGACTTCCCGGCCGCCCGCCGTGGCCTCGTGAAGCGCGAGGAGATCCCGCACGAGATCCCAACGGGCATGCAGTCCTTCGCGATGAACCTGCGTCGTCCGCTGTTCCAGGATGCCCGCGTGCGCCGCGCGCTGATCGAGGTCTTCGACTTCGAATGGATGAACGCCAACCTGTTCTATGGGGCCTATGCGCGGACGGCCTCGTACTTCTCCAATTCCGACTTCGCCTCGCGCGGGCTGCCGGAGGGGCGCGAGCGCGCGATCCTGGAGAATTTCCGCGGCCGCATCCCCGACGGCGTCTTCACCGAGGAATACAAGCTGCCGGTCACGGACGGGTCGGGCAACAATCGCGAGGGTGCGCGGCGGGCGCTCGCGCTGATGCGCCAGGCGGGCTGGACGGTGCGCGACCGCCGGCTGGTGAACGCGCAAGGGCAGCCCTTCGAATTCGAGATCCTGCTGCAGGGCGCGACCTTCGAGCGCGTGGCGCTGCCCTATGTGCAGTGGCTGGAACGCATCGGTGTCACGGCGCGCGTGCGCACCGTGGATCCCGCGCAGTACCAGGTGCGTATCGATGCCTTCGACTACGACATGACCGTGGATTCGATGGGCCAGGGCTTCTCGCCCGGCAATGAGCAGCGCGACTACTTCACCACCGCCAAGGCGCGGGAGAATGGCAGCCAGAACGTCGCGGGCATCGCCAACCCGGCGATCGACGAGCTGGTGGAGCTGGTCATCGGCGCGCCGGACTATGACGAGCTGGTCGCGCGCACCCGTGCGCTGGATCGCGTGCTGCTGCACCACGACTTCGTCATCCCGCACTGGCACAGCCGCAACTTCCGTATCGCCTTCTGGGACAAGTTCGGCCGGCCGGAACGCAACCCGCGCTTCGGCCTGTCCTTCCCCTCGGCCTGGTGGATCGACCCGGCGCGCGAACGCGCGCTCGCCGAAGCGCGTCGCGGCTGAGGGCGCGATGGGCGCCTATCTGATCCGCCGGCTGCTGCTGGTGGTGCCGACGCTGCTCGGCATCATCATCATCAACTTCGCCGTCGTGCAGTTCGCCCCGGGTGGGCCCGTCGAGCAAATGATCGCGGAGTTGCGCGGGCAGGGGCAATCGACGCTCGGTCGCATCACCGGGGAGGGCGGCGGGGAGGTCAGCAACGCCAACCGCCCGCGTGGCGGGGGCGGCGGTGACGGCCCGGTCGGGTCGTATCGCGGTGCGCAGGGTCTCGACCCCACCATCGTCGCGGAGATCGAGCGCACCTTCGGCTTCGACAAGCCAGCGAGCACGCGCTTCTTAGAGATGTTGTCGGGCTATCTCCGCTTCGACTTCGGGCGTTCGCTGTTCCGCGATCGGCCGGTCGTCGAACTGATCCTCGAGAAGATGCCCGTCTCGATCAGCCTCGGCCTCTGGTCCACGCTGATCATCTACATCGTCTCGATCCCGCTCGGCATCCGCAAGGCGGTGCGGGACGGGTCGCGCTTCGACGTTGCGACATCGGGCGTGGTGCTGGTGGGCTACGCCATTCCGGGCTTCCTGTTTGCCATCCTGCTCGTGGTCTTCTTTGCCGGCGGGTCCTTCTTCCAGTGGTTCCCGCTGCGCGGGCTTGCGAGCCCCGGCGCGGATACCCTGCCGTTCTTCCAGCGCGCGCTCGACTATGCCTGGCACATGGTGCTGCCGACGCTGACGCTGGTCATCGGCGGCTTCGCTGGCCTGACCATGCTGACCAAGAACGCCTTCCTCGACGAAGTCGGGAAGCAGTACACCGTCACCGCGCGGGCGAAGGGCAACACCGAGAACCGCATCCTGTACGGCCACGTCTTCCGCAACGCGATGCTGCTGATCATCGCCGGATTTCCGGCGGCCTTCATCGGCATCCTGTTCACCGGCGCGCTGCTGACGGAAATCGTGTTCTCGCTGGACGGGCTCGGGCTGCTGGGCTTCGAGAGCGCGATCCGGCGCGACTATCCGGTGATGTTCGCGACGCTCTACATCTTCACGCTGCTCGGGCTGGTCATGCAGATCGTGGGGGACTTCACCTACACGCTGGTGGATCCGCGCATCGATTTCGAGGCGCGGCGATGAGCGGCGCGGTCGCGGGGGGGGGGGGGGGGGGGGGGGGGGGGGGGGGGGGGGGGGGGGGGGGGGG
>JAYSDS010000113.1:0-21733 GCA_041914265.1 Roseomonas sp.
TCTCCGAACACCCGTCAGGGATGTCTCCGGTCCGTACAGAGGGGCAAAGCCCCTCTCGGTTCCACCGATCAGGACGGAGAGCCATCGGTATGATTACCGGGGCCCCTGGGATGACCTCCAATCAGCGCTTAGGACCTGCGCCGACGGCCTGCGTAGGGCACAGCGGCCGCCTGAGGGCGGCAAGGCCGCTACCGAGTCCGCGCTGCCTCAGGGCAGCAGGATCGTGCTGCCAGTCGTCTGCCGCGCTTCGAGCGCCCGATGCGCATCGCCGGCATTCTTCAAGGCGAAGGTCTGATTCACCCGGATCTTCACCGCGCCGGAGGCGACCACCTCGAACAGGTCGTTGGCACGGCCGATCAGGTCCTCGCGCTTCGCGGTGTAGGTCGCGAGTGTCGGCCGCGTCAGGTAGAGCGAGCCCTTCGCAGCGAGGATGCCGAGGTCCGGCACCGCCACCGGGCCGGAGGCATTGCCGTAGGACACCAGCATTCCGAAGGGCGCGAGGCAGTCGAGCGAGGTGATGAAGCTGTCGCGGCCGACGCTGTCGAAGACGACCGGCAGCATCGCGCCGCCGGTGATCGCCTTGACCTTGGCCGGCACGTCCTCGCTGGTGAGGAGGACATGCTCGGCGCCATGCGCACGGGCGAGGGCGGCCTTCTCCTCGGTGCTGACCACGCCGATCACAGTGCAGCCGAGATGCTTGAGCCACTGGCACATGATGAGGCCGACACCGCCCGCCGCGGCATGGACGAGGACGGTCTGGCCCGCCTGCACCGGGTAGCATTTCTTGATCAGGAAGGCGGCCGTCATGCCTTGCAGCATCATCGCCGCGGCCTCTTCGAAGCCGATGGGCTCCGGCAGCTTCACCAGGCGGTCAGCCTTGATGCAGCGCGCCTCGGCATAGGCGCCGATCGGGGCAGTGGCATAGGCGACGCGATCGCCCGGAGCGACCTCGGTGACGCCGTCGCCCACTGCCTCGACGACGCCGGAGGCCTCCATGCCGATGATCGCGGGCAGCGCGGGCGCCTTGTACAGGCCGGTGCGGAAATAGACGTCGATGAAGTTCAGCCCCACGGCCTTGTGGCGGACCAGCGCCTCGCCCGGCTTCGGGGCCGGCAGGGGGATATCCTCCCAGACCAGCTTCTCGGGGCCGCCGGTTTCATGGATGCGGATGGCGTGGGTCATGAAGAGCGGGTCCGTCTCTGGGCGGCCCGGGGGGAGGCCGCGAAAAGGGTGGGAACCCCGGGCGCCGCGCGCTCGAGGTCGAGGAGATAACGCTTCGTAACCGCACCGTCGCCGCCCGAATAGCCGCCCAGGGAGCCATCCGCCGCCACCACCCGGTGGCAGGGGATCAGGATCGGAATGGGGTTGGCGCCATTGGCCTGACCGATGGCCCGGGCCGCACGACATCCGACCGCCTCCGCAATGTCGCGATAGGTCCGGGTCTCGCCGGCAGGGATGGCGCACAAGGCGTCCCACACCTTGCGCTGGAAGGCAGTGCCGTGGGGCGCAAGCGGCAGATCGAAGCTGGTTCGCGTGCCGTCGAAATAGTCCTGGATCTGGTCGCGCGCGCGCCTGAGGAGGGGCGTATCCTCCTGGTCGCGCCCGCGCCCCCAATCGAGGGCGACGATGGCGCCGTCTTCCTCGGACAGGGTCAGGTCCCCCAGCGGGGTATGGAATGAGAGCTGTGGCATGGCTGACCCCGCGACAGACACCCGGAACCGGGGTGGCGTCAAGCATGGCGTCCGGGCGGGTTGGACGCCTCGGCATCCGCCGCTACATGCAGCGCCCGAACCTCGTAGCGAATGTTTCACGTGGAACAGTGATGACGGTGAGCGACACCATCTTTGCCCTGGCCAGCGGCGCCGGGCGCGCGGCGATTGCCGTGCTGCGCCTGTCAGGTCCGCAAACAGGGCGGATCCTGGCGGCCCTGGCCGGGCGGCTTCCGGCCGCGCGCATGGCCAGCCTGCGGCACCTGCGCGCGCCCAGGAGCGGCGAGGTACTCGACCACGCGCTGCTGCTGTGGTTCCCGGGGCCGGGTTCCTACACCGGGGAGGATAGTGGCGAATTGCACCTGCACGGGGGCCCCGCCGTGGTCACAGCGGTCGGGACCGCACTCGCCGCACTCGGCGCGCGGCCGGCGGAACCCGGCGAGTTCACCCGCCGCGCCTTCCTCAATGGCCGCCTGGACCTGACAGCGGCCGAGGGCATCGCAGACCTGATCGACGCCGAAACCGAGGCCCAGCGCCGCCAGGCACTACGCCAGGCCGATGGGGCCCTCGCCACGCTCTATGGCGGTTGGGCGAACCGCCTGGCGCGGCTGCTGGCCCATCAGGAAGCGGCCATCGAGTTTGCCGAAGACGGCCTCCCGACGGATCTGGACGAGCAGGCACGCGCGGGCGCTGGCCTGCTGCGGGCCGAGATCGCCGCGCATCTGGCAGATGGGGGGCGCGGCGAGCGCCTGCGCGACGGGCTGACGGTCGCCATCCTGGGTGCGCCGAATGCCGGGAAGTCGTCGCTGCTGAATGCCTTGGCGGGGCGGGAGGCCGCGATCGTCTCGGCGCGCGCGGGAACGACCCGCGATGTGGTGGAGGTCCGACTGATCCTGGCCGGCGTGCCCGTCACGATCGCCGACACCGCCGGCCTGCGCGACGCCGCGGATGAGATCGAGCAGGAAGGCATCCGCCGGGCCCGGCACCGCGCCGGGGAAGCCGACCTGGTGCTGACCGTCTTCGACGCGACGATGCCGCTCGACGCCGAGACCCTTGCCTGGATACGACCCCGAACGCCGGTGCTGGCGAACAAGGTCGACCTGGCGCCGGCGCCCGCCGCGATCGGAGGCGTCGCCCCCCTCCCGGTCTCCGCGGTGAGCGGAGAGGGGTTAGACGAATTGCGCGCCCGGCTGGCCGAGGCAGCGACGCGGCTCGCCGGCCCGGGCGACGCTGCCCTGCTGACCCGGCCGCGCCACCGGGCCGCCCTGACCGATGCGGTGGCCTGGCTGGCCGAAGCCGAAGCGGCCCCGCTGCCCGAATTGACGTCCGAAGCCCTGCGCGCGGCCCTGCGTGCCCTGGGCCGCCTCACCGGCCGCATCGGGGTCGAAGAGATCCTGGACATCGTCTTCGCCGATTTCTGCATCGGCAAATGACCGCGCCAACCGCCTGCGAGGGCGGAACTCCAGAAGAAGGAGGGGGCGCGGGGGAGTTCTCTCCCCCGCTCTTCTCTTCTCCCCTATATCCCCGACCATGAACGGTTCCTTCGACGTGATCGTGGTGGGCGGTGGCCATGCCGGCTGCGAGGCCGCCGCGGCCGCTGCGCGGTGCGGCGCCCGCACGCTGTTGCTCACCCACAAGCGCGAAACCCTTGGCGAGATGTCCTGCAATCCTGCGATCGGCGGGGTGGGGAAAGGGCACCTGGTTCGGGAGGTCGATGCGCTCGACGGCATCATGGCCCGTGCCGCCGATGCCGCGGCCATCCATGTGAAGATGCTGAACCGCTCGAAGGGCCCGGCGGTGCGCGGCCCACGGGCGCAGGCAGACCGGCGGCTCTATCGGCAGGCCGTGCAGGCGCTGCTCGACGCGCAGAATGGGCTGACAATCCTCGCCGCGGCGGCGGAGGATATCGTCCTGGCCGGGGACGGCAGCATCGCGGCGGTGGTGACCGCCGATGGTCGCCGCTTCGCCTGTGGCGCGCTGGTGGTGACGACCGGGACCTTTCTGCGCGGCGAGATCCATATCGGCGAGAAGCGCATTCCCGCCGGCCGCGTCGGCGATGCGCCGGCTATCGGCCTGGCGCTGGCTTTCGCCCGGATGGGCCTGCCTCTCGCACGGCTGAAGACCGGCACGCCGCCGCGCCTCGATGGCCGAACGATCGCCTGGGATGAACTGGAATCGCAGCCGGGCGACGATCCCCCCGAGCCCCTGTCCTGGATGACGGAGCGCATCACCAACCGCCAGGTGGTCTGCGGCATCACCGCGACCACGCCGGCGACCCATGCGCTGATCCGCGCCAACCTGCACCAGAGCGCCGTCTATGGTGGTCGCATCCAGGGGGTGGGGCCGCGCTACTGCCCCTCGATCGAGGACAAGGTGGTGCGCTTCGCCGAACGCGAACGCCACCAGATCTTCCTGGAGCCGGAGGGCCTGGACGACGACACGGTCTATCCGAACGGCATTTCCACGAGCCTGCCCGAGGATGTGCAGGGGGCGATGATTGCGTCCATTCCGGGCCTGGAACGCGCCCGCATCGTGCGTGCCGGCTATGCCATCGAATACGACCATGTCGATCCCCGCGCGCTGACTCCGGCGCTGGAGGTCCGCGCCGTGCCGCGGCTGTTCCTGGCCGGGCAGATCAACGGCACCACCGGCTATGAGGAGGCGGCTGCGCAGGGCCTGATGGCGGGGCTGAATGCCGCGCAGCGGGCTTCCGGTGGCGAGCCGGGTCGCGTGTTCACGCGCAGCGAGGCCTATGCCGGCGTGCTAGTGGACGACCTGGTCCTGCATGGGGTGACGGAGCCCTATCGCATGCTTACCGCGCGCGCCGAGCATCGTCTGATCCTCCGCGCCGACAATGCCGGCCAACGTCTGACGGAGAAGGGTATCGCCTGGGGCTGCGTCGGGCCCGAACGCGCCGCCCGGCATCGCGCCTTCGCCAGCGCCCTCGCCGATGCCCTGGCCCGCGCCCAGACCGATGGTGCGACCCCGGCCGCGCTGGCCGCTGCCGGGATCGCCGTGAACCAGGACGGCAAGCGGCGCTCGGTCCTCGAGGTGCTGGCCTTGCCCGGGATGGACGATGCCACCGTCGCGGCTGCCTTCCCCTGGCTGCGCGACCTCTCCCCTGCCCTGCGGACGCAGCTTGAGGCCGAGGCACTCTACGCCCCTTATCTGCGCCGCCAGGAAGCCGAGATGCGCCTGCTAGAACGCGAGGAACGCACCCAGATCCCCGAAGCCCTCGACTTCGCGGCGGTCCCTGGCCTGTCCAACGAGATGCGCCAGCGCCTAGCCGCGGCCCGGCCCGCGACCCTCGGCTCCGCCGGCCGGCTGCCCGGCATCACACCTGCCGCCATCGCCGCCCTTGCCGTGGCCCTGCGGCGCGACGGGGCACGTTCCACGTGAAACACCTGATCCCGACGCTGGCGCCAGACCACGCCCGCGACGCCAGGCTCGCGGCTTATCGCGACCTGCTGCTGCGCTGGAACGCCACGATCAACCTCGTCTCGGCGAAGACCGCAGCCGAGCTCGACCACCGCCATATCGCGGACAGCCTGCAACTCGTCCCCCTGTTGCCGGCCCAGGGGGCGGTCGCCGATCTCGGCTCCGGCGGTGGCCTGCCCGGTATCGTCATCGCCGCCGCATTGCCCGACCGTGCCGTGCACCTTATCGAATCGGATCGCCGCAAGGCCGCGTTCCTTATCGAGGCGGCCGGCACGCTGAAGCTGCCGCATGTCACGATCCATGCCCGGCGCATCGAACAGGCCGAGCTGCCGCCGATCGCCGCCATCACCGCCCGTGCCCTCGCGCCGCTCGACATTCTGCTCGGATTCGCCGAGCGATTCCTCGCCCCCGGCGGTGTCGCGATCCTGCCCAAAGGCCGGACCGCCGAGCAGGAGTTGACGAAGGCCGCCACGGGCTGGCACTTCACGGCCGAGCGGTTCGAAAGCCGCACGGACCCCGAGGCCACCATCCTTCGCCTGAGCGAGATCCGCCGTGCCAGCGACGCCTGACCGCACCTCCCCGCGCATCATCGTCCTCGCCAACCAGAAGGGCGGCGTCGGCAAGACCACCACGGCGATCAACCTCGCCACCGCGCTTGCCACCAAACGCCGCGTGCTGCTGGTCGACATGGACCCCCAGGGCAATGCCTCGACCGGCCTCGGCATCGCGCGACAGGACCGGGGCGCCGGATCCTATGCCCTGCTGACCGGCGAGAAGCCGCTGCGCGACCTGCTCCGGCCCACCAAGATCCCCAACCTGACCCTGCTGCCGGCCGATCCCGAACTCGCCGGGGCGGAGATCGAACTGGTCGGCCTCGAGAACCGCGAACGCCGCCTGCGCGACGCTCTCGAAACCCAGCGGGATCACCTCGATGGCACCGAGATCGTCCTCATCGACTGCCCGCCATCCCTCGGCCTGCTGACGCTCAACGCCCTGGTCGCCGCCGATTCCGTGATGGTCCCGCTGCAGACGGAGTTCTTCGCCCTCGAAGGCGTCTCCCAGATCACCCGCACGGTCGAACGGGTGAAGCGCGCGCTGAATCCCAAGCTCGAGCTGGAAGGCATCGTCCTGACCATGTTCGACAAGCGCAATAACCTGTCCGAACTCGTCGCGGCCGATGTCCGCGCCTTCTTCGGGAACAAGGTCTATTCGACCATCATCCCCCGCAATGTCCGCATCAGCGAAGCGCCCTCCCACGGTCTGCCCGTGATCCTCTACGATCACCGTTCCGCCGGCGCGCAGGCCTATGTGAACCTCGCTGCAGAGCTGCTGAAGCGCGAACGCCGCGCCCGGAAATCCGCCGCATGAAGAAGCCCACGCGCCTCGGCATGGGCCTGTCGGCCCTGATGGGCGACAATCAGCCACCACCCGCCGCCGCCGCGACGCCCTCGGGCGCCCCGCGCACCCTGCCGATCGAAACGCTGGAACCGAGCCCCTTCCAGGCGCGCAGCACGCCCGATCCCGCCGCACTCGCCGAGCTCGCCGCCTCCATCCAGGAACACGGCATCCTGCAACCCATCCTGGTGCGCCCCAAGCCCGGCACACCTGGGCGCTTCCAGATCCTGGGCGGGGAGCGCCGCTGGCGCGCCGCCCAGCAGGCCAAGCTGCACGACGTGCCCGTGGTCATCCGCGAGCTCGACGACCGCGCTGCCATGGCCGCCGGCCTCGTCGAGAACCTCCAGCGCGAGGACCTCAACGCCCTTGAGGAAGCCGAAGGCTATGCCCGCCTGGTCAGCGAATTCGGCCTGAAGCAGGAAGGCCTTGGCCAAGCGGTGGGCAAGTCGCGCAGCCACGTCGCGAACACGCTGCGCCTGCTGAACCTGCCGGCCCGGGTACGGGACATGCTGCGCGGCGGCGCACTGTCCGCCGGCCATGCCCGCGCGCTGCTGGGTGCGGACGATCCCGAACGCCTAGCCGGCTTGGTGGTGGTGCGCGGCCTGTCGGTGCGTCAGACCGAAGCCCTGGCCGCAGCCACGCCGCGCGACCCGGCAACGCGCCGCGCGGTGCGACAGGATCCGGATATCGCCTCGCTCGAACGGCGGTTGACGGAACGGCTCGGGCTGAAGATCGGGATCAAGAGCGCGGGCAAGGGCGGGCAGCTCACCATCAACTACCGGGACCTCGATCAGCTCGACGGGGTGCTGCGGTTGCTCGACCCAGATATGGCGTAGCGAGGGGGCGCCGCGTCCGTGGCGTTGGCAGCAAGGAAATGGGGTCCGGCGGCCTCGGCCCCACCAATGATCGCCCCGCCACCTCCGCTGTAGAATTGGAGGGGCTTTGCCCCTCCAAGCCACCCCAGCAAAGGCCGAAAGGCCTTTGCAAACCTCAACCTGGCGCCGTGCGCGACGGGCAGAATGCTGCCGAAGCTCGCTCCTGCGCCCGAAGCGCGCCACGAGGGTTCGGCACGGACGTTGTGCCCGACACCAAGTATCGGCGGTCCGGGCCACGCTGTGGCCAGGGGACCCCATCGACGCTGCGCAGCACTGCCGATGGGAACCCGGCGAGGTGGTCCGGGAGGGGCAGCGCCCCTCCGGTTCCCACCCAAGCCATCAGACGGCCCCTTCGGCCCTCACCCCCGCCTCGCCCGCACCGCTTCCCGCGCCAGCCCCATCACGGCGGCGCGTGCCACTGTCGTATCCGGCATCCCCGTCGTCTTGGTCAGCCGTTCCGCCTCCAGCAGTGCGGCTCCGGCCGCCGCCAGCGTGTCCGGGCGCCACAGTCGTACCGCCCTTTCAAAGGCCGGCCGGGACTTGAAGAACACGGGCGGCCTCAAGCCCTCCACCGCATCCTTTGCCGACGCCCCACGCGCCACCGCCGCGGCCGCGACTTCGAGCCGCTGCACGTGCCGCAGCGCTGCCCGCACCACCTGCACCGCTGCGGCGCCTTCCGCGAAGGCCGCGTCGAGTGCGGCATCGGCGCGCGGGGCATCGCCTTCCGTCGCCGCCAGCAATGCCGCGTCCAGATCCAGCGCCGAGCCCTCGGACAGCGAAGCCAGCGCATCCTCCTCGGTCACGCGCCCGCCGGTGCCGACATAGAGCGCGAGCTTCTCGCACTCCCGCCGCATCACCAGCCGGTCCTCGCTGAGCCGAGCAGCCATCCAACCCAGCGCCGCTGGTTCGGCGCTCACGCCGAAGTCGCGTAGGAAGCCGCTGATCGAAGCCTCCAGCGCCGCGCCTGCCTCGACATAGCAGGCGATCACCGCCGCTTCCGGACCGGCTTTCTCCATGGCGGCGCGCAGGCCCTTGCGCCCGTCCAGTGAGCCTGCCTCCAGCAGCACGATGCCCGGGCCCTGCCCGGCCAGCACCGCCTTCGCCGCATTGGCGAGACCATCCGTCGCATCGCGCACCCGCACCAGGCGCCGCCCGCCGGTCAGTGCGGGGGTGGCCGCCTCCGCTGCCAGCAACCCGGCATCCTTGGCGGCGACCTCGCGGGGGATGTCGACCAGTTGGAAAGGATCGTTGCCCGCCACGGCCCGGGCCAGGGCCTCGCCGCGTTCGCGGACCAGGCCGCCATCTTCCCCGAAGATCAGGACCAGCCGCGCCGCACCGGGATCGGCCAGGAAGGCCTGCAGGCGCCGCGCGTCGAGCTTCGCCATCCCGCCCGCTCAGCTCGCCTGGGGCGGTCCGGCCTCGAAGCGCACGGCCAGCCGCTGGACGATGTCGCTGGCCAGCTGGTCCACGAGCCGCCGCTCGGCCGCATCGCGCGAGGTATCCGAGGCGAAGAACTGGTTCTCGGGCACGTTGTAGGCGTCGAAGGCGCGGACCATGCCATTGCCGACCAGGCGTGGCGGCGCGCCATTGTCGTAGAGGAACCAGTTGGCCGTGGCCGTCATCCGCACGCGGCTCGGCGTGCCGTCGCGCTCGAAGCCCTGGACCTCGATGCCATAGGACAGGCCGACGCGCAGGTCGTAGCGCGCGGCGACGCCCTCGCCACCCAGCCGCTGCTCGAGGTTGCGGCGCAGCAACTGCCCGTTGCGTTCGTTGATCAGGCCGACGCGCACGGCCTGCAGCCCGGCCGTGGCCTGGTTGTCCGGGCGGGAGCCATAGAGGGGCCGAAAGCCGCAGCCCGTCAGGGCCAAGGCCGGAAGGGCAAGGAAAGCGCGCCTAGACGACAAGGTTCACCACCCTCCCGGGGACATGGATGCGCTTGCGGATGGGCTTGCCGGCGATCGCACGCTGTACGTTCTCCTCGGCCTCGGCCGCGGCGAAGATGACGTCCTCGCTCGCGCCCACCG
This sequence comes from Roseomonas sp., assembly GCA_041914265.1. Taxonomy (GTDB): domain Bacteria; phylum Pseudomonadota; class Alphaproteobacteria; order Acetobacterales; family Acetobacteraceae; genus Neoroseomonas. The sequence goes on from JAYSDS010000113.1 coordinate 9,442, forward strand.
GCACCTCGATCGTCGCGCGCAGCTTGCCCAGCACCTGCACGGCGAGCGTCACGCTTTCCGCCTTCAGCAGTGCGGGATCCGCTTCCGGCCAGGGAAGCTGCGCGACCAGCCCCGCCTGCCCGGGACACAGCAGGGCCCAGCATTCCTCGGCCAAATGCGGCATCATCGGCGCGGATAGCCGCGCGAGCATCTCGAGCGCTTCGCGCTTCGCCCCGCCGGGTGCATCCTTCGCCGCCTCGATCGCATTGGCGAATTCATACAGCCGCGCGACCGCGACATTGAAGGCGAAGGTCTCGAGCGCCTCGGTCACGGTTGCGATGGTACGGTGCGTGGCGCGGCGCAGCGCCTTGCCTTCGTCTTCCGGGGCCGTGCCGGCGGGCGGCAGGCCGGGCAGCGCGTTCTCCACCATGCGGAAGACGCGCTGGGTGAAGCGATAAGCGCCGGCAACGCCGCTTTCCGTCCATTCCATGTCGCGGTCGGGCGGGTTGTCCGACAGGATGAACCAGCGTGCCGTATCCGCCCCGTACTTCGCGATGATCGCGCCGGGATCGACCGTGTTGCGCTTGGACTTCGACATGGCTTCGACGCGCCCGATGGTCACGGGCTCGTTGCCGCCCTTCACCGTCGCGGTGCGCGTGCCGTCCGGCGCGGCGGAGAAATCGATCTCCTCCGGATAGAGCCAGCGCCCATCCGCGCCCTTGTAGCTTTCGTGCTGCACCATCCCCTGGGTGAACAGCCCGGCGAAGGGCTCCTCGACCGTCAGATGCCCCGCCGCCTTCATCGCGCGGGAGAAGAAGCGCGAATAGAGCAGGTGCAGGATCGCGTGCTCGATGCCACCGATATACTGGTCCACCGGCAGCCAGGCGTCGACGGCGGCCTTGGTCACCGGCACCTCGGCGCGCGGGGAACAGAAGCGCGCATAGTACCAGGACGAATCCACGAAGGTGTCGCAGGTATCCGTCTCGCGCCGCGCGGGCTTGCCGCAGGACGGGCAAGCGACGTGCTTCCAGCTCGGATGGTTGTCGAGCGGATTGCCCGGCTTCGAGAAATCGACATCCTCCGGCAGCCGCACCGGAAGCTGGTCATCGGGCACGGGCTGCACGCCGCAATCGTCGCAATGGATGACCGGGATCGGGCAGCCCCAGTAGCGCTGGCGGCTCACGCCCCAGTCGCGCAGGCGCCAGTTCACGACGCCGGTGCCGGCCCCGAGCTTCTCCAGTTCCTCGATCGCGCGCCGCTTGGACGCCGCGACGTCGAGCCCGTCGAGGAAGCCGGAATTGAAGGCGGTGCCGTCCTCGGTGAAGGCCTCGTTGCCGACGGCGAAGGTCGCGGCATCCGCGCCCTTCGGCAGCACCACCGGCGTCACGCCGAGCCCGTATTTCCGCGCGAAGTCGAGGTCGCGCTGGTCATGCGCCGGGCAGCCGAAAATCGCGCCCGTGCCGTATTCCATCAGCACGAAATTCGCGATCCACACCGGGTATTCCTCGCCAGTGAAGGGGTGCTTCACGCGGATCCCGGTGTCGTAGCCCTTCTTCTCCGCCTGCTCGATCACCGCTTCCGACGTGCCCATGCTGCGGCATTCGGCGACGAAATCCGCCGCGCTGGCATCCCGCGCGGCGGCCGCGGCGGCAAGCGGATGCTCGGCCGCGACGGCAAGGAAGGACATGCCGAACAGCGTGTCCGGCCGCGTGGTGAAGACCTCGACCTCGGCGATATCGTCCACGGCCTCGGCGAGCGCGAAGCGCACCCGCGCGCCTTCGCTGCGGCCGATCCAGTTGGACTGCATCAGCTTGACGCGTTCGGGCCAGCGATCGAGGCCGCCCAGCGCCTCCAGGAGTTCCGGCGCGAACTTCGTGATCGCGAGGAACCACTGGGACAGCTTCTTCTTCTCGACCAGCGCGCCGGACCGCCAGCCGCGGCCGTCGATGACCTGCTCATTCGCCAGCACGGTCCCGTCCACCGGGTCCCAGTTCACCCAGGATTCCTTGCGTTCGACCAGGCCGGCCTTCCAGAAATCCAGCAACAGCTTCTGCTGCTGGCCGTAGTACTCCGCATCGCAGGTGGCGAATTCGCGGGCCCATTCCAGCGACAGGCCCATGCGCTTCAGCTCGTCGCGCATGTTGGCAATGTTCTGGTAGGTCCAGGTCGCAGGATGGATGCCGCGCTCGCGCGCCGCGTTTTCCGCCGGCAGGCCGAAGGCGTCCCAGCCCATCGGGTGCATCACCAGATGCCCGCGCCCCCGCTTGTAGCGCGCCACCACGTCGCCCAGCGTGTAGTTGCGCACATGCCCCATATGGATCTTGCCGCTGGGGTATGGGAACATTTCGAGTACATAATACTTCGCCGCCCCGTCGGGCGGGACATCAGGCACCGCGAAGCAGGCATTCTCCTCCCAGGCCTTCTGCCAGCGGGGCTCGGCGGCCCGGAAATTGTACCGCGGCGCAGCCGGTTCCTGAGCCGCCTTGTCGGGGGATGCGATGCTGTCGTTCATTGCGCGCGCGCGTCTCGTACCATGCGGGGCGAAAGGGAGACGGATGCATAAGCCCCGCCGCGCCGAATTCCTAGGGTTGGCGCTCATCGCCTTACTGTGGGCTGCCCCGGCGCGGGCGCAGGACCCCAATACCGATTTCGCCGCCTACCGCGCTCTCTTCTCCGTCGCGAGCCTGGGGCCGGCGCGCGGCATGAGCACCGTCACCGGCTTCACCCTGCACTACCGGGGCGCCATGGCGCACGCAGCCTTCGCCCTCGCCACCACCCCCGATGGCCGGTCAACCTGGCGCTTCCTGGGCGGCGGAGCCTCCACGGACAGCGTCCGCAACGCGGCCCAGGACGCCTGTGACCGGGACGCCGCCGCGGCCCTGGGTCCCGGCCATGGCTGCCGGATCCTTGCCCTGGATGGCACGCTGCCCGGGCAGGCTACTCACGCTTTCCGCCCTGTCTCGGCGGAGATCGGGCCCTTCCGCGCCGCCCCGCTGATGTTCCACCATGGGCCACGCGCGGCCGAGGGCGCCGTCCTCTGGTCCCATGGCTATGGCGGGCCGCAGGCCGACCATCGCCAGCGCAACCTGCCCGGCATCCTCGCCCAGTTGAACGACGCCGGCTGGGACGTGATGCGCTTCGACCGAGACCCGGCCGACGACCTGTTGCCCAGTGCCAGCGCGACGCTGCGGCGCGGCCTGCCCCTGCTGCGCCAGGCAGGCTACCGGCGTATCGTGCTGGCCGGACAGTCGCGGGGCGGCTGGCAGTCCATCCTGATCGCCGCCGAGCGGCCGGATCTGGTGCATGCCGTCCTGGCCTTCGCCCCCGCCGCGCATGGCGAGGCGACGCGCCCCAACAACCTCGCGGAGGGGCTCGGGGATTTTCGCCGCCTGCTCGCCGGGCTGCCGTCCGAGGGGCCGCGCCTCGCCGTGGCGGTCTTCGCCGACGATCCCTTCGACCCGGACCCTGCCGCTCGCGCCGCAGCGATCGCGGAGCTGGCCAGCCAGCGCAGCGCGCCCAGCCTGGCCCTGTTTCCCGAACCACCCATCCGCGGCCATGGCGGCGTCAGCGACTGGCGTTTCACCCGCGCCCTGGGGCCGTGCATCGTCACGCTGGTTCAGGCACCCGCCGCGGCGGTGCCACGGGGGTTGCGCCGGAACCCCTGCGGCGGCGGGTGATCCCAGCGGCTTTCCGTCATGACTGTGCGGAACCGTGGGAGACACCGCGCCGGATATACGCGACTTGCGTGGGTGGCCGATGGAGAGGGGCTCCGCCCCTCTCCAAACCTCTCCCCGCCAAAGGCCGAAGGGCCTTTGGAAACCTCAACCTGGTACTGGGCACCCCGGGCAGAATGGCGCCGAAACCCGCTCTCTCGCCCCAAAAGCGCTGCGGCGGTTCAGTATTGACGCGACGGCCCACGCCAAGTCCCGGCGGTCCGGGCCGGCTATCGGCAAGCCTCGTCCTGGTCTCACCGCCCTCGGGCGCCTGAGGCCCTCCCCTCCCTGCAACCGTGCCGAGAGATGGTTTCTCGGCCGCCGGTTGCGCAACGCCGATTTCCGGACCACATAGGTCGGAAATCGACGCCATTCGCGGAAGACCGCCATGTTCATCGAAACCGAAGCCACCCCCAACCCCGCCACGCTGAAATTCCTGCCCGGGCGCGACGTGCTCGGCGATCGCGGCACCGCGGACTTCACCGCGGCCGAGGATGCGGCGGGTCGTTCCCCCCTTGCCGAACGCGTCTTCCAGGTGGGCGAGGTGGCGCGCGTCTTCCTCGGCGGCGACTTCGTCACGGTGACCAAGACCAATGATGCCGATTGGACTCTGCTCCGCCCGCGCGTGCTCGGCGCGATCATGGAGCATTACCTTTCCGGCCTGCCCGCCCTCGAAGACGGCGAGGCGCAGGGCGAGCACGGCGCCGACTACGACCCCGCCGATGAGGAAGTCGTCGCGCAGATCAGGGAACTGCTCGATACCCGCGTCCGCCCGGCCGTCGCCGGCGATGGCGGGGACATCGTGTTCCGCGGCTTCCGCGAGGGGATCGTCCGGCTGCACATGCAGGGCGCGTGCTCTGGCTGCCCGTCCTCCCGCGCCACGCTGAAGCACGGGGTGGAGAACATGCTGCGCCACTACGTCCCCGAAGTCGTCGCGGTGGAGCAGGTCGAGGCGTAACTGCCCATCCCTTATTCACGTCGCTGATCGCCGCCATCAGCCGGGTACCCTGGCAGGGTTGCGGCGCGCGAGCATATGCGGTGCCATCGCGCACTCCCCATCCAGGATTCCGACATGGCCCACGAGACGATCGACGCCGCCGCGCTTGACCAGCTCTTTCGCGAAGCCCGCACGCAGAACAAGTGGCTCGATAAGCCGGTGCCGGATGCGAAGATCCATGAACTCTACGACCTGCTGAAGTTCGGCCCGACCAGCGCCAATGCCGAACCGGGCCGCTACCTCTTCGTGCGCACGCCGGAAGGCAAGGCGAAGCTGAAGGAAGCGCTGTCCTCGGGCAACATGGAGAAGACGATGACCGCGCCGGTCACCGTCATCGTCGCCCATGACCTCGAATTCTACGACAAGCTGCCCGTGCTGTTTCCCCACGCGCCGGATGCGAAGAACTGGTTCACCTCCAGCCCGTCCTTCGCCGAGCAGACGGCCTTCCGCAACGGATCGCTGCAGGGTGCCTACCTCATTCTCGCCGCCCGCGCGGTCGGCCTCGATGCCGGCCCGATGAGCGGCTTCAACAACGCCAAGGTGGATGAGCTCTTCTTCAGCGGCACGCGCTGGAAGTCGAATTTCCTGATCAACCTCGGCTATGGCGACCCGGCTGGCGTGATGGAGCGCCTGCCCCGCCTGCCCTTCGACGAAGTGGCCCGCTTCGAGTAAGCAGGGTCACAACGCATCGGGCCGGCCGCGCCGGCCGGCCCGAAACGCTTCACAGCGTGTGTCCCATCGGGCTTGAAACCGCGGCCCGGCCGGCCGATCCTTGTCGGGACACGGATGTTTCGGCAGGAACGCGCAGCATGTCTCGACGCCTTCTGACCGCCGCCGCCGCACTGATCGGGCTGATGGCCGCGCCGGAATTCGCCCTAGCCCAGAAGGGCCAGAACCCGGCCGACAGCCGGCCCGCCGTGATGCCTTTCGGTAGCGTCGGGGCGGACGGCACCGCCGCCATCGGCGCCGGCCTGCGCCTTTTCCCCGCCGCCGCCGGAGCGCCGATCGCACCGGCCAACCCGGCGCCCGCCCCGGCTTCGGTGCCCGTCGCGCCGCCATCCAACGCGCTTCCCGTGAAGCCCGGCACCGTCGCGGCGCAGCCGGTGCGGCCCGCTGCGCTGCCGACCGGCAAGCCCGCCCCGGCCGGTGCTGTCGGGCAGCCCGCCGCGCTGCGCAGCCCGACCGCCTTCACGTCGGACCCATCCATTTCCGCCCGCGTCCGCCAGCAGGTGCTGGCCTCGGCCCTGCCGACCAGCCCGAATCCCGATGCATTGCGGGCCACGGTCAATGCCGGCCGGCCCTGGCAGGAATTCGACAACCTGCTGGTCCAGCATGGTTACGACCCGCGCGACCTGTCGGACGTGGTCGCCGCCTTCTATCTGATCGCCTGGGAGGTCGCGACGGGCGGCGACGCGCTAGCGCAGCCGGCCGGCATCGCCGCCGTGCGCGGGCAGGCCAGGCAGATGCTCGCAACCAACCAGGCCATGGCGCGGCTGAGCGAAGGCGAACGCCAGGCCACCGCGGAAACCCTGGCCTTCCACGCCATGGCAATCGCGGCACGGAACCAGGACCTGCACAACGCCGGCGGCGGGCCGCAGGTGATCGCCTATCGCACCGAAGTGGCAAATGCCGTGGCGCAATGGCAGGGGATCGACCTGCGGCGCTTCGCGCTGACGTCGAGCGGATTCCAGGAGCGCTGATCAGCCCCAGGCTGCGGCGTGCGACGGGCGGCCGTGCCACAGTTTACCCTGATCGCCCCAATGGTTGCGTCGGGGGAGAAGCTCTACGCCAAGGGCATGACGATGAGGCGATGTCGGCCGGGGATGGGCTTTGCCCCTCCCCGGGCCCCTCCCCAGCAAAGGCCGAAAGGCCTTTGCAAACCTCTACTTGGCGCCGGGCCGGACAGGCGCTTGCACCCTCGGAAAGCCCGCCGCGCCCACGACCGGCTTCCGAAATACCGCGCCAGACATGACATTCGCCATGCCGCTCAGACCCTCGGGCCCGGTACCGGATTGAGGTTTCCAAAGGCCTTCCTGATGGCCGGCTTGGTTAGGCAGTTGGAGTTGGAGAGGCGCTGCCCCTTCAAACCACCCCGCCACCACGGTCCCACCGTGCTCTGAGCACCTGGAACGCAATCTTCTGGGCCGTGCGCGGCGCCCTGGCTGGCCCCTCCAAACGCCCATCATGCACCAGGGCGTCGTTCGGCGCCATTCTGGCAGCGGCGCTCAGCGCCAAGTCGAGGTTTGCAAAGGCCTTTCGGCCTTTGCTGGGGAGGTGTCGGAGGGGCAAAGCCCCTCTGACATCCACAGCCGAAGTAGCCGGGAGGCCCTTCGGCCTTTAGGTTTGGAGAGGGACGGAGCCCTCTCCATCCCCATCAGCGCCAACAGAATTCACGCTGACGGAGCAAAGACCCTCTTCGGCCTCAGGCCGCTGCGCGGATCGCCACCGCCTTCACGTCGTCGCCGACGGCGCCGGCGAAGGTCGCGAAGTTCTTCTCGAACAGTCCGACGAGCTGGGCCGCGGTGCGGTCGTAGGCCGCCTTGTCTGCCCAGGCGTCGCGCGGGTTCAGCAGTTCGGTGGGGATGCCCGGGACCGCCTTCGGCACGGACAGGCCGAAGAACGGGTCCGTCACGAAGTCGACCTTCGCCAGCGACCCGTCCAGCGCCGCGCGCAGCAGCCCGCGCGTCACCTTGATCGGCATGCGCGACCCGGTGCCGTAGGCGCCGCCCGACCAGCCGGTGTTGACCAGCCAGCAATCCGCGCCGTGCTTGGCGATCAGGTCGGCGAGCATCCGGCCGTAGACTTCCGGGTGGCGCGGCAGGAAGGGCGCGCCGAAGCAGGTCGAGAAGGTCGCCTGCGGTTCCTTGCCCAGCCCCTTCTCGGTGCCCGCGACGCGCGCGGTGTAGCCCGACAGGAAGTGGTACATCGCCTGCGCGGCCGACAGCTTGCTGATCGGCGGCAGCACGCCGAAGGCGTCCGCGGTCAGCATCACCACGTTCTTCGGCAGGCCGGCGGTGCCGGTCGGCGCGATGCCGGGGATGTAGTGGATCGGGTAGCAGGCGCGGGTGTTCTCGGTCAGCGAGCCGTCGTCCAGATCGACCACGCCGTCCGAATCCGCCACCACGTTCTCGAGCACCGTGCCGAAGCGGTGGGACGCCGCCCAGATCTGCGGCTCGGCTTCCTGCGACAGCTTGATGACCTTGGCGTAGCAGCCGCCTTCGAAGTTGAAGACGCCGGCATCCGACCAGCCATGCTCGTCATCGCCGATCAGCGCGCGCTCGGGGTCGGAGGAGAGCGTGGTCTTGCCGGTGCCCGACAGGCCGAAGAACAGCGCCACATCGCCCTTGTCGCCGACATTGGCGGAGCAGTGCATCGGCAGCACGCCACGCGCCGGCAGCAGCCAGTTCATGACGGTGAAGATGCTCTTCTTGATCTCGCCGGCGTAGGAGGTCCCGGCGATCACGATGGTCCGCGTCTCGAGCGAGAGCGCGATCACCGTGCTGGTGCGGCAGCCATCCACCGTCGCATCGGCCTCGAATTCCGGGGCGTGCAGGATGGTCCAGTCGGCCTTGAAGCCGGGCAGGTCCGCCTTGGCGGGACGGATGAACATGTTGCGCGCGAACATCGCGTGCCAGGCATTGGGCGTGACCAGGCGCACACCGATGCGCTGCGCGGGATCGGCGCCGGCATTGAGGTCCTGGGTGAACAGCTCCGGCTTCTGGCCGAGCCAGGTGCGCACCTTGGCCAGCAGCCCGGCGAACTTATCGGCCGGCAGGGGCTGGTTGACCTTGCCCCACCACACCGCCTCGCGCGTCGAGGGCTCGTCCACCACGAACTTGTCCTGCGGCGAGCGGCCGGTGTGCTGGCCGGTCACGGCGATGAAGGCGCCGTCGGCGGACAGCCGGCCTTCGCCGCGGCGCAGCGCATGGGCGATGAGCGACGGCGCGGTCAGGTTCGGATGCACTTCCCCGCTGGGGGTGACGCCGGTGCCGGCAAGCGCGGGGTTCTGGGACGACATAGGGGGCCACATCTCCTGGCAGATCACGTCTCGGACGGTGACGGCGCGGTTTCGGCCCCAGCAGCGGCGGAATTACGGCGGAAAGCCGCCGCTTCTCAGCCCTGGAGCCGTGCCCGTCCCTCCCGCGCCGCGCGGATGAGGGCCGCGCGAACACAATCGGAATCGCTTACAGGTGTTAAGAATGCAAGACGAACCGTTTGGTTACTATCAGAGATGTCAGCGCCGTCGACATCGACGGCGGCCATCCGCCATGCACCCGGCCCGGCGCCCAGCAGTCCCTGTGCGATCGCGGCGACCGCGTCCGCATGATCGGCATTCATATGCGCCACGATCCCGGCCTCGGCCGCGAGGATGGCGGCAATGGCCGCCGGGTCCGGCGCGAGCTCGGAAGCCCTGATGCGTTCGGCCCGCGCGAAGCCCCCGACATGCAGCGCGGCCCCGATGCGCACCCGCCACAGGCCGAAATCCGCGAAATCCGCGTAGAGCGCCGCATAGGGATGCCGGGCCAGCCAGCGGGCCTTGAGCGGCGCCACCCCCTCATCGGGCACGCGCTCCGCCAGGCCCGTGACGGTCACGCGCGGCGCGGTCTGCGGGTTCGGGCCCTCGGCCTTGCCGGTGAACATCAGGGCGCAGCGCGGATCCGCGACCAACTGCCGCGTATGGGCCGACAGGGTCGACAGCCACAGCAGCGGGGAGAGGTCCGGCGCGGGGGCCGGCGTGACCAGGCTGGCGAAGGGCTGCCCCTGCGCGGATGTCGCCAGGCTCGCTGAATTGGCGCCACGAATCAGCGCGACGGCCTCGCGAATTCCTTCTGCAGATGCCATGTCCTGTCCCGGCCCGTGTCATGCCACAATCGCGCGCGAGACTGGCGCCAGGACAGTCGCCGCGCAACCGCGGCCCAACAGGACGCCGGAGACCCGGAAAGAGACTATGGCCCAGACCATCGCCCTCGTGGACGACGACCGCAACATCCTCACCAGCGTGCAGATGACGCTGGAGGCGGAGGGCTATTCCGTCCGCACCTTCACCGACGGGGAGAGCGCCCTGCAGGGCCTGCTGTCCAAGCCCGCGGACCTCGCCGTGCTCGACATCAAGATGCCCCGCATGGATGGGATGGAGCTGCTGCAGCGGCTGCGCCAGCGGTCCAACATGCCGGTGGTCTTCCTGACGTCGAAGGACGAGGAAGTCGATGAGCTGATGGGCCTGCGCCTCGGCGCGGACGACTACATCACCAAGCCCTTCAGCCAGCGCCTGCTGCTGGAACGCATCCGCGCCCTGCTGCGCCGCAACGAGGCGTCCCGCGCCGAAGGGTCGGGCGCACCGCCGGGCGGCGTGATCGCCCGCGGCGACCTGGTGCTGGACGAGACCAAGCACACCTGCGTCTGGCGGGGGAAGCAGGTGCAGCTCACGGTCACCGAGTTCCTGCTGGTCAAGGCGCTCGCCGTGCGGCCGGGCATGGTGAAGAACCGCGACCAGCTCATCGACGCCGCCTATGGCGAGAACATCTATGTCGATGACCGTACCATCGACAGCCATGTCAAACGCATCCGCAAGAAGTTCCGCCAGACGGATACGGAATTCGACCAGATCGAGACGCTGTACGGCATCGGATATCGCTACAAGGAAGCCTGAGGGGCGCGGGGCTGGCTTCGCCCCGTCCGTCTCACCCCCCAATGCGCCCGCGGAGGGTGCCGCATGACCAACTGGCCCGATGCCCGCCCGGCGCGACAATCCCGCGACGCCGCGGCGCGCTCACGCTAGGTTCTCCCCGTGCCCGACGACAGCGCCAGCATTCCCCGCCCGGCCGCCCCCGCCATCAGCAAGGCGGCCTCCCGGCGCGCGCGTCGCCGCTTCTCCCCGTTGCTGCGCCGCATCCTGCTGGTCAACGCCGTGCCGCCGGCGCTGCTCGCGGCCTCGCTGCTCTATCTCGACCAGTATCAGAACGGGTTGCTCGCCGCCGAGGTCGAAGCCCTGCGCACCCAGGCCCGCATCTATGCCGGCGCCATCGCCGAGGCAGCCGTGCGGATCGACGGCGACCGCGCGGTGCTGGTGCCGGAGATGGCGCGCCCCCTGCTGCGGCGCCTGGTCGAACCTTCGCCCAACACCCAGGCGCGACTGTTCGACAATACCGGCCTGCTGGTCGCCGATAGCCGGGTGCGGGAAGGCACGGGCGGGGCGGTCGTCACCGAACCCCTGCCGCCGCCCGAACCGCGCGCCGCGCTGAGCTCCGCCGTCGCCGGCATCTATGACCGGCTGGTCACCATCCTGCCCGGCCCGCTGCGCGTCTCGGGCGGCAGCGGCGGCGTGGCGGTCGATGTCGGGCCCGAGGCGCCCGATTTCGACTGGCAGCCCGATCTTGGGCCCGATCGCCGCGAGGAGTTGCGCCTGGCCCTGGAAGGCGGCGTGCGCCCCTATATCCGCCGCACGGGCGACAGCCGTCTGCTGGTCTCGGTCGCCGAGCCCGCCCGGCGCGGCAACCAATCCGTCGGCATCGTGCTCCTGACGAAGGAAGCGCGGGAGGTCGATCAGCGCCTGTTCCAGATCCGCGCCTCGGTGCTGCTGCTGTTCGGCACGGCGCTGGTGCTGACGGTGATGCTGTCCTTCTACCTGTCCCGCACCATCGCGACGCCGATGCTGGACCTGGCCCGCGCCACCCAGCGCATCCGCGAGGGCGAGGGGCGCGAGGAATCCGTCCCCGAGCCGCTGCTCGCCCGCAATGACGAGATCGGCACGCTGGCGCGCGACCTGCAGAATTCCGCCCGCGCCCTGTGGGCCCGCATCGACGCCAATGAACGCTTCGCCGCCGACGTGGCGCATGAACTGCGCAACCCGCTGACCTCCGTGCGCAGCGCGCTGGAAACCCTGCGCCGCGTCGAGAATCCGGATAGCCGCAACCGCCTGCTCGCCATCATCGCCGAGGACGCGGTGCGGATGGACCGGCTGATCGCCGACATCAGCGATTCCTCCCGCGTCGATGCCGAGCTGTCGCGCACCATCTCCGCCCCGGTGGACATCGCACCGATCCTTTCGGCCCTCGCCGAACTGCACGACGCGACACGAAAGACCGAGGACGATCCCCGCGTTGCGCTGGAGGCGCCGGCGGGGCCGCTGGTGGTCCGCGGGGTGGAAGGGCGCATCGTGCAAGTGTTCCGCAACCTGCTGGGCAACGCGCTGTCCTTCAGCCCCGCGGGCGGCACGGTGCGGGTGAAGGCCCGTCTGATCGGCACCATGGTCGAAGTCGCGATCGAGGACGAAGGGCCAGGCATCCCGGAGCAGAAGCTCGAAAGCATCTTCGAGCGCTTCTATTCCGAACGGCCGAGCGGCGAACGCTTCGGGCAGCATTCGGGGCTAGGCCTGTCGATCAGCAAGCAGATCGTGGAAGGGCTGCGCGGGCAGATCTCGGCGGAGAACATGCGCGACGCGGCGGGAAAGATCCTGGGGGCGCGGTTCGTGGTGCGGCTTCCGGCCGGCTGATACTGGCGGTGCTTCGTCCTGAGCGGTGGAACCGAGAGGGGCCTTGCCCCTCTCGGCTCTCCCCACCAAAGGCCCGAGGCCTTTGGAAACCATCACCTGGTGCCGGGCACC
>JAYSDS010000114.1:0-21617 GCA_041914265.1 Roseomonas sp.
CCCCCCCGCCCTACACCCCCCGCCCCCCCCACCCCGCCCGGGTTTACTAAACCGTGGGCTGCGGGGCGCGGGGGGGCCGGGCCCCCGCCCCGCCCCGCCACATCGATGGCACGCTGCAATGCAGCGGCCTGATTAAGGGTTCCAAAACCTCGCCCCTGTTCAATGGCGGCCGAGACGACGGTGCATCCGCCACCGTCGCGTCGGACATGGACCGCCACCGTCGTGACCTCGACAGAACAGACCGTGCCGGGTGAGGGGCAGGCAGCGCCCGACGCGCCCGTGCCGTCGGCCGCCGCCGACCATCCCGCCGCACCGGGACGCATCCTGCCCACCGCGCTCGGCTTCGTTGCCGGGCTCGCCATCGCCGCGGCATTCGCGGGCATCAGCCATCTGCGGGCCGAGGCGACGGAGGCCGCGCAGGAAAGCCTGCAGGCGCGCGTCGCGCGGATCGAGGCGACGCTCGACGAGGTGGTCGCGGCAGCCGAGCGCCCGGACGGCGCCGTGCCGCGCCGCGTCCAGGACGTTGCGGCGCAGGTGCCGGAGAACAGCCGCTTCATCGCCGCGGCGCTGCTGCTGCAGGCCGCCGTCGCGACGCCGCGGCCCTGGACGCGCGAATACCAGGCGATGGTCGCGCTCGCTCCCGCCGGCGCGCTGCCGCGCCCCCTCGCGGAGGTGCTGCTGAGCCATGCCGCGCGCGGTCTGCCGACCGAGGCGGAGCTGCGCGAGCGCTATGCCGCGCTGATGCCGCAACTCATCGTCCGCGCACCGCATGAGGCGTCGCTGATCGAGCGGAGCATGACGGCGGTGCGCGCCGCCTTCGCCGGTATCGGCCTCGCCGCCCCGCCGGCGCCGACGGATCAGGAACAGGCCATCGCCGGCGTCGCCCAGCAGTTGCGCCGCGGCAATCTCGCGGCGGCGGTGGCCGATGCCAGCGCGCTCGATGCGTCATTGCAGCCGCTGCTCGCGGGCTGGCTGGTGCAGGCCGGCGCGCGGCTCGCCGTGGAACAGGCGGTTCAGGAGACGCTGCTGCGCGCCCTGACGGCACCGCCGCGGCCGATCTGATGCGCCGCTCTCCCCCCATTCCCGCCCATGCCCGAACGGAGGTTTCCGTGCGTCGTCTCCTCGGCCTGATGGCCCTGTTGCTGCCCCTCGGCGTCGGGCAGGCGCGTGCCGAAACCGCGATCACGCTGCGCGACCGGCTGGTGGTGCTCAGTTCGGCCTCCACCTCCACGCTGACGCGCCTGCTCGTCCGCAGTTTCGCCGAGCGCTTCGGCGGCGTGACGACGCCGACCATCGAGACGGTGAGCGCGAGCCGCATGATCGAGGCCTTCTGCCAGGGCGTCGGTCCGCAGACGCCGGACATCGCCATCGTCAGCCGCCGCATGCCGCGCGCGGTGCTGGAAGCGTGCAACGCCAATGGTGTGCGCGACATCATCGAGGTTCGGCTCGGCCTGGGCGCGGTGGTCATCGCGGGCCGGCGCGGCGATGCCACCCATGGCGTCAGTGCGCGGCAGGTCTGGGAAGCCATCGCCGCCGAGCGCCCCGAGGATGAGGAATTCGCGCCGAACCGCCAGCGCTACTGGTCCGATATCGCGCCGCACCTGCCCCAGACGGAGATCCGGGTGCTGCTGCCTTCCGAAGCCTCGGGCACGCGGGCGCTGTTCGACGACCTGGTGATGGAAGGCGGCTGCCGCAACGTCAGCCAGATCCGCCTGATCTTCGACGCCGCCTACCGGCGCAGCAAGTGCATCGGCGTCCGCGCGGACGGCCATGCGGTCGCGCTGAACGGGGATGAGGTGGTGCCCGCGCTGCTCGCCGCGCCGCCCGGCACGCTCGCGGTGGTCAGCTACGACCAGCTCATCTCGAGCGGCGGCAACCTGGTGGCGCTGCCCCTCGACGGCGTCGCGCCGAACACCACGACCATCGGCAACCTCGACTACGAGCATGCCCGCACCTTCTTCCTCTACGCGAAGCGCCAGCATGCGCGGAACCAGCAGGGCGTGGGCGTGGTGCGCGGCATCCACGAATTCCTCGTCGAGAGCACCAGCGAGCAGGCGGCGGGGCCGGGCGGCTCCCGGCCCAGGGCGGGGCTCGGGCCGCGCGGCCCGGCGGAGCGCGCCGCGCAGCGGCGCGTCGCCGAGCAGGGCCGCCTGATGTCCCGCTGACACCTCCCCCCGATCCGGAACCCCACGCCATGCGCACCAAGGCCCTGTTTCTCGCCGCCTTCCTCATCACGCCGCTTGTCGCCGGCGCGCAGACCGCGCCGTCCACGGGCGCACCGCGCGTCGTGGTGCCGGCGCCGCTGCAGGACCTGCCCTCGGATGACGACGTGATGGCCCGGGCCGAACGGCTCTGGAGCGGCATCATGGACAGCCTCGGCTTCAGCTTCGGCGCCGGCAGTTCCTTCGCCCAGCGCCACAGCTTCGCCGCCCAGCAGCAGGCGCGCGACGACTTCGCCTGGCTGATGGACATCGCCGGCTACAAGCTGAAGGAGATCGAATCCTCGGTCGCCCTGCTGCCGCACCTCTCGCTCACCTTCGGCCAGGCGCGCGAGCTGACCGACAGCGACCGCGAATATGTCGAGCGCATGCTCGAACGGCATTCGCGGCGCAATCCCGGCCCGATCTCCGCCATGCAGCGCACCATCGTGCGCGGCATCATGGATGCCGGCGAACTCGGCGGCTTCTCGGTGGACAAGGTCGAGGTGACGCTCTTCCCGCTGCCGCAGGTGCGCTTCGCGCTCTCCCCGGCGGATGCGCCGCTGGGGCAGGAGGCGAGCCGCATCATGCGGGCGATCGACCGGCTGAACCATCGCGTCACCGCGCTCGGCGCGCGGCAGGGCGCGCAGGAGAACGGCCGGCAGAGCTTCGACCAGCCCGACGGCAACGGTGGGCGCCTGCTGCCCGCGGCCGCCACCGTCCTCCACTGATCCACACCACTGGCCGCGCCAGCACGGCGCGGGTCGCGAAAGGCAGAAGGCCCGATGATCCCGACGGACCAGACGCAACGGCAACGCTACGCCGAACTCGTGAAGCTGCAGCTTCAGGGCCGCCGCTTCCTCGAGCGCGACCAGGAACGGCGGCTGCTGGAGGAAGGGCTGATGCGCTACGGCCTCACCCTCGACCAGGCGAGCGGCGTGCTGCGCGGGGCGGCCGAGCATGACGAAGTCGCCCTGGAAGGCGAGATCGGCGCCTCCTCCCGCGAGTTGCTGCGCACCCTGGCCGACAAGCGCAGCCGCGTCTCACGCGACGACTTCCGGCGCGCCGTGGCTTTCTACCGCGCCCGTGCGGGCGTGCCCGAGGCGGACGCGCAGAAGCGCGTGAAGCGCCTGATGGAGGAACTCGACCTGCGGCCGAAGCCGGTCGGGCGACTGATCCGAACGCGCCGCTGGTATCGCGCGATCGGCGAGTGACAACCCCCCCCCGAAAAACAAGGAAGCAAGCCATGCGCAAAACGTTCCTCCTTCTCGCCATGTTGGCTGCGGCGGTGCCGGCGGCGGCCCAGACCGCCGCGCCCGCACCGGCGGCGCCCGCTGCGCGCAGCGTCCTGCCGACCGTGACGCTGCCGGAGATGCCGAAGCTCTCCGCCGGCCATGCCGCGGCCCTCGGGGCCGGCATGTTCGTGGGGGCCCTTGCCGGGTCGGCGATGATCCATGGCGGGGCGCTTGCCACGGTGATTGGCGCCGCGGCCGGGCTGACCGTGGGGCACTGGTACTGGAGCGAACGCCACGAGGATGCCGACTGAGCCTTCGCCGCGCCTGACGGGCCGATCGGCAAAGGCTGCGGGCCGGCCCGCGGGGCCGTTCCGCCCTTGCCCTTTCCCACGGTTCCCGAGGGCCGCGCAGGACGCGCCGGCCCGCCGCCCCATCAACCGATGCGCCGCGGAGGATCCCGGCCTTGGACATCCTGCTTCCCCACGAACTCGCCACGCTGCCCACCTGGATCGGCATGACGGTCTGCATCGCCGTTCCGGTCGGCCTGGCGATGCTGCTGGGCCGGATCATGTACGCGCTGTTCACCGCCACCGAATTCCAGGCCAACGCCGTGGTCGGCGCGGTGAAATACGGCTTCGTGGTCGAGATCTACGCCGTGGTCGCCGCGCTGACCCTGGTCGGATCCTGGGACATCTTCCAGACCGCGCGGGACACGCTGCAGAAGGAGGCCTCCGGCCTCTACATGCTCGCCCTGTCCGTGGACACCTATGACGGCGCGACCATGGCCGGCACGCGGGCGGAGATGCGCGATGCGATCCGCGACTATGCCGGCGCAGTGGTCCAACAGGACTGGCCGGCGATGCAGGCGGGCGTGCCCTCATCGGCCTCCGACGCGCCGTTCCAGCGCATGACGCGCGTCTTCCTCGATGTCGAGGGCGAACGCACCGCGCAGCAGGTGCTGCAGCAGCAGACGGCCGGCTGGCTCGCCCAGGTGGCGGAGGCGCGGATCGCGCGGCTGTCGGTGCAGTCGCGCACGCTGTCGGGGCTGATCTGGATGCTCGTGCTGACCGTCTCGGTCGCCGTCATCGCCTTCCAGTGGTTCTTCGGCGGCGCCAGCGCGGCGATGCACTTCGCCATGGCGGCGGTGATCGCGGTGATCGTGGGATCGGTGCTGATCGTCTCGATCAAGCTCGCCTTTCCCTATGTCGGGGACCCGGCGCTGCTGACGCCGGCACCCTTCCTCGCGATGATGGATCTGCGCTGATGCGCCGGCGGACCTCAGTGGCCGCCGGCCTCACGCGGGCGGTAGCGCCAACGCTGGAACAGCATCAGCGCCACGGCGAGGATCCAGACATTGAGCTGCGCGGCGGACCAGGCCGCGAGATGCACCCCCCAGTTCATCAGCAGCGCGATGTGCAGGGCGAACAGCAGGAAGGCGAGGTAGGCCCGGCGCTGCGCCGCGCCGCGCCACAGCCGCCCCGCGATGATCGCGCCCTGGGTGAGGCCGAGGAAGGCCGCCCAGCCGATCAACGCGGCGGGGCCCCGGAAGGTGAGCATGGCATCGGGCAGGGCGCGCAGTGTTGCCGGCCGCGGCAGGGCATCGCGGCCGAGCAGCTCCATCAGCCCGATCGCCCAGGGACCGTTGCCGGCGAAGATGCGGTCGGGCAGGAAGTCCCGCGTCTCGGGCGAGGCCGCGACGAGCGCCGTGCCGAGCGCGATGCCGGTGAACAGGGCGACCAGCCGCAGGATCGGCACGGCCTCCGCATCATGCGGCGCGGCGGTCTCGAAGCCCGCCACGCCGAGCCGCAGCAGGGCCATCGCGAAGGCCACCGCGAGAAGGGCGGCGAGGGTGCCGCCGAAGATGTCGCCGAGATCTGCCATGACGCGTCGTTGATAGGGCGCCAGACGCTAATGCGCGGTTCATGGGCGGCGGCGCTGCTGCTGGCGGCGCTGCCGCTGCAGGCCGAAACCCTGCGCGTGGTCCTGCCGGACGGGGCCTGCCTGCTGCGCAACGTGCCGCGGGGAGTGGTGTCCGCCGAGGTCGCGGTGCTGCGCGATGAGGCCGGCGTGCTGACGGCGCTCTCGGTGCGGCTGCTCGGGGATGCGGCGCGGATGCGCCTCGCCCCCGCGCGGGAGGGCGTGCCCGGTTTCGGGGACTGGGCCTATGGCTGGGTGCAGAGCTACGTCACCTCCTATCGGAGCCTCGCGCGCGGCATCACCAGCATCGCCCGTTCCGTGGCGAGCGCGGAGGAGGCGGCGACCATGGCCGCGCGCGTCGCCGAGGAGATGGCCGAGCCCATCCGCGCGGAATTCCGGCGCCGCGTGCTGGCCCCGGCGCTCGACGATGGCGGCTTCGCGGCCGATCTCGATCATGTCGGCGGGGTGCTGGACGCGGCCTGGACCGAGGCACTGTCGGCGCGTGCCGCGCGCCTTGTCCGGCAGCCTGCCGCCACGCGGGGCGCGGTGCCGGACGCCGTGCTGAACCTTGCCGCGGCCGCCGCCCCGATCGGCGTGCCCCTGGCGGCGGCGGCGCCGTCCGACCCGGTGGAGACGCTCGCCCGGCAGGGTGCCGATGAGGGAAGCGTCTTCGTCCGTTCCATGCGCCCCATGGCCGCGCGCTTCGCCGCCGTGGCGATCCGGCTCAGCGAGGCCGGCTCGCTGGTCGTCGCCGGCGGGGCCTTCGGCCTCGCGGCAGGCGGGATTCCGGGCAGCGTCATCGGCGTCGCGGGGGGCGTCGGGGCATCCTGGGGGCTCGACTGGATGTTCAACCGGCTCGACGCGACCTTCACCCGCGCGGGCTTCGAGGCCCAGGCGCTGGAAGCGCTGAGCCAGGCCGAACAGCGCCTGGCCGGCGAGGCCTCCGAGGCCGCTGCCGCCATCCTTGCCGCGCGGGTCGCGGCTCTCACGACGCCAGGGGAATGCCCATGACCGACGCCATCAACGACATGCCGGGCCGGCGCGACTGGGTCGGCCTGGCTACGCTCGGCTGCGCCGCCCTGGCGTGCCTGGCCTCCGTGACCGGCCTCGTCGTCATCCTCGGCGGACGGGCGCCGGCGGTGACGATCGCGGCTCAGGCGGCGCCGGTGGAACTGCATGCCGCCGGGGAGATCCCGCGCGTGCCGCTGGCGGTCGAGCTGCTGTTGCCGCATCTGCCGCGCGCTGCCCCTTATCCGCGCAGCTTCGCCACCGCGGTCGCGCTGGCCGCGGGCGATGCCGAGGCGACGCGGCTGATGCCGCCGCTCGCGGCTGGCGCCGCGGAAGGGACGCCGACGCTGCGCCAGCTCGCCGAGGAATTCGGCCCCGCCGCCGATGCCGTGGTCCTGGCGGAGATGGGCTATGGCCCCGATGCCGGCTGGTTCGCGCGGAATGCGGCACGCACGATGCGCCTTGGCGCGGATTTCGGCGCCGCCGGCACGCCGGCCCTCGCCGCGCTGCGCGATGCGGCGGAACGGCTGGGGAATGGCGACGCGCCAGGCGCCGAGGCGGCGCTGGCCGCGCTGCCGGCGGATAGCGCGGCGCCGATGGCAGTCTGGCGGAACCGGCTCGCACGCCGGATCACGGCCGATGCGGCGCAGACGCTGCTTGCCGCCCTCGCGCTGTCCCGCGCCCAGGCGGTGCCGCGATGAGCGCGGAGCGGTTCGACTGGCGCGGCGTCGTCTCGCGCGCGCTGTTCTGCCTCTTCGTGGTGCTGGCCGTCTACAATCCGTCGGGGACATCCTTCGTGCATTGGGTGCTGGAAGGCTTCGAGTGGTTCTGGCTGAAGCTCGCCACCGGCGCGGCGCTGGCGGCGATCATCATCATGCTCTGGACCACGACGGTCGGCGTGCTGGGGCGGCGGGGCATCGCGCTCGTCATTGCCTTCTGCATTGGCACCGGCATGACGGGGCTGCACGTCGCCGGGGTCAGCCTCTTCGCCGGGGACACGCTGCTGATGGGGGCGCTGGCGAGCCTCGCCGGCGTCTTCACCGCCGGGCTCTGCTTCTCTCACCTGCATCACCGCCTCGGCGGCATCTCGCACACGCAGGAGGTGCCGAAATGAGCCTTCCCCCCAACGCGCCGCGCAAGGCCGATGCCTTCCTGGTGAGCTGCATCGACCCGAGGCTGACCGACGACACCACCTTCCTCATGGCCGCGCTGGGGCGCCGCGACCGCTACAGCGAGATGCGCATCGCCGGTGCCGCTCTCGCCGCCGTGGACGAGGCGCGCCCCGCCTGGCGCGCCGCGCTGTGGGAGAACCTCGAAGCGTCGCGGAGCCTGCATGGCGTGCGCAAGGTGATCTTCCTGAACCATCGCGATTGCGGCGCCATGGCGCAGCATGTCGGCCGCCGCCTTGCCGATGATCCGGCCGAGGAACTGCGCCAGCACCATGCCGTGCTGGAACGCGCGGCGGCGGCGGTGCGCGCGCGCTTTCCGGACATGACGGTCGAGATCAAGCTGATGGACCTCGATGGCAGCGTGCGCGTCTTGCCCTGCGCGGCCTGCGCCGGTGGCGGGCCGCTGCGCGCCGAAGCGATCGAGGACCCTGCCGGCCGCAGCATCGCCGCGATGGCCGCGATGGGCGGAGCGGAGATCATGCCGCCGCAAGTCGAGGCCCCGGCGCCCGATCAGGGGGGCTTCGCGGAACTCGTTCGCCTGCGGGCGGGGGAAGGGCTGATGGCCCCGGAGGCCGAACTGGCCCTGCTGACCGAGGGTGTAACCCGGCATGGCCTGACCGCCGCCGAGGCTCGGGCGGTGCTGGACACGGAGAACCGGCGGCGCGGTGCGGTCGGCGGTGCGGCCGGAGCACGGGAGGCCGTCGCCTTCCTGCGTGCCCAGGCCGATGCCCGGGGCCGCGTCTCTCAGCAGGACGCCGCGCGCGCCGCGGCGCTGTACCGGGTGCTGACCGGCCGCCAGGCGACGGAGGCGGAAGCGCAACGGCGCGTCGCCACGCTGCTGGAGACGGAAGGTCTGTCGCCGCGCCCCGAGGGCCTGTTCCGCACCACGACCTGGCACCGGCGCATGGCCCAGGCGTGAGGCGCCCCGTCAGGCCACGCTGATCGTCGCGCCGGCCGCGCGCGCCGCATCGACGATGCGCGCCTGCATCGCCATCAGCGGGCGATTGTCGAAGAGGCTGAACATGAAGGCATTCTCGGCGAAGGCGTCGCGCAGGTAGTGGCCCGTCTCCGGCGGCGCGCCGGCATAGGTCAGGCGGAGAAACTGCACGAGCAGCAGCGAACGGATCATGTGCACGGCGACCACGCGCCGCAGCAGGATCGTCGTCTCCATCTCCCGCTCGACATGGGAGAACAGGTTCACCGCCGTGAACCATGGCCCGTGGCGCGCGATGGTCAGGCAGTCCCGATACAGCAGCAGATGCCCGCCCATGCCATGCAGGGCAGCGAGGCAGGGGCCCCGCCGGGTGGAGGCGACGCTCATGCGCGGGGTTCGGCGGCGCGCCGGGGGGCGCGGCGGGGCAGTGGGGTGTCCATGGGCGGGGGCAGCCTCGCATGCGAGGCTTCACCAGGAGGTTAGCGATCGCGCCCGGCCTCATTTTCCGTGTCGTGTTAATGGAATCTATACTAATCTCCGTGACGGCGCCTCGGGCGCGCAGCATCCCTTGTCCTGAAGGGCCGGAAAATCCGGCGCCGGCGGGGCTCCAGCCTCAAGCAGTCCCGATGCCGATCCGCCCTGCGCCACGCCGTTTCGCCGCCCTTGCTGTCATGGCCTGCCTTTCTTCCCTGCCGGCCCAGGCCGCCGAGGATCCGCTGGAAGGCATCAACCGCCGGATCCACAGTTTCAATCAGGGCGTGCAGGCCTATCTCCTGCAGCCGGTCGCGCAGGCCTATGTCGCGGTCACCTCGCCGGGCTTCCGCAGCGGCGTGGCCAATGTGCTGAGCAATCTCGGCGAGCCGGTATCGGCGATCAGCAGCCTGGCGGCGGGCGACCTCTCGCGCGCGGGCAACGCGGCGATGCGCTTCGGGATCAACACGACCCTCGGCCTGGCCGGCGTGAACGACGCGGCGGCACAGATGGGCTTCCAGCGGCGACCCTTCGCGCTGGCGGACGCCGCCTGTAGCTGGGGCGTGCCGAGCGGGCCCTTCCTCGTCCTGCCGGTGCTGGGGCCCACCACGTTGCGCGACGCCTCCGCGCTGGTGGCGAGCACCGCGATGCTGTCGCAGGCGGTGGGGCCGGAAGCGGTGCTGGGCTGGCGCGCCAGCGAGATGTTCGTCTTCTACGCCGGCATCCATGACGAGCTGAGGCGGATCGATGCGGAGGCGCTCGATTCCTATGCCGTGCACCGCAGCGCCTATCTTCAGCGCCGGGCGGTGGCCTGCCCGGGAGATGCGGAGGAAGAGAGCGACGACTAAGCCGCGCGGGCTTACAGGAACTTCGCCACGACATCCGTCGACGACCGCTCTCCGATCGCGTCGAAATGCGCCGCGAGGAACGCCTCCGCCTTCGCCACCCCCAGCGCGCGCAGGTGACGCAGGAATCCGCTGCTCGCATTCAGCTTCGAGCTCGCATTGAGCATCGCGAGTTCGGCTTCCGCGTCCACCGTGTGGATGAAGCAGCGCAGATGCTTCCCCGGCGGCAACTGCCCCTGGTCGATCAGGTCCGTCACGAAGCGGATCATCCGCATCTCCCGCATCAGGGACGAGTTGAAGGCCAGCGTGTTCATCCGGTCCACGATGGCGCGGATGTCCCGCGGCACGTCGGGAATGTTGATGGGGTTGAGCTGCACGATGAGGATATCCGGCGCGCCGCCCATGTAGATCAGCGGGAAGATCGGCGGGTTGCCGCAATAGCCGCCATCCCAGTAGTGCTGACCGTCCACCTCCACCGCATGGTGCAGCAGCGGCAGGCAGGAGGAGGCCATGATAGCGGCCGCGCTCATCTCCGCGCGCTCGAACACGCGCAGCCGGCCCGTCAGCACATTCGTCGCGCAGACATAGAGCGCCGGGCCGGTCGCGCCGCGCAGCCGCGCGAAATCCACGCTCGCCTCGACATGCTCGCGTAGCGGGTTGGCATTGGTCGGGTTCAGCTCATAGGGCGAGAACTGCCGCAGCATCACATCCGCGATGCGCCAAAGCGGCGAGAAATCCATGTTGCCCGGGCTCAGCATCAGGTCCATCGGGGTCGGCTGCACGGGCGACAGCTTCGCCATCTCTCCCAGGCCGTCCCAGAAGGCATCGAGCCGCCGCCGCGCCTCCGCCGGGCCGCCGGCGATCAAGCCATCCACCAGCACCGCGGCATTCATCGCCCCGGCGCTGGTGCCCACCACCGCCTCGACCTCCAGCCTCTCATCGGCCAGCAGCCGGTCGAGCACCCCCCAGGTGAAGGCGCCATGCGATCCGCCGCCCTGCAGGGCGAGCTTGATCCGCTTGCGGTTTCCCTCGGCCATCGTGCCGTCCCTATTTCGTATCGAGCCGCGTCACCGGCGACCAGCCGGCGGGCGGGCCTTCCGGGTACTGCGCGAGCCGCGCCGCATAGGCCGCGACCAGCGGATCCCTGGCGGGGTCGCCCGCCTCGCGCAGAGCCTGCTTCGCCGCGGCGAAGCGGCCGCCGCGCCATTGCAGCACCACCTCCTGCCAGGCCTCCAGATGCGCGACGAGGGTCCGGTCCGCCAGCAGCGGCAGTTCGGCTTCGTCCTGCGCGTGCGACAGACCAAGCAGCTCATGCACCTCGATCGGATCCTGCGCGCCCTTGGGCTGCACCAGGTCGACCGGACGGAAGACGAAGCCGCTGCCCGCGCCGAGGCGCGTCTGCTCCGACACCAGGATGGTGGTGCCATACATCTTGTTCATCCCTTCGAGCCGGGAGGCAATGTTCACCATGGACCCGATCGCCGTGTAGGACATGCGGTCCGAGGAGCCGACATTGCCCACCACGGCCTCGCCGCTATGCACGCCGAATCGCGTGTGCAGCCGGGGCCAGCCACGCGCGGCGAACTCCTCCTCGAGCCGCCGGGTCAGGGCGCGCGCCTGCAGCGCGGCGCGGCAGCCATGCAGCGCATGGGCGAGGTCGCGCTTCGGCGCGTTCCAGATCGCCATCACCGCATCGCCGATGTACTTGTCGATGGTCGCCTGGTTGGCGAGGAGTTCCTCGGTCAGCGCCTGGAAATAGCTGGAGGTGACGTTCATCAGCGCCTCCGGGTCCATCCGCTCGGCGATGGTGGTGAAGCCCTGCACGTCGGAAAACATCACCGTCAGGCGCCGCCGCTCCCCGCCGAGCTCGGCCTCCGCCCCCTCGGCCATCAGCTTGCGCACCAGGTCGCGCGGGACATAGACGCTGAACAGCCGCAGCGCCGCCTTCATGCCGCGCATCGCATCAGCGAGGCGTTCCACCTCGGTGATGTGGGATTCGAGGCGCAGCGGCTGGGCGAGGTCGAGCCGGCGGATCGCCTCCGCCTCTCGCGTCAGCACGCCGAGCGGGCGCGCCACGCGCCATGCGACGAAGCCGAGCCCGCCGAGCCCGAGAACCAGCGCCGCCAGCGCCAGCAGCGTGCCGTTGCGGATGCCGACCTCGATCCCGGCGGTGAAGTCGGACAACGGTGCCGTCACGCCCACCAGCACGCGCGGTTCGACGAAATCGCCAACCGTGGCGAGGTGGACCAGCGCATCCTCGCCGCCGATCGGCAGACGCTGCGTCTCCTCGGGCCGCAGCCGGCCCTCGGCATAGGCCCGCCACAATGCTTCCAGCGCGGGGCCGCCGCTGCGGGCCAGGGTGGTCCAGCCCCCGCCCGAGGGCAGCGCCCGGCGCGGATCGGGGTGGCCGAGCAGCACGCCATCTTCCGTGAACAGCGCCGTCAGGCCATTCGGGCTGACCCGCTGGCCGGTCAACTGCCCCCCCAGATCCGCGAGCGCGATGTCGAGGCCGACCGCCCCGCCGCCGGGCAGGCCATGGCCCACCGTCAGCCCCGGCCGCCCGGCAAGCGGCAGGTCATAGAGCGTCGAGATGTGCACGCCCGGCTCGCGTGATTGCAGCACCCAGGACAGGCCGCGGGGGTCGCCGCCGCGGCGCGGCGCCTCGGCCCGCCCCAGGATGCCGCCCGCACTGTCGAGGAAGGTCCAGCTCTCCCGGGACGCGGGCGGGGCAGGGGTCCGGCGCAGCGCGAAGCTTGCCCCTCGTGGTGCGGTGGCGGGGGCCGCGCCCTCCGGCAGGGCCGACAGGCGCAGCACCTGTTCCAGCGTGCCGTCCGGCAGCACGGCCGAGACCGCGATGACCGGCGGTTCCGCCGCCAGCACGCCGAGGGCCGGGCCGAACACGCCGCGATCCGACGGCATGCGGGCGAGAACGGCGGCGTGCCCCAGCAGCGGATGGATCAGCCCCCGCGCACCGGCCGCCGCCGCCGCCGCCGCGGCGCCGAGGTGCCGTGCGGCGGTCGCCTCCGCGGCGCGCGAGCCCGCCTCGCGGAAGCCCGTCACCACCGCCGCGCCGGCAAGGACGAAGACGATGCTGAAGGCCGACAGGATGGTGATGGTGAAGTTGAGGCGCGGGCGGAGCCTCATGACCCCGATCCGGCCCAGGCGAGCACCGCCTCGGCATCCGTGGGGTCCATGGCGTCCAGCGCGACGCCGCCGGCCTCGGCCGAAGCCTCCCGCAGGCCCAGGCGGCGCGCCGCTTCCTCATAGGTCGCGAGTTGCGCCTCGCGCAGCATTTCGAGGCCCAGGGCCCGCGCCGGTTCCGTCGCCGGGCCCATCATGCGCATCAACCCGATACGGGCGGCGTGGGTCGCCACGCCCTCGGCGCCGATCAGGCCGCAGGTGGCGAATTCCTGGGCGAGCTGCCGGCTCAGCAGCGGCCCGAGATTGGGCAGGGTGCTGCCGAACAGGTCGGCCTCCCGCGCCAGATGGCAGAGCAGGTCCGGCGCGTCGCTCTCCTCCCAGGGCCAGGTGGTGGCGAGAATGACACGGCGCAGCGTGGCGATGCCGGCGGCATCGAGCCCCTTCGCCGCGGCGATGGCGGCCGTTGCCTCGGCCGAACGGCGTTCCAGCCAGCCGCGGGTGGCATGCACCCGGCCGTCATGCAGCAGGTCGTGCCCGGCCATGGCGACGACGCCGAGCGCCGCCTGGTCGGGCGTCAGCAGGCCGAGCTCGCGCGCGGTGCCAGCGAGCCAGCCCATCGCCAGCGCCGCCTCGGCCTGGTGATAGCGGCCGTGATAGGCGGGTTCCTCGCCGGGCGGGAAGCGCATGCCATGTGCCTCGACCGCCGCTGCCACCGCCGCAGCGAGCCGCGCAATGCAGGGTGCAGCCCCGGCCGCGCCGGCCGCATCCCGGAGCGCCTGGCTCACCGCGGCTTTCATGCGTGGCGGCCCGCATCGGCGTTCCAGGAGGAACGCCTCCGCCTGCTGCAGGGCCGCAAGACGATCGCCCCCGCGCAATGCGAGGTCGAGGACTTGGCTACTGGTCGTGGCCGCTGCGGCCATGGAACCCTTCGACGGTGGCGCGCCATTCTAGAGCACACGCCGCCGTGTTTGGGAGCCTCCGGCGCCCGAAGCTCAGGCCACCGCCGCCTTGGGTGTGAGCCCGAGCACATCCCGCATCGCAGCAAGCATCTCCCGGGCCTTGTCGCCAAGCTCATCTTCTGGTCCGGCGACGTGCTCCACGGCGGCGAGGGCCTTGCGCCGGTCCGCCGCGGTCTTGAGCAGCTTGGGCAGGGCAGCGAGCGCTTCCGGCCGCAGCAGGGTGACGATGACGGTCTGCTCGCGGATCATCGCCTGGCGGGCGGCCGGTGGCATGCCCGCGAAAGGTGCCTCGGTCGTCAGCAGCGTATTGGACCGGGCGAGGCGCGAACGCCGCACGCCGCCGCGCGCATCCGCGAGCAGGATCATCATGCGGATCACCGCTTCGGCGTAGCCGCCCTCGGCGACCGCGGCGCGGGCGGCGGGAAGCTGCACGGGCTCGATGGCCAGGGAGCGGCGGGCGGCCTCGGCTTCCTCGACGCTGTCGTCGCCGGTCACACCCACCGCGGCGAGGTTGCCGTAGATGGCGTGGAAGGCGATTTCGCTCATTGCGTCGCGCACGTCGCGCCAATGGTCGAGGGCATGCTCGACGCGGTCCGCCCAGGCCTTCTCCACGGCGAGGAAGGGGTTGTCCTTCGCTGCCGGGGCGCGGTGCTCGCGGGCGAACTTCGCCATGGCGCGGACCGGCATCATGAAGGGGTTCATGTCGCTGAAGAGGTAGCGGCGCATGCGCATCGGGGATGCCTGCCGCCGCGCCTCGGCACCCGCCTCGGTCGCCAATTGCCGCACGATGGGGGAGGCCAGCACGTCATAGAGATGCTGGTTCATCTCCGAGATCTTGGCGACCGCCGGGAAGGCCTCGTTGCTCGCCTCGCCCGACAGCGTGCGCACATCGGTGATCTTCCGCTCGACCAGCTCGACCTGCCATTCCTCGTTGGCGCCGCTGCCTTCGTGGCCGGTGATCTTCATCTCGTAGAGACCCGGCGCGACCGCCTCGATCATTTCGAGCGTCGTCGCGATCTCGCTGTGCTCCTTCTTCGCCACCGCGCCGGAGACGAAGATGCCGAGATGCCCGATCTGGTCGTGCAGCAGGTAGACGATGGTCTGGCCGAGCTGCTTGATCTCCTGCTCGTCGCGATAGACGTCGGCGATCCAGCGCAGCGCCTGGCCAGGCGGGGTGATGTTGTCGCCCGAGGAGGCGAAGACGATGACCGGCGCCTTCACCTCGCGCATGTTGAAGGTCTCGCCGCCGCCCGAGCTGATCTGCCCGGTCGAGAAGCGGTTGCCGATGAAGAGGTTGTCCACGATCCAGCGGATCTCGTCGCTGGTCATCAGGAAGTAGCCACCCCACCAGCGCTCGAATTCGAGGAAGCGCTTCTCCTCGGTATCGACCTTCGCATAGAGGTCGAAATACTTGCGGAACCAGGTGTTGCCCGGGGACAGGCTCTCGAAGTTCGCGACCAGCGAGGCGCCATCGAACTTGCCGTTGCCGAGGTCCGCCATCAGCGAGGCCGGCCAGCCGCCGCCGGCGAGGCCGCCGAGATAGCGCATCGGGTTCTTGCCCTTCTCCCCCGCCCAATAGGAGAGGGGGGCACCGTTCAGCACCAGCGCGCCGACGGCATCGGGCGCGGAGGCGCCGAGCATCATCGAGGCCCAGCCGCCCTGGCAGTTGCCGATCACCACGGGCTTGGGCGCGTCCGGATGGTCCTGCGCGATGCGGGTGATGAAGGACGCCTCGGCCGCCGTCACGTCGAGGATGGTCTGGCCCTTCTCCGGCTCGCGGAAGAAGACGACGAAATAGACCGGATGGCCGCGGCGCAGTGCCACGCCGACCTGGCTGTCCGACTTGAAGCCGCCGATGCCGGCGCCGTGGCCGGCGCGCGGATCGATGATGACGAAGGGGCGCAGCTTCGGGTCGGTCGCGGGGAAATCCGCCGGCGGGGTGATGCGCACCAGGGCATAGTTCACCGGGCGGGCGAGGGTACGGCCATCGACCACCGTTTCGTAGTCGAAGACGAGGACGGGGGGACAGCCGGCCTTCTCATGCTCGACGAAGTTGTTGCCGGCCTCGCGCATCACGTCCCAGAACATCAGCCAGCGCTGCGTCGCATCGACGGCGTAGGACCGGATGTCCTGGGCGAGCGCCGCCGGCGTGCGGGACAGCGTCGCCTGGGCCACGCGCAGCGCGGCGGTGGCGTCGGGGTTGGCGCCCGGGATCAGGGCCGAGGCGTCGCGCGCCACCACCTCCGACAGGCCGCGGACCTGTTCGAGGACCCGGCTCGTGGTTTCCCGGGCCTTGTCCAGCACTTCCCGGGTCGGAAGGATCGGCGTGTTCGGCATCGGCGTGCGTTCCTCTGTTGCCCCGTTTGTGGTCCCGAGGCCGGGCCGGTTCAAGCGAAATTGCTGCGATGCAACAAAGTCAACACGTGGCGGGCGATCATCGCCTCCTCGTCGGTGGCGCGGACCAGCACGCGGGTCGGGGTGCCGGAAGCGGAGATTTCCGGGGCATTGGCCTGGTTCGCCGTGGCGTCGAGGGTGATGCCGAGATGTTCCAGCCCCGCGCAGATATGCGCGCGGAGATTGCGGGCATTTTCCCCGATGCCGGCGGTGAAGACCAGGGCATCGATCCCGCCCATGGCCGCGGCGAGTGCCCCGATCTCCCGCCGGACGCGCCAGGCATAATATGAAAGCGCCTGGGTTGCGCGCGGATCGTCGCTTTTCTCGAGGTCGCGGACATCCTGGCTGATGCCCGACATGCCCTTCAGGCCGGCATTGCCATAGAGCAGGCCGGTGATGTCGGCGGCATCCATCTTCTCGGTCAGCATCAGGTGCAGCAGCACGCCGGGATCGATCTGGCCGCAGCGCGTCCCCATCGGCACGCCATCGAGCGCGGTGAAACCCATGGTGGAATCGACGCTGCGCCCGTCGCGGATGGCGCAGAGCGACGAGCCGTTGCCGAGATGCGCGACCACGACGCGCCCGGCGGCGAGCGCCGGCTCCTCCGTCGCCAGCAGGTTCGAGATGTATTCGTAGGACAGCCCATGGAAGCCGTAGCGGCGGATGCCGCGCGCGTAATATTCGGGCGGCAGGGCGAAGGTATCGGCTTCCCAGGCGTGGGCGCGGTGGAAGGCGGTGTCGAAGCAGGCGATCTGCGGCACGCCGGGGAAGCGCCGCATCGAGGCCTCGATGCCCGCGATGTTGTGCGGCTGGTGCAGCGGCGCGAGCGGCATCAGGCCCCGCAGGATCTCCATCGCCCTGTCGTCCACCAGCATCGGATCGGCGAGGTCCGGCCCGCCATGCACCACGCGGTGGCCGACGGCGACGATCCGGCGATCGGCGATGGCCGGGCCGATGCTCTCCATGATGCGCACCAGCGCGGTCACGTGGTCCGCCACATCCGGGCCGGGCCAGCGATGATCGGCGAGGACCTGGCGGCGCATGTCCCGCGCGATCAGGTGGGGCGAGGCGCCGATGCCTTCCATCTGCCCGTCGAGCCGCGTCTCGGCGTGGTCGCCCACCACCTTGAACAGCTCGAACTTGATGGAGGAGGAGCCGGCGTTGAGGATGAGGACCGCGTCGCTCATCACGCGCCGAGCTCCGGGACCAGGCAGGTGCCCGTGCGCCGCCAATGCCCGTAGAGCACGGCAAGCGCCGCCGACATCAGCCGGGCATGCTCGTCATCCGCGCGCGAGGTCAGCATCACCGGCACCTTCGCGCCCACGACGATGCCGCCCGTATCCGCCTGGGAGAGGAAGACGAGCTGCTTCGCCAGCATGTTCCCGGCCTCGAGGTTCGGGGCGACCAGCACATCGGCGCGGCCGGCGACGGTGGAATGGATGCCCTTGGTGCGCGCGGCTTCGAGGTCCACGGCGTTGTCCATGGCGAGCGGCCCGTCCACCAGCCCGCCCTTGATCTGCCCGCGATCGGCCATCTTGGCGAGCACCGCGGCGTCGATGGTCGACGGGATGGCCGGGTTGATCGTCTCCACCGCCGACAGCACGCCGACGCGGGGCTGCTTGAGGCCGATCGCCTGGGCGAGGTCGATGGCGTTCTGCAGGATATCCGCCTTGGTCATCAGGTCCGGCAGGATGTTGATCGCCGCGTCGGTGATCAGCATCAGCCCCTCATGGCCGGGGATGTCGAGCACGAAGACATGGCTGATGCGCCGCCCGGCGCGCAGGCCGCCATCCGACTTGGTGACGTGGCGCAGCACCTCATCCGAATGGATGTTGCCCTTCATCACCGCCTCGGCCCGGCCTTCATGCACCAGGGCGACGCAGCGCGCCGGGGCGTCATGGGCGGTGGTGACGGGTTCGACGCGGATATTCGCGAGGTCCCAGCCGATCTTCGCCGCTTCCCCGCGGATCTGGGCTTCCGGGCCGACCAGGATGGGCTCGATCAGCCCTTCCTTCGTGGCTTCCCAGGCGCCGCCGAGCGAGTTCTCGTCGGTCGGCGCGGCGATCGCCGTCGGCATCGGCGGGATGCCGCGGCAGGCGGCGAGCAGGCGCGAGAACTTGCCCCGCTTGACCAGCGTCAGCTCCGGGATGACCACGCCATCGGTCTCGAGACGCACCGCCGGCGCGCAGACCTCGGCGGTGCCGGTGCAGACCAGGGTGCCGTTCTCCTTCTCCAGCCGGCAATCCATCACCAGCAGGTTGCCGGGCAGCTTCTCGCGCACCGTCACGCTCGCGATCACCGCATCCCCGGCCTCGACGCGGGCGAGGAAGCGGAGATCCTGGTACCGGTACGTCGCCCCCGGCCCGGGCAGCTTGTTGCCGAACACGGCCGAGAAGAGCGAGCCGCACCACATGGCCGGCGCGACGGGCGCATGGCCGGTTTCCTGCTCGGCCTCGCCGGGCAGATGCACCGGGTTGAAGTTGCCCGAGGCATGGGCGAACACGATCAGGTCGTTCGGCGTGCAGACGCGCGTCACGCTCGCGCTCTCGCCGACCTTGATGTCGTCCCAGGCTCGGCCGACCAGGGCAGGGGCGGTGATGGTCACAGGCGCATCTCCGGTACGGTGTCGGGAATGATGAGGGGCGCGGTGGTCAGCGCGAGGATATCGCTGACCGCGATGCCCGGCGCGCGTTCGCGCAGCACGAGGCCCTCCGGCGTCGGCTCGATCACGGCGAGGTCCGTCACCACCAGGCTCACGGGGCGCGCGGCGGTGGGCGGCAGGGTCAGTTCCGGCACGATCTTGGCCTCGCCCTTCGCCGCATGCTGCATGGCGATGACGACGCGCTTCGCCCCGGCGACGAGATCCATCGCGCCGCCCATGCCGGCGACCATCTTCCCCGGCACCATCCAATTGGCGAGATGGCCCTTCGCATCGACCTGCAGGCCGCCCAGCACCGTCATGTCGAGATGCCCGCCGCGGATCAGCGCGAAGCTGGTCGCACTGTCGAAGGCGAAGGCGCCGGGCAGGGCGGAGATGAAGCCGCCGCCGGCATCCGTCAGGTTCGGATCCTCCATGCCGTGCGGCGGGCAGGCGCCGAAGCCAATGATGCCGTTCTCGCTCTGGAAGGCGACGAGCATGCCGGGCGGCACGTGGCGCGCGACCAGCGTGGGCAGGCCGATGCCGAGGTTGACCAGGGTCCGGTCGCGCAGCTCCTGCGCGACGCGGCGGGCGATCAGTTCCTTCGCGTCCATCTCAGCGCGGCCTTTCGACGAGATGCGTGACGATGATCGCCGGGGTGCAGACATGGTCGGGCGGGATCAGCCCGATGGGCACGATCTCGTCCGGTTCGGCGATGACGGTGTCGGCGGCCATGGCCATCACCGGGTTGAAGTTGCGCGCCGTCAGCCGGTAGCTGAGGTTGCCATAATAGTCGGCCTCGTAGCAGTGCAGCAGCGCGACATCGGCGCGCAGCGGCTTTTCCAGCAGGAAGTCGCGCCCGTCGATGGTCAGCACCTGCTTGCCCTCGGCGACCACGGTGCCGACGCCCGTCGGCGTCAGCACGCCGCCGAGCCCCGCGCCGCCGGCCCGGATACGTTCGGCGAGCGTGCCCTGCGGGACCAGCTCGACCGCGATCTCGCCGGCGATCATCTTCTTCTGCACGACCGGGTTCAGTCCGATATGGCTGACGATGCAGCGCGCGACGCAGCCGGCATCGACCAGCACGCCGATGCCGAAGCCGGGCCGCGCCGCATCGTTGCCGATCACCGTCAGCCCGCGCGCCCCGCGCGCGACGAGGGCGGCGATCACGCGATGGGGCGAGCCCACGCCCATGAAGCCGCCGATCATCACGGCGGCGCCATCAGGCACCAGCGCCGCCGCTTCCTCGGGGGAAATCGCTTCGCGCATGTCCGTCACGCCACGTTATGCAGGCCGGCATCGACATAGATCGTGTCGCCGGTCATGCCGCTCGATGCCCCGCCCACCAGGAAGGAAACGACGCGCCCGACCTCGGCGATATCGACCAGGCGATGCGCGGGGGCGCGTTCGGTCGCCATCTGCACCAGCTCGTCGAACTGCGCGATGCCGCTTGCCGCGCGCGTCTTGAGCGGGCCGGGCGAGACGGCGAAGACACGGATGCCCTTCTCGCCGAGTTCATTGGCCGCGTAGCGGACCGAGGCCTCCAGCGCCGCCTTCACCGGCCCCATCATGTTGTAGTTCCCGACCACCTTGTCGGCGCCGTAGTAGGACATGGTGACCAGCACGCCGCCCGCGGGCATCAGCGGCTCGGCAAGCTTGGCCATGCGCAGGAAGGACCAGCAGGAGACGTGCATCGCCTGGGCGAAGCCCTCGGCCGAGCAGTCCACGACGCGGCCGTGCAAGTCCGCGCGCGGGGCGAAGGCGATCGAATGGATCAGGAAGTCGAGACCGCCCCATTCCGTCTGGATGCGTTCGAAGACGCGTTCGAGCTGGCCGGGCGTCTCGACGTCGAGCGGTTCGATGATGTCGGCCTGCAGCGCCTCGGCGAGCGGGCGGACATGCTTCTCCGCCTTCTCGTTCAGATAGGTGATGGCGAGGTCGGCGCCGAAGGCGCGCAGCTTCACCGCGCAGCCATAGGCGATGGAATCGGCATTGGCGACGCCCACCACCAGGCCGCGCTTGCCCTTCAGCATGTCGCCCACGCGGCTATCCGGATCCCAGACCTTCGGCAGAGGGTCGGTCGGTCGATGGTCGTGTGCCATGCGTGATCTCCTGGCCCTGTCGGTGGGAATGGCGTGCCACGGCGCCGCTTTCCAAATCTTGACCTAGAGCAGATTTCGCGTGCCGGTCCATCAAGGTTTTGCTGCAACGCAGCGACGCTTCCGCTCTGGACCATCACCGGCCCCGGTGGTTCGCTGCCAGGAAAGGCAGGAGGAACGCCGCATGAAAGGTGCCGTCTTCACGGGCGACCGGCAGGTCGCGCTGATGGATTTCCCCGATCCCACCCCGGATCCTGGCGAGGTGGTGCTGGAGATCCGGGCTTCCGGCATGTGCGGGTCGGACCTGAAATTCTATCGCGCGCCGGGCGGGCCGGGGCGGACGGCGGCGCTGGGGCTGGGTTCGGTCGCGGGACCGGTCGTCGCGGGGCATGAACCCTGTGGGGTCGTGGTCGCGGTGGGGCAGGGGGTTCCCGCCAACCAGGCCTGGGTCGGCATGCGCGCGATGCAGCATCACTATCGCGGCTGCGGCGTCTGCCCGCGCTGTTCGACCGGCTGGATGCAGATGTGCGTCGAGGGGGTGGCCGAGGTCTACGGCATCACCGGCCACGGCGCCCATGCGCCCTACATGAAATGCCCGGCGCAGACCCT
>JAYSDS010000115.1:0-21491 GCA_041914265.1 Roseomonas sp.
CAAACCTCACCCCACCAAAGGCCGAAAGGCCTTTGGAAACCTCAACCTGGCGCCGGGCGCCGCTGCCAGGATCAATGCCGAAGCCTGCTCCTGCGCACGATGGGCGCTGGGAGGGAGCAGCCCTGAAACGGCGCTCGGCACCAAGTGCCGGCGGTCCAGGCCACACTGTCGCCTGGCGGGGTGATCCGGAGGGGCAGCGCCCCTTCGGTTCCTGTCAGGGGAAGCCTCAAGGTAGCCAGAAAGACCTGCCGGCCTTTGCCGGTAGGGACCACGCCTCTCCCGCCTCCGCCCCTCTCGACGGATCAACCTCGCTCGCGCCGCACCCCCCGGGCCTCAGCCCTCCGCGCCCAGTTCCTCCAGGTACGTCGCCACCTCCGCCCAATCGCCTGCCTTGGCGACCAGTGCGACATAGCCATCGGGTCGCACCAGCCACATCCCACCCGGCGTGACGGGTGGGCGCGGCGTCGCTTCCAGCAGGAATGCATGCCGCGCGATCAGAGCCGCGGCCTCCGGCGATGGTTCCGCGAAAAGCGCGAAGCGCGGCGTATCGCCCCCGCCGATCGGTGCTTCGCCAGGACGTGGCGGCATGCGCTCACCACCGGCCGGCCCGCCGCTGTGGCGGCCACCGGGCACCGTCAGCGGGCTTTTCGGGTAGGCGATGCTCAGCTCGGACAACGTCTCCCCCATGGCTCGCTGCACGGCCGGCACCTGCAGCACCAGGGACGCGATGAAGTTCCGGACGCCCTGCTTGAGGTCGCCGCGCAGCGTGGCCGCGGCCGTCATGCGTCCGGCATTGGCCAGCACGACATCGCCGACGGCGCTGCGCTCGATGCTGTAGCTGTCGAGCAGCCGGCCCGGCGCCGTGCCGTGCACGACCAGCGCCAATTTCCAGGCCAGGTTGAAGGCGTCCTGCATGCCCGTGTTCATGCCCTGCCCGCCGGCGGGGCTGTGGATATGCGCGGCGTCGCCGGCGAGGAACACGCGACCGGCGCCATATTGCCTGACCTTGCGTTCATTAATCCGGAAGCCCGCGAGCCAGATGGGGTCCGAGGCGCGCATGCCCCCCGGCGCGCGGCGATCGAGCAGCGCCTGCACCTCCTCGATCGTCGGGTCGTGCCGGGCGGCTGCGTCGCCGGTGTCCCCGATATCGGCGATGACGCGATAACGCCCGGGCGTGATCGGGAACAGCACCAGCACGCCATCGGCATGCCAGAAGATGGAGATCTCGTCCGGCGGCGTCGGCACACCGGCCAGATGCACATCCGCCAGCACCCATTGGCTCGGCAGGGTGTCGCCGTCGAATTCCATCCCGAGGCCATGGCGCACCACGCTGTGTGCGCCGTCGCAGCCGAGCAGCCAGGGCGTGCGCAGCCCCTCCTCGCGCCCATCGGGGTGGCGCAGCGTCGCATCCACCGCCCCCGCACCGGCGGTGAAGCGCAGCAGTTCCACCTGGCGCTCCACGCGGATGCCGCGGCTGGCCAAGTGCTCCTCCAGCAGCCGCTCGGTATCGCTCTGTGGGATCATCAGGGCGTGGGGATAGGGCGTGCCCTCGGCGGCGAAGCCGACATGGCCGATGCGCCGGCCATCGGCCAGGATGCTCGCGCCGCTGACCATCATGCCGGCGGCGACGAAGGCCCCGGTGCAGCCCAGCCGGTCCATCAGCTCCAGGCTGCGGGACCAGAGCACCAGTGCCTTCGACTTGTCGGTCCGCGCGGCGGCCCGGTCGATGATCCGGACGGACACGCCATAGCGCGTGAGCTCCGCGGCAAGCGTCAGCCCGACCGGGCCGGCGCCGACGATGAGGACGGGTTCGGGCATCCGGCATTCTCCCCTGTTGATGACACCATCATGCCACCACAGGATGACCGGGTCCTTTCCCCTTCTGATCAGATCAGGGCGAACTTCACCGCCGACAGCGCCGCGATCAGCCACACCGCCCCGTGCACCTCGTCCGGCTTGCCGGCCAGCGTCTTCACCCCGGCATAGGTGATGAAGCCGAGCCCGATGCCCGTCGCGATCGAGAAGGTGAAGGGCATGGCGAGCGCGGTGACGATCGCCGGCATGTATTCGGTCGCGTCCTCCCAATCGAGCTCGGCGAGCGCCTTGGCCATCAGGCAGGCGACGAAGACCAGCGCCGGGGCGGTGGCGAAGCCGGGGATGGAGGTGGCGAGCGGGGCGAGGAACAGCGCCAGCAGGAAAAGCACGCCCACCGTCACCGCGGTCAGCCCGGTGCGCCCGCCAGCCTGGATGCCGGCCGCGCTCTCGATGTAGCTGACGGTGGTGGAGGTGCCGAGCACCGCGCCCATCATCGCCCCTGTCGAATCGGCCACCAGCGCCTTGCCCAGATTGGGCACCGAGCCGTCCTTTTTCATCAGCCCCGCGCGATGGACCGTGCCGATCAGCGTGCCGGTGTTGTCGAGCAGATCGACGATGAAGAAGGTGAAGATGATGCCGGTGATGCCGAGCCCGATCGCGCCCGCGATGTCGAGCTGCAGGAAGGTCGGCGCGAGCGAGGGCGGCAGCGAGGCGATGCCCTGGAAATTCGTCAGCCCGAAGGGAATGCCGACCAGCGCGGTGACGATGATGCCGATGACGATCGACCCCGGCACGCCGCGCGCCGACAGCCCCGCGATCAGCAGGAAGCCCGCGCAGGCGATGATCGTGCTGGTCACGCCGAGCGGCCCGAGCCCCACCAGCGTCGCCGGATGCGCCACCACCAGCCCCATCCCGCGCAGTCCGATCAGCCCGAGGAAGAAGCCGATCCCCGCCGCGATGCCGAATTTCAGCGACAGCGGGATGCCGTTCACCAGCCATTCCCGCACGCGGAAGATCGACACCGCGAAGAACAGCAGCCCCGAGAGGAACACCGCGCCGAGCGCGACCTGCCACGGCACGCCCATGCCCTGCACCACGGCGAAGGCGAAATAGGCGTTCAGCCCCATCCCCGGCGCGAGGGCGATGGGGAAGTTCGCGATGACCCCCATCAGCATCGACCCGATCGCCGCGGCGAGGCAGGTGGCGACGAAGGCCGCCCCCGCATCGATGCCCGCCGCCGTCATGATCGAAGGGTTGACCACGATGATGTAGGCCATGGTCAGGAAGGTCGAGAAGCCGGCGAGGATCTCGGTGCGCGGGTCGGTGCCGCGTTCGCTCAGCCGAAACAGACGCTCCATGCAGGAATCTCCGGGAATGCTGCGTTTGCGAGGCTATGCCGGAGACGGCAGGCAAGTCCCGGGCCGCGGCGGCCTGGCCGCGGCCAGGCCGGGCGGTTGGTTCGTCAGTGTTGCAACTCGGTCGCGTCGGCCGCGAGGATGCGCAGGGCGAGCGACTGCGCCCAGCCCTGATGCGCCTGGCCAAGGCCGATGCCGATCGCCTCGGGCACCGCCGCCGCATCGAGGCGGAGGAACCAGCCGGCCGGCATGTCGAGGGCGGCGCCGAGCGCGAGAGCGAGGCGCAGCGTCAGCGGCTCGAGCCCCAGTTCCAGCCGCGCCATGCGCCGCTGCGTGATGCCGACGCGCAAGGCGACCTGCGTCGCCGTCAGGCCGAGCCGGCGGCGCCGGTGATGCAGCGCCGCGCCGGCCTGGCCATCGAATTCCAGGTCGCCGGCGGGGGTGTCGTCATGCGGCGCCGTCGCGCTCTGCAGGTGCTGGGACATTGTGTCTTCCTCATTCGCCTCTTGCTGCCCGGCGATGCGCCGGTGCCGCAGGACTGAGGGCGATTCGGCTAACGAGAGGTAAAAAACCGCCACATCTGGGGAAATTCCTGCCGGGAGACACAAGATGCAGCAGGCAAATCCTGCCGGGTGCGGCGGCCCGGTTTCGCCCGCGCGGGGCCCGCTCTAGGCTGGCGAACCCAGCCAGGAACACGTCTCATGCTGCCGTCCCAGCGCCACCTCTTCGACATTCCGCGCGACGTCGCCTACCTCAACGCCGCCGCCTGGTCGCCGCTGCCGCTCGCGGTGCAGGAGGCAGGGCGCATGGGCGTCGGGCGCAAGGGTCGGCCCTGGGACCTCGAGCCCACCCTGCCCGGCCAGGTGATCGAACGCTGCCGCGCCGCGGCCGCCGCGCTGATCGGCGCCGAGGCGGCGGATGTCGCGCTGATCCCCTCGGTCTCCTATGGCGTCGCGGTGGCGGGGAAGCTGTTCGCCCCGCCCGCCGGCAGCCGCGTGCTGGTGATCGAGGACGACCATTCCTCGCCGATCCTCGAATGGCTGCACCGCGCCCCGGCGCAGGGCTTCACGGTCGAGACCGTCGCCCGCCCCGCCGATGGCGACTGGACGGCGGCGGTGGAGCAGGCGATCGCGAAGCCGGGCGCACCGGTCTCGCTCGCCTCGATCTCGAACGTGCACTGGTCGGATGGCGCGGTGCTCGACATGGACCGCATCAGCGCGGCGCTGAAGGCCAAGGGCGCGGCCCTGCTGATCGACGCGACCCATGGCGCGGGGATGATGGACCTCGACGTCACGCGCATCGACCCGGATTTCCTGATCTACCCGACCTACAAATGGGTGCTCGGCCCGTACGGGCGTGCCTTCATCTATGTGGCCAAGCGCCGGCAGGATGGCGTGCCGCTTGAACAGACGGGCTTTGGGCGCAAGGGCGTCTTGAACGACCGCGTGCCGTATTTCGCCGACCTGTCCTATGCGCCGACCGCGCGCCGCTTCGACATGGGCGAGCGCGACCACTTCATCGGCATCGAGATGTCGGCGGTCGCGCTGGAACTCATCGGAAGCTGGGGCCATGCCGCGGTGGCGGAACGCTGCGCGATGCTGACGGCGCGGCTGGAGGATGGGCTCGCCGCGGCCGGGGCCGTCCTGCCGAAGCGCAGCCTGCGCCCGGACCACGTCCTGTGCGTGTCGTTTCCCGGCGGCATGCCGGCGGGCCTGGTCGAGGCGCTGGCGGCGGAGAAGGCCTATGCCGCCCCGCGCCTGGGCAAGCTGCGCATCAGCCCGCACGTCTACAACGATGAAGAGGACATCGACCGCTTCGTGGCGGCCTATCAGCGCGTCATGGGCCGGTTCGCCGCAGCGGCCTGACGATGGCGCCTGGCATGCGGTGGGGGTGGGCAGACGCGCGACGTCGCGGCGCGGGGTCGGTCTCGTGCTTCTTGAGGGATCATCCCGCCGCAGGTCCTGCTGATTTTGGCACTGTGGAAGCTGGAGGGGCCGAGCCGCTCCGATTGCCGTCGCGTCAGATCCATCCAGATCGTCGGGACGACCTGACAGCCTTTGGCGGTGAGAGCCAAAGGTCCGCTCCGCTGCGGATCGCCGCACTGCGCCCTTCTCTCCTCCGGGGCGAGGCCCCACCTGCTGCTCCTGCCCGTCCCGGAGCCCGCCCGTGACATCCGGCCATCACACCGCCGCCCCGCTCGCGACCTGGCTGACGCACACCTTCGCGGGCATCTTCCTCGGCCTGCTCGTCGCCGTGGCCATGGCGATGCTGCACAATGTCAGCCCCTTCCCGGCGCTGGAACGCGCCGGCGCCGATGCCGCCCAGCGCATGTTCGCCTTTGCCACGCGGCACGAGACCGGCCGCCCCGCGGTGGTGCTGATCGGCCTCGAACGCGCGGAACTGGACGAGATCGTCTCGAAGAGCGGCGAGGCGTCGTTCGAGCGCCGCATGCAGCAGATCCTCGATGCCGGCCCGGCGCAGGTCATCCTCGACCTCCAGGTGCCGGACGACGTGCCCGACGAGCGCGAGGCCATGCTGCTCGGCACGCTCGACCGCCTGGCGCTGCGCCATCCCTCCATCCCGATCATCCTCTCGATCCCATGGCGCACGGCGGCCGAGGGGCACATCGCCGGCACCATCGCCGGCCTGCCCGCCCACGCCCCCAACCTGCTGATGGGTGCCTCGCTCTTCGAACCCGACGCGGATGCGGTGGTGCGCCAGGTGCGGGCCTCCCTGTGCCGGACGGATCCGTCGGGCGGCTGGACCGAGGTGCCGCACATCGCCGCGCCACAGGAGGCGCCTGGCGCCGGCGGCAAGCCCGAGAGCGACGACCAGCGCTGCACGCCGAGCCGCGAGATCCCGATCCTGTTCTTCGCCGGGCCGGAATTGCTGGCGCCCGAAGGATCCGCCGGCACCGGCCCGCTGCGCTACATCCAGCCCGGTTCCGCGCCCTCGCCGGACCTGCTGGCGGGCGCGACGGTGGTCCTCGGCGCGGTGGGCAGCGCGGCGCTGTCGGACCGGATGCGCACGCCGCTCGGCGTCATGGACAGTGCCCTGGTCGCCGCCAATGCGGCCCTGACCCTGGCCGATGCCGGCTACGTCGCCCATGCCGGCGGGCATGGGCCGGGCTGGGTCGCTCCCGTGCTCTGGATCATCGGGAGCTTCATCACCTTCGTCATGCTCGCCCCGATGGCCGGGGGGGTGCATTGGCGGCGCCTCGCGGTCGTGCTGGCCTCGCTCGCGCTGCCGCCGGCGATCGCTTGGCTGATCACGCTCTCGACCGGCCATGCCCCGGATTATCCGGCCCTGTTGGTCAAGCTCGGCGCCATCGTGATCGCGGCCTCGATCTTCTCCCTGCACAGCCTGGCCGCCTTCGGCACGCCGCCGCTGCGCCTGCCGCGCGGGGTATGGCGGCTGGTGCTGTTCCTGCTCGCCGCGGCCGGCGCCGTGCTCGGCGTGCTGATGTTCAACCTCTTCCTTGCCGAATGGCTGCTGCCGCTCGGCTGGCGCATCGGCTCGCTGCTGCCGGCCTTCGCCGTCATGCTGGAAGCGGTGGCGGAGGGGCTGAAACCGGTCTCCGGCGCCATCCATCAGGCGGTGGAACGCCGGATGGCGCCGCGGCCGCGCACGGTGCTGCTGCTGCCGCTGCTCGCCCTGCCGCCGAGCGCGGCCGCGCTGCATGCCGCGCGCGCGGCGGGCGGCCACGCGTCGGCCTGCGAGGTCTCCCCGGACACGCGCCGGATCACGGTCGAGACGGTCGGCGGCGGCCGGGCCGTCGGGGTCGAATCGGTGCTGATCTCGCGCCAGGGCGGGGAAGCCGCGCCGCTCGGCGCCTGCCGCTTCGTCGAGCCCGGCGACGTGCTGCTGATGAGCCATGGCGTGCGCATCTGGGTGCCCTATGACGCGCGGAAGGCCGAGGTCGGACCCCTGATCCTGGTCGTGCAGCCGAGGCCCTATCGCGGCGGGGCCGGGCCGCTGGCGCGCTTCCAGGCGGCGGTAGGCGAGGCGGTATTGCCGCCGACGATCTCCCCTCGCCTGCCGGTACAGGCGGCGCTCAGCCTGCCGACGGGGAAGAAGGCGCCGGCGGCGCCGTAGGGCGTCCTACGCGCCATCCGGGCTGGCATTGGACGCCTGCGATCGGCGGTCGAGCGGGCACCAGCCTGTCGGTGAAGGCGCAGGCGCCACGCGTCGCAGCCGGATCGCCTGCTGGCGATGGCACCGACCTCGGCAGGTTGCTGCCGTGCAAGCGCTGCATCTGGGTCGCGAGAGTGGCCTGGTCGTCCACGCGGGAAATGCGCGGTCCATCGACGCCCGGCGACTTCGTCCATGAACGCCGTGCCGCGGCGCGGCCTGCGTTTCGGACCAGGTGGCGCCGCATGAAAAAAGGGCCCCGCGCGATGCGCGAGGCCCCTTCGATCCGTCCGATCCGGAAGGGATCAGGCGGAGTAGTACATCTCGAACTCGACCGGGTGCGGGGTGTGCTCGAACTTGTACACCTCGTTCCACTTCAGCTCGATGTAGGACTCGATCTGCTCCTTCGAGAAGACGTCGCCGGCGAGCAGGAACTCGTGGTCGGCGGCCAGCGATTCGAGGGCCTCGCGCAGCGAGCCGCACACCGTCGGGATGTCCTTCAGCTCTTCCGGCGGCAGGTCGTAGAGATCCTTGTCCATCGGCGAGCCCGGATGGATCTTGTTCTTGATGCCGTCCATCGCCGCCATGCAGATCGCGGCGTAGGCGAGGTAGGGGTTCGCGGTCGGATCCGGGAACCGCACCTCGACGCGCTTCGCCTTGGGCGAGGTCGTGTAGGGGATGCGGCAGGAGGCCGAGCGGTTGCGCGCCGAGTAGGCGAGCAGCACCGGCGCCTCGAAGCCCGGGATCAGGCGCTTGTAGGAGTTGGTCGACGGGTTGGTGAAGGCGTTGATGGCCTTCGCGTGCTTGATGATGCCGCCGATCGCGTACAGGCACAGCTCGGACAGGTCGGCATAGCCATTGCCGGCAAACAGCGGCTTGCCCGCCTTCCAGATCGAGATGTGGGTGTGCATGCCCGAGCCGTTGTCGCCATAGATCGGCTTCGGCATGAAGGTCGCCGACTTGCCGTAGCTGTGGGCGACGTTGTGCACGCAGTACTTATAGATCTGCATCTGGTCGGCCATGGTGACCAGGCTGCCGAACTTCGTGCCGAGCTCGTGCTGGGACTGCGCCACCTCGTGGTGGTGCTTCTCGATGGGCAGGCCCATCTCGCCCATGGTCGAGAGCATCTCGGCGCGCAGGTCGCTGTCGCCATCGACCGGCGGGACCGGGAAGTAGCCGCCCTTCACCGCCGGGCGGTGACCCATGTTGCCTTCCGGGTAGTCCTTCAGGGACGAGCCGGGGCCCTCGACGCTGTCGAGCTGGTAGATGCCGTAGTTGCCGCCGGTGCCGAACTTCACGCTGTCGAAGATGAAGAACTCGGCTTCGGCGCCGATGAACACCGTGTCGCCCACGCCCGAGGAGACG
This sequence comes from Roseomonas sp., assembly GCA_041914265.1. Classification (GTDB taxonomy): domain Bacteria; phylum Pseudomonadota; class Alphaproteobacteria; order Acetobacterales; family Acetobacteraceae; genus Neoroseomonas. Next base: position 8,667 of record JAYSDS010000115.1, read on the forward strand.
ACATAGGCCTCGGCCTTCTTCGCCGTGCCGCGCGGGTCACGGGCGTAGAGCTGGCCGGTCGAGGGCTCGAAGATGTCGCAGATCAGGACCAGCGAAGGCTTCGCCGCGAAGGGGTCCATGCAGGCGGTCGTCGGGTCCGGCATCAGGATCATGTCGGACTCGTTGATCGCCTTCCAGCCGGCGATCGAGGAGCCGTCGAACATGATGCCGTCGACGAAGGTTTCCTCGGAGATCGTGGAGACGTGCTGGGCGGTGTGCTGCCACTTGCCCCGCGGGTCGGTGAAGCGCAGGTCCACGTACTCGACGCTGTGCTCCTTGATCATCTCCATCACCTTGGAGACGGCGTCGCCTCCAGCGGCGGCGGGCTTCTTGGCCATGATGTGCGGTCCTGTTCCCTGACTGCGAATACCCCGAAACCTTGCCCCGCGCCGCGGCTTCGGAGCCCCGCGGCGCGTCCCGGCGTGCAGGGCGCTGCGGCATCGGCCGCATCGCCCGGCTGGTCCGTTCCGGCAGGCGCCCCAGGCGCCGCCACCGGTCCGTGCACCGCCCCCCGCCGGGGGAAGGGCGGCGAAACCCTCTCGCGGTCCTAGACCGCGTCGTCCCCGCGTTCGCCGGTGCGGATGCGGATCACCTCGGAGATGTCGGAGACGAAGATCTTGCCATCGCCGATCCGGCCCGTGCGGGCGGCGCCGAGGATGGCCTCCACGGCGCGGTCCAGCATGTCATCGCCGCAGACGACCTCGATCTTCACCTTCGGCAGGAAATCCACGACGTATTCGGCGCCGCGGTACAGCTCGGTATGGCCCTTCTGGCGCCCGAAGCCCTTGGCCTCGACGACGGTCAGGCCCTGGAGCCCGATCTCGTGCAGCGCGTCCTTCACCTCGTCGAGCTTGAAGGGCTTGATGATGGCCTCGATCTTCTTCATCGGCTCCTGTCCAGCGGCCTGCCACGCCAAGGCGTCCGGCCGTCCTCCCCGGTTGTCCCGGTGCCTCGTTCCCGTGTCCTAGCGTTGCGCCCCGGGCGCGGCCCGGAACACCGTGCGGGTATTGCACGTGCCATGCCGGGCCAGCAATCGGATGCCCCGTGGGAAAATCGCGGGGGCGGACCTGGGATAGCCGAAACCAGTGGCTAATGCTCAATATTTGAGCAAAATATGCCCCTCTTCTGGTCGCGCTCCGATGCCTGGGCTGTTGCCCCTCCGGGCCGCCGGCGCCATAACCGCCTCCCTTCAGCAGGTTCAGGAAAAGCGCCCGGCCCATGAAGCCGCAGAACGCCCTTCTCTCCGCCACCGGCACCACGATCTTCACGGTCATGTCCGCGCTGGCGAACCAGCACCAGGCGATCAATCTCGGCCAGGGCTTCCCCGACTATGACGGGCCCGAGGACGTGGTCCGCGCGGCCGCCGAGGCGCTGCTCGACGGCCGCAACCAATATCCGCCGATGACCGGCGTGCCGGAGCTGCGCAACGCCGTCGCCACGCACAACAAGCGCTTCTATGGGCTGGAGGTCGATCCGAACGCCGAGGTCGTCGTGACCTCCGGCGCCACCGAGGCGATCACCGCCTGCCTGATGGCCGTGCTGAACCCCGGCGACGAATGCGTGCTGATCGAGCCGCTGTACGACACCTACCTGCCGGTGGTGAAGCTGCTGGGCGCGGTGCCGAAGCTCGTGCGCCTGTCGCCCCCGAACTGGGAGCTGCCGCGCGCCGAACTCGCCGCCGCCTTCGGCCCGAAGACCAAGGCGGTCCTGTTCAACACGCCGATGAATCCGACCGGCAAGGTCTTCACCGCGGCCGAGCTCGCCTTCATCGCGGACCTGATCCAGCGCCACGACTGCTACGCGATCTGCGACGAGGTCTATGAGCACCTGACCTTCGACGGCTGGAAGCACATCCCGCTGATGACACTGCCGGGCATGCGCGAGCGCTGCATGCGCATCGGCTCGGCCGGCAAGACCTTCAGCCTGACCGGATGGAAGGTGGGCTACATCACCTGCGACCGCTCGCTCGCCCCCAATGTGGCCAAGGCGCACCAGAACCTGACCTTCACCACACCGCCGAACCTGCAGCGCGCGGTGGCCGTGGGCCTGGTCAAGGACGACGCCTATTTCGCGGGGCTGTCGGCGCATCTGCAGCAGAAGCGCGACCGGCTGGCCGCGGGCCTCGCGCGGCTCGGCTTCGGGGTGCTGGAGACCAAGGGGACCTATTTCATCACCACCGATGTCCGGCCGCTGGGCTGGAACGGGGATGATGTCTCCTTCTGCCGGACCCTGACCGAGGAAGCGAAGGTCACCGCCATTCCGGTGACGGCCTTCTACGCCTCCGCGGAAGCGCCCAATCACTATGCGCGCTTCGCCTTCTGCAAGGGCGACGCGTTGCTGGACGAGGCGCTGCTCCGCATGGAGCGGTGGCTCGCAGGGCGCGGAACGCCGCATCGCGCGGCGGGCTGATCCCCGGCCAGCCCTCCGGCTGGCCCGGTACCGGATCGTCATTCCACGGGCCGCGCCATGCCTTGCGCGGGACGGATGACCGAGGCATCGACGCGGCACGAACCGGCCCGGTCGCCCGGGGCCGCAGCGGCGATTGAGGCCGGCCGCACGCGGGAGAGACTGGCATGGCGTTGGCCGTCCACGCCGTGCCTCTACCGCAGGTTTTCGGAGGCCGCCGTGCTCCGGCAGCGCGTGAATTCCGCGCTAATCAACCTATTGTAGCATTGCCTCGCCATCGACCACCGCTGGTGGGGTTTGGCCGGCCGGGTCCTATTCCTGAGACTTGCTTTGTGATTGTGTCGACTCTCGGCGCTGTGATCAGATGCACGTATCGCGTGCATCAGGGATGGACGTCATGACGGATACGATACGAGTTGGGAGCGACATGGCGCCCACCGCCGCCGGTGGACAGTCGGATCTCGATGTCGTGGCGTCCTTCATCTCGCTCCCGATGGTCGCGGGCGCCTCGATCACCGCCTGGCACGGCGCGCCGCCGCCCGGCGTGGCGAGCCTTCCTCTGATCGCCTGCATCGGCGCCGCCACCATGCTGGGCGACTTCGGCATCACCAGGTCGCGGGACATGTGAGGGGAACGCCCGCCGGCCAGGGGGAGGCCGGGCCGGGCGGCACATGTCGCAAGCGACCTGACGCAGGGCCGGGCGAGACGTCGCCCGGCCCTTGACGTCTGCGGCCCTACTTGCCGGCTTCGCGGATATAGGGCTCGACCGTGCCCGTCAGCTTCAGCGTCAGCGGCTTGCCGCGGCGGTCCACGGCCTTGCCCATGCTGACCCGCACCCAGCCTCCCGAGACGCAGTATTCCTCGACATTCGTCTTCTCCTCTCCGCGGAAGCGGATGCCGACGCCGCGTTCGAGGAGTTCCTGGTTGAAATAGGGGCTGGCGGGGTCGGTGGAGAGCCGGTCGGGAAGGGTCTCGTCCATGGGTGATTCCCCTGTCGTGCTGTGGACCGCGTGAAAGGAGCGCCCCCCTAAGCCAAGGCAGCGCGGAAGCCAAGTCAGCTTTCGGCCAGGAGCCAGGCGCGGAAGGCGGCGAGCGCCTCGCTCTCCGGCCGCGATTGCAGCCGGGTGAGCCAATAGGCGCCGAGCGTCACCTCCGCCGCGAAGGGGCGCATCAGCCGTCCCTGGCGCAGGTCGTGGTCGAACATGCGGGCCGGCAGCAGGGCAATGCCGGCGCCCTGAACGGCGGCCTCGGCCATGGTCAGCGAAGAATCGAAGACGAAGCCCCGGATGGACGGGGCGCCAAGGCCCACCGCGGCGAACCAGCGGTCCCATTCATCGACGCGGTAGGAGCGCAGCAGCGTCTCCCGCGGCAGATCCGCCGGCTGGCGCAGGCGCTCGGCGATGGAGGGCGCGCAGAGCGGCGAGAGCGGCGCCGCCAGCAGCCGCGTCGCCTCGGTCCCATGCCAGGCGCCGTCGCCGAAGCGGATCGCCGCGTCCAGCCCCTCGCCGGCGAGGTCGACGCGGTTGTTGTTGGTCATCAGCCGCAGGTCGATGAAGGGATGCGCCGCGCGAAAGCGAGGCAGGCGCGGCAGCAGCCAGCCGGTGACGAAGGTGCCGACCGCGCCGATCGTCAGCACCTCCTGCAATCGGCCGCCGCGGAAGCGCTCCAGCGTGCTGCCGATACGCCGGAAGGACTCGCTGAGGACGGGCAGCAGCGCCTCGCCTTCCTCGGTCAGGGCAAGGCCGCGCGGCAGGCGCCGGAACAGCCGAACCCCCAAGATTTCCTCAAGGCCCTTCACCTGCTGGCTGACCGCGGCCTGGGTGACGCGCAATTCGAGCCCGGCACGGGTGAAGCTCAGATGGCGTGCCGAAGCCTCGAAGGCGCGCAGGGCGTTCAATGGCAGGGGCGGCAGGGTCATGCGGCCTGCTATCAGAAAATCTTGGGTGAACGGCAAGGAATGATCGTTTGTGGGACCGTCCCCCGGCAGCGCATCAGGGCAGCCGCCACACGGGGCAGGAGAGACCATGATCAACAGGCGTCACTGGATGATCGGCGCGGCGGGCATGCTCACGCTGCGCGCGGGCGTCGCCGCGGCGCAGGCGAGCGCCCTGCCCGCGCGCCTCGCGCGCATCGAGGCTGAATACGGTGGGCGGCTCGGCGTCGCGGTGCTGGATACCGCGACCGGGCAGGTCGCCGGCCACCGGCTGGGCGAACGCTTCCCGATGTGCAGCACCTTCAAGGCGCCGCTCACGGCCGGCGTGCTCGCGCGGGTGGATGCCGGGCAGGAACGGCTGGACCGCCCCGTCACGATCCGGCGGCAGGACATCCTGTCCTGGTCGCCCGTCGTCGAGACGAAGGTCGGCCAGGCGATGACGATCGCCGAGCTCTGTGCGGCGACCATGACGATCAGCGACAATGCCGCGGCGAACCTGCTGCTCGGCACGGTGGGTGGGCCGGCCGGCTTCACGGCCTGGCTGCGGCGCACCGGGGATGACGTCACGCGGCTCGACCGCACCGAGCCCACGCTGAACGAGGCGCTGCCCGGCGATCCGCGCGACACGACGACGCCCGCCGCCATGGCCGCGACGCTGCGGCGCCTCGCGCTCGGCACCGTGCTGTCCGAGGCAAGCCGTGCGCAATTCGTCGCCTGGCTGCGCGGCAGCCGAACCGGCGATGCCCGTCTGCGGGCGGGCCTGCCGCCGGGCTGGACGGTGGGCGACCGCACCGGCACCGGGGCGCGCAACACCAGCAACGTCATCGGCGTGGTCTGGCCGCCGGAAGGGCGCGCGCCGCTGGTCGTCACCGCCTTCCTGACGGAGGGCGCCTCGCAGGCCGCCCGGCGCGACGCGGCCCTGGCCGAGGTCGGCGCCGCGGTCGCGGCGGCCTTCGGCTGACGCTCAGGCGGCCTCGCGCGCCATCAGCGCGAGGCCCTCGGCGACGGAGACGAACTCGCCGCCGGCGATCACGCGATCGGCGCCGAAGCGTTCCTCGAAGATCCGCCGCACCGCCGGCACCAACGAGGTGCCGCCGGTGAGGAACACGCGGTCCACGGCGTCCGGCGCCAGCGCCGCATCGGTGAGCGCCGCATCCACCGCGCCGCCGATGCGGTCGAGTTCGGGCGCGATCCAGGATTCGAAATCGGCGCGGCTGATCTCGGCATTGAGCGCGAAGTCGCCGTGTTCGAAGTCGAGCATCGCCGCCTGCTGGCGCGACAGCGCCGCCTTCACCCCCGACACCGCGCGATAGAGCGCATAGCCTGCCTCACCTTCGATCAGCGCGATCAGGTGATGCAGGCGTTCGGGGTGGTCGGCGGTGCGCGCGACGGTCGCGATGTCGCGCAGCGTGCGCGGCGCGCGCATCATGGAAAGCTGGTTCCACCGCGCGAAGGCCGCGTACCAGGCCGGCGGCACCGGCAGCGGGCTGCCGCCCATCACCGTGTAATGCGTGCCCTTGCCCAGCAATGGCGACACGACATGGTCGATGATGCGGAAGTCGAAGGCATCGCCGGCAATGCCCACGCCGGCGTGGCCCAGCGCGGTGACGCGGCGCGGCGGGCCGGGGTCGAAGCGCAGCACCGAGAAGTCGCTGGTGCCGCCACCGAAGTCGGCGACCAGCACCGTGGCCGGATGGTCGAGGTCATGGGCGAAGCGATGCCCCGCCGCGGCCGGTTCGAGGCCGACGCCGACATGCTTCAGGCCCGCTTCCGCGAAGGCCGTGCGCAGGCGCTGCTCGGCGAAGTCGTGATCGGCGCGCTCGCCGACGAAGCGCACCGGGCGGCCCACCGTGATGCGCGCGCCGGCGAGCTCGTCGGCGAAGGGGGCGAGCAGTTCCTTGAGGAAGAGGCTGATCAACCCCTCCAGGGTCCAGGCGCGGCCGAAGATGCGCGTCTCGGTGAAGCTGCGCTGCGCCAGGTAGCTCTTCATCGACATGATGAGGCGGCTGTCGAGCGGTTCCTCGAGATAGGCGTCGATCGCCGCCGGCCCCGCGGCCTTGTGCGGGCGGCCGTCGGTGCCGGCCCAGAAGCACAGGACGGAGCGGAAGACCTCGCCCGTGTCGTGACGGAGCGCGCGCACCGAGCCATCGGCCGCGACCATCGCGACGACGCTGTTCGTCGTGCCGAAATCGATACCGATGGCGGGGGGCATGGGCGCAAGTCCGGCGAGGAGGGGGCGCGCCTTGAAGCCTGTTCGGCGGCGATTGGCAAGGGCGGGGACGGAAGGGCGACCGGGCCCTTCTCCGCGACGTCGCCTATGGCGCCACCATGCCGTGCGTCGGGCCGCGTCGCGCCTCCAGCATCTCCAGCGGCCCGTAGATCAGCCGCCTTTCCCGTGCCCGGTCGAAGAGCCCGAGCAATGCCTTGGCCCGTTCCGTCGCATCCGGCGCGCCATCGAAGGCGATGCCTTGCCGCGCCACCCCGTCCGCCAGGCCGAGATACCCCATCCAGGCCCGCGTGAAGGTTTCGAGGTCCGCCGCGATGACCGCGTCCACCGGATGTCCCGGATCTTTCATGCAGAGGTCGAGATGCGGATGCATGAAGACGAACCACCAGCTCCGCTGCGCCGTGCGTGCCGCCGGGATGTTGCGGAAGTCGAAGCGGATGACGAAGCGCGCCAAGGGGAAGGTCGAGCGCGGGATCTGCCCGCTCACGCTCATCAGCAGGAAGTGCGGGTCGAAATCCTCCGGGCGCAGGATGCTCTGCGTATGGCGCTGGCCCCAGATGCTCAGTCCTTCGATGATCGGCCGGAAATCCTCCCCGGCCGATGTCAGCGCATAGACATTGCCGGGACCGTTCGCCTTGGTGGTGATCGAGATCACGCCATGATGCTCGAGGTCGCGCAGCCGCTGGGCGAGCAGTGTCTTCGACATCAGCGGCAGGCGACGGCGCAGATCGTTGAATTGCGCGGGCCCACAGCAGAGCTCGCGCAGGATGAGGGGCGTCCAGCGTTCGGCGAAGAGCTCGCAGGTCTTCGCCACCGGACAGAACTGTCCGTACCCGGGCATGCCCCACCTTCATTCGCTTACGAAGGTGAAATCAAGTCCATTTTCTGGCCTTGAAGCTGGCTTGCCGGAAACGCCAGGGTCCGCGCCATCGCAACCCCGGAACGGGAGGAGCATCATGCCGGACACCGTCGTCACCGATGTCTCGAAGACTGGCTGGATTGCGCTGGCGGACCAGGTCGGCCGCGAGATCGCCGCCACCACCGCGCGCCATGACGAGGAGGAGAGCTTCGTCGAGGAAGGCTTCCGCGCGCTGAAGCGGGCGGGCTTCTTCAAGGCGCTGGTACCGGCCGAGCTCGGTGGGCTCGGCGCCGACTACCGCGAGATCTGCGATGCGATCCGCCGGCTCGGCACCTATTGCGGATCGACCGCCCTCGCCTTCTCGATGCATGCGCATCTGGTCGCGGTGCCGGCCTGGCGCTGGCGGCATGAGAAGGCGCCGGTGGAAGGGCTGCTGAAGCGCGTGGCCGCGGAGGACCTGGTCCTGATCTCGAGCGGCGGGTCGGACTGGCTGCCGAGCAGCGGCCATGCGGAGAAGGTCGAGGGCGGCTTCCGCGTGAGCGCGAAGAAGGTGTTCTCGAGCGGCTGCCCGATGGGCGACCTGCTCGTGACCAGCGCCATCCATGACGACCCGGAGAAGGGCCCGACGGTGCTGCACTTCGCCGTGCCCTTCAAGGCGGAGGGCGTGCGCCGGCTCGATACCTGGCGCGTGCTGGGGATGCGCGGGACGGGTTCGCACGACGTCGCGCTGGAACAGGTCTTCGTGCCCGATGCCGCGGTCGTCGCGCGGCGCGAGCCGGGCAAGTGGCACATGCTGTTCCACCACATCTTCGCGCTCGCCTTCCCACTGGTCTACGCGGCCTATGTCGGCGTGGCGGAAGGCGCGCGGGACCGCGCGCTCGACATCGCGCGGGACAAGCCGAAGACCCATGCGCTGACCGTCGCGGCGGGGCGGATGGAGAATGCCTTCATGCAGGCCGAGATCGCGCTCGACCGCATGATCCGGATCGCCGAGACCGAGGCCCCCGGTCCGGAGCGCACCAGCCGCGCGGCGATCGCGCATACGCTGACGGCCGAAGCCGCGATCGCGACGGTCGAACGCGCGATGGAACTGGTGGGCGGGGCGTCCTTCTACCGCGACCTGGGGCTGGAGCGCGCTTTCCGGGACGTGCAGGGCGCACGCTTCCATCCGCTGCAAGCCCTGCCCCAGCTCGAACTGACAGGCCGCATGGCGCTCGGCATGGGCATCGACGGGTAACCGATATCCGGGTGGGAGGGTCGCATCCCGCCCACCCGGCCGCGGCGCGATCGCCGCATGAGCGCGTCATGCCCGCCGGCCAAGGTTCGAACCTTCGGCCGGCGGGCATGACGCGTTGGGGTGGCGGGACGGCGGCGCGCTGCGCGCCGGGGCTTGGCCAGCCACCCACGACGCCGCTGACGTTGCGCGTCCTTCCGCGTCGCACAATTTCGATATCGAAACCATGAGAATTTTCAGCCAATGAACTTCCAATATCGCTCTGGTTTCGCGATCGAAGCGATGCTCTATTTTTACCTTAAATTGGATATCACAACTTCGTGATTTTCTGCAGCCCACTCATTCCACTCAATGGATTGAAGCACCCTGAATCTACGGCCAGGACACGATCTCCGATTTTTCCATCATTTACACACCCAGCGGTTGTTTCGCGCATTGGTTTCATTTCAATCTTATCCGTACTTTACCAAGTTCAAATGAGATCACATACGCATCCATCTCAGGCGACGCCAAAGAGTCAAATTCCTCTTCTACGTGAATTTCGACTCTTCCTATATTCGATCTTGGCGCAACGAATGCAGGCTTTTTCTTCGAATTCTTGCCGCCGATCCCGATCGAGGGCACTCGATAAGTCTGCCTGACCCATCGCCTGCGCCAATGGCGTCCTATTTGTACCGCTTTCGCAACAAGAAGGAGAAAACAAGCCATGGCCTACGCATTCAATGCGAAGAACAGCACCAAATTCTCCCTCACCGGGACAACCGGCAACGACTACATCGACATCAGCGACAACATTATCGGGAAGACTGAGGTATTCCCGACCATCCCACAGGATGTCGACCTGCTGGCCGGCGGCCTCGGATACTTCCGCCGGATCGACATCACCGGAGATCTTGGGAATGACTCGGTCGTCGCGGGCAATGCGGTGCTCGCGAAGCTCGTCGCCGATGGCGGCGACGGCGATGACTGGCTGCAAGGCGGCTTCAACAACGACAAGCTGATGGGCGGCGCCGGCAACAATTACCTCAACGGCTTCGACGGCAACGACACGCTCACCGCGGGCGCCGGCAACGACACCATCCTCGGTGGCGCCGGCAACGACTGGATCACGGCGGGCGCGGGCGCCAACAGCGTGATGGGTGAAGGCGGCAACGACACCATCACGACCAATGGCGGCAACGACACGATCGACGGCGGTTCCGACAACGACGTGATCTATGCCGGCGGCGGCGCCAACTCCGTCCTCGGCGGCAGCGGCCATGACAGCATGGCGGCCAATGGCGGCAACGACACCATGGATGGCGGCGCCGGCAACGACACCATCAATGCCGGCGACGGGCACAACTCCGTCCTCGGCGGCACCGACGACGACAACATCACCTCCGGCAGCGGCAACGACACCATCAATGCCGGCACCGGCAACGATTCCGTCGACGCTGGCGACGGCAACAACACGGTCTTCGGCGGTGCCGGCAACGACACCATCACCACCGGCGACGGCGACGACACGATCAACGCCAATGGCGACAACGACGTGGTCAATGCCGGCGACGGCAACAACAATGTCATGGGCTTCACCGGCAACGACCTGCTGGTGAGCGGATCCGGCAACGACACCATCAATGGCGGCGACGGCAACGACACCATCAACGCCGGCGATGGCAACAACCTGATCCAGGACGCCAACGGCAACGACTCCATCACCACCGGCGAGGGGTCCGACACCATCTGGGCCGGCAATGGCAACGACACCATCGACCCGGGCGCGGGTGCGGACACCATCTCCGACGGGTCGGGGGCCGACCGGGTACTCCTCTCCGACGGCGACAACGACCGCGTCAACAACGTGAAGGATGGCGGCGCCGACGTCTTCATCTGGTCGACGCTGAGCGAGCCCGGCGAGGACGGCCCGGAATGGGACAGCATCGCCTATTTCGATGTCGTCTCCGCCACCCATGACCAGCTCGACCTCTCGAAGCTGGGCAACAACCTCGTCGCCGACGTCTATGGCTCGGCCGGGGATAGCGGGGCCTTCGTGGTCTACAAGGACCTCGAGGCACGTGAGGAAGGCGATGCCAGCCTGGTGATCGAATGGGACAACGGCACGCCGCTCGAACTCATCAACATCGGCATCCAGGCCGGCGCCGACATCCGCATCGGCCTCGGCTGGAAGGTCTTCGACGGCGTGTCCGGCGACACCTTCTTCTGATGCCGGACTGACCGGAAGCGGCCGCCCCCGGGTGGCCGCTTCCCCCGGCCGGGTGGGCAGGCATCTTGCTGGAAAATTGACACTGCGAGGCATTCTCATCATATCGGATGGTGGTTTCATCCGCGCTCGCAGGACCGAAGCTTGCCCACCCTCCCCCGCGCCCGGCGCACATGATCAGCCTTCGGGAAGAAGCGCCCGGCCTCATCGTGCTGCGCTTCACCGCGCCCGCCGAACCGGGTGACGAGGCGGGCTATCTCGACGCGCTGGAACGTATCGGCGCGCAGGCGGCGCCCTTCGTCCTGATGACCGTCTTCGCCGGCCATGACCGGCTCTCCCCGGCCGGGGAACGCGGCCAGGCGCTGTGGTACAAGCGCACGCGCGAGACGATGAACCATCATTGCCGCGCCCTGGCCCTGGTCCGCCCGGGCGAACCAGGCCGGTCGGCCGAGGTCTTCGGCAAGCTCTGGACCTTCCCCGTCGCGCCCTTCGCCGAGGAAGATGCCGCGCGCGACTTCCTTGCCGGCTATCAGCCATGAGCGCCACCGCCGTCGCCACGCCCGTTGGTAGCCGCATGCATCTCTTCGTGGTGCTGGCGGGGCTTTACGTCGCGCAATCGATCCCGAGCTACCTGATCGCCGCCGCGCTGCCGCCGATCATGCGCGAGGCCGGGGTATCGCGAACCGAGATCGGGCTGCTCAGCATTCTCTTCCTGCCGCTGGTGCTGAAGTTCTTCTGGGCGCCCTGGGTGGACCGGCTGCGTCCCTTCGCCCGCGCGCACCGCGCCGGCTGGGTGGTACTGACCCAGGGCGCGACGGTGCTGTGCATCCTCGCCATGATCCCGATCGCGCCGACCGACACCAGGGCGGTGATCGCCATCGGCTTCGTCACCTCGATGCTGGTATCGACCCAGGACATCGCGACGGACGGCTATGCGGCGAAGTACCTCCGGCCGGAGGACCGCGCCATCGGCAATGCGATCCAGGGCGGGGCCATCGCCATCGGCGTGGTGGTGGGCGGCATGGTCAGCCTGATGCTGTTCCATCATTTCGGCTGGACGGTGATGCTGGCGACCTGCGCCACCATCTCGCTGCTGCCGCTCGTGGCCGCCTTCGCGATGCGCGAGCCGCCGCCCGGCCCGATCGAGACCACGGCGCGACCCTCCATCATCGCCTTCCTGCGCCGGCCCGAGGCACGCGCCATCCTCTGGATCGCGCTGATCTACCGCGCGAGCGAAGGCCTGGTGAAGGCGATGGAAGGCCCCTACCTCGTCGATGCCGGCGTGCCGCTCGACGTGATCGGCCTGCTGTCCGGCATCTCGGCGGGAACGGTCGGCCTCGGCGGGTCGGCGCTCGCGGCGGTGCTGGTGAAGAAGAAGGGGTTGCCGGCGACGCTCGGCCTGCTCGGCGGGCTGCGCACGCTGTGCTTCCTGATCTTCACCCTGCATGCGGCGGGGTTGCTGCTGAATCTCTGGCCGCTGTTCGGCGCGGCCTTCTTCCAGACGCTGATCCGCTACATGGAGATCGTCGCGCTCTACAGCCTGTTCATGTCGGTGAGCTCATCGGAACAGCCGGGAACGGATTTCACCGTGCTCGCCTGCGGGCAGCTCATCGTCTTCCTGATCGGCTCGCTGGCCTCGGGGAAGATCGCGGATGCGGTGGGGTACACGGCGCTGTTCGGGATCGCGGCGGCGCTGTCGGGGATCGCGGTGCTGATCACGACGGGGATGCTGCGGCTACTGCCCCAGTAGGGCAGCGCCTCTCCGGAGCTCTCCCGAAAGACCTTCCGATGACCTCCGTGCTTACGCTGTGGCCGTTGGAGGGGCGCTGCCCCTCCAAACCACAGGGGCAAAGCCCCTCTCGCTTCCACAGCGGAGGTAGCCGGTCAATCAGGGAGGCCCTTCGGCCTGTGGCGGGGGGAG
>JAYSDS010000116.1:0-21353 GCA_041914265.1 Roseomonas sp.
CTCCGAGCCTCCACCCGCCAGGATGCTGGGCATCCTGGACCGCAATCTTTTGGTGTTGGGCGCTGCAGCCGGCCTTCTGCCCCGATAAGCGCGCTTCGGGCGCAAGGGCGGGTTACGGCACCAGTCCTAACAGCGGCGCACAGCGCCAAGTGGAGGTTTGCAAAGGCCTTTCGGCCTTTGCTGGGGAGGTGTCGGAGGGGCAAAGCCCCTCTGACATCCACCGCGGAACCAGCCAGGCCTTGGGAACGCTCGATCTGGTACCGTGCGCCACGACAGGACCCCGGCTCTTGCGCGCCGAGGCCCGTCGGACGGGCTTGTGGTGTCGCTCAGAACGTCTCCACCCACGGACGGACCTCGATCTCCCAGGACCAGGCTGAGCGGTGCTGGCGGATCAGGTGGAGATAGGTTTCGGCGATGGCGTCCGGGTCGAGCAGCGTGTCCTCGCCCGCTTCCGGCCGCCTTGCGCTGCGGATGCCACCGTCGATGACGATGTGCGCGACATGGATGCCTTTGGGGTGCAGTTCCCGCGCCATGGATTGCGCGAGGCCCCGCAGCGCGAACTTCCCCATCGCGAAGGGCGCGGATTGCGCATAGCCCTTCACGCCGGCCGAGGCGCCGGTGAGCAGGATAGTCCCCGAGCCGCGCTCGAGCATCCGTCGCGTAGCCTGTTGCGCCGCGAGGAAGGCCCCGAAGGCACAGACCTGCAACGTGCGCTGCACATCGGCCGGCGCGAGTTCGACAAAAGGCCCGCGCGTGCGGAAGGACGGGTTGTAGACCACGACCTCGGCATCGCCTTCGGCATCGAAAAGCCGCTGCACATGTGCTTCGTTCGCCGCGTCGCAGGCGTGGGCGACGGCTTGCGTCTCGGCCACCAGCGCGTCCAGCTTGGCGACATCCCGCGCGGCGAGGGCGATGTCGTAGCCCTCCCGTGCCAGCAGCCGCGCCAGGGAGGCCGAAAGCCCATCCCCCGCGCCGATGATCAGGGCCTTCGGCATGCGTTCCGCTCCTTCGCTGTCGCCCCGGCATGTGGGGCCGGTTGCCGCGAGCGTCAGGCCCCCCGCGGCACGAGCAGGATGACCGCGGCGCCCGCCAGGCACAGCGCGGCGCCGAGCGTATCCCAGCGATCGGGGCGAATGCCTTCCACCGCCCACATCCAGGCCAGGGACGCGACGATGTAGATCCCGCCATAGGCCGCGAAGGCACGGCCCGCCGCGGCGACATCCACCCGGGTCAGCAGCCAGGCGAAGGCAATCAGCGACGCCACGCCGGGGACCAGCCACCAGGGGCTGCGGCCGAGACGAAGCACCGCCCAGAAGGCGAAGCAGCCGCCGATCTCGGCGAGGGCGGCCAGGATGTAAGTCAGCAGCATCGAGTGGCTGTCCGGGCGTCGGGGGATGGAGAGGGGCTCTGCCTCTCCCCAGCAAAGGCCTTTCGGCCTTTGCTGGGATGGGTTGGAGGGGCAAGGCCCCTCCAATTCCACAGCGGAAGTAGGCCAGCAGCCAGGAAGGCGTCTTGGCCTTTGGCAGGGTGACGTTCTGGAGGGGGCAGAGCTTCCGTCAGCACCAAAAACCTCGGCTTACGGATGGCGTCTCCTTCCACCTCTCCCGTCGCAGATCAATCGATGCTTTCCAGCAATTCGCACAGCGTCGCGCAACGCGGCGCGAGATCCTGCCACAGCACATGCTCGAACGGCGCATGCGCCCCAGCCCCCGTGCAGCCCAGCCCGTCCAGCGTCGGCACGCCGAGCGCCGCGGTGAAGTTGCCATCCGACCCGCCGCCGCGATGCTGCTTTGGCAGGTCGTAGCCGATGCGGGCCGCGATACCGCGGGCCATGCCGTACAGCGCGGCGATCTCCGGCGTCTCGACCATCGGGGGGCGGTTCATCCCGCCCGTCACCTCGATGCGGATGCCGTCATGCTCGCCGGCCATGGCGTGGATGATGCGTTCGATGCGCTCGCCGTCCGGGATGGTGGCGACGCGGCAGTCGATCTCGCATCCGGCCTCGGGCGGGACGACGTTGGGGCGGGTGCCGCCCCAGATCGGCGCGACATTGGTGGTGGTGCCGCCGGCCAGATCGGTCAGGGCATGAATCTCGAGGATCTTCCGCGCCAGCGCCACCACGGCGCTGCGCCCGTCCTGCCAGTTGCCGCCGGCATGCGCCGACACGCCATGGACCTTCATCACGAAGCGGCCGACGCCCTTGCGCGCGGTGACGCAGGACCCGTTCGCCCCGCCCGCCGGTTCGGGGATCAGCACGGCGCGGGCGCCGGTCGCGGCCTGTTCGATCGGCGCGCGGCTGGTCGGGCTGCCGACTTCCTCGTCCGGGGTCAGCAGCAGGATGATCGGACGCTTGGTCTTCACCTTCTGGCGCAGGATCTCCCGCACCGAATGGAAGGCGAAGAAGGAGCCTGCCTTCATGTCGTAGATGCCCGGCCCATGCGCCTTGGCGCCGTCCACCTTCCAGGGCATGGAGGTGGCGAGCGTCCCATGGTCCCACACCGTATCGAGATGGCCGGAGACGACGACCGGCGCCCCCTCTCCGGGGGTGCGGGCGATAAGCGTGTCGCCGTATCCGTCATAGCCGGGGATGCGTTCCAGCGCCGCGCCGACGGCGGCGAGTTCCGCCTGCGCCTTGTCGATCAGCCCATTCACCGCCTTGGGATCGGTGGTCGGCGTCTCGTGCAGCACCCAGCCCTTGAGTTCCTCGAGGATCCGTTCGGAGGAGCCGATCTGGGTCTGGGGCATGGCGCTGGCTGTCCTGCTGCTGCAAGCCCTGGCTTCTGGCAGCGGGGTTTTCGCTTGTCCATCCCGGGCGGGGCCGGTAACGACCTTGCCGCAGCGCAGCAGGGGATCGCGTTCGCCCATGCCTGAGTCCTACGCCTTCGAGGACCTTGCGGTCGGCCTGACCGCGAAATTCGCCAAGACCGTCACCGAGGCGGACATCGTGCTCTTCGCCGCGGTCACCGGCGATACCAACCCGATGCATCTCGATGCCGAATACGCCGCGACCTCCATCTTCAAGGAACGCATCGCGCATGGGATGCTGGCCGCGGGGCTGATCACCAAGGTGCTCGGGACGCAACTGCCCGGTCCCGGCACGATCTACCTGTCGCAGACGCTGAAGTTCCGCGCCCCGGTGCGGATCGGGGAAACGGTGACCGCGACCGTCGAGGTCACCGCCCTGCACCCCGAAAAGCGCCGCGCCACGCTGCGCACCGTCTGCACCGTCAAGGGCGAACCGGTGCTGGAGGGAGAGGCCTATGTCTCCGTTCCCTCCCGCGCCCAGGCGGCCAAGGCCGCGGAGTAAGAGAATGCGTCGCGTCTGTGTGTTCTGTGGATCGGCCGTCGGAGCGCGGCCGGAGTATGCCGAGGCCGCCGAGGCGCTCGGCAAGGCGATCGCCGCCCGTGGCCTCGGCCTGGTCTATGGCGGGGGTGCGATCGGGCTGATGGGCGTGGTCTCCCGCGCCGTGATCGCGGCGGGTGGCGAGGTCACGGGCATCATCCCCCATGGCCTGGTGGTGCGCGAGGCCGGCAATCGCGAGCTGAAGGACCTTCGCGTCGTCTCCTCCATGCATGAACGCAAGGCGATGATGGCGGAGATGTCGGATGGCTTCCTCGTCCTGCCCGGCGGCTATGGCACGCTCGAGGAGGTGGTCGAGGCGCTGACCTGGCTGCAACTTGGCATCCACGGCAAGGGCGTGGCCTTCGTCGACACGCTGGGCTTCTGGCAGAAGCAGATGGCGATGCTGGACCACATGGTCGAGGAAGGCCTGCTCAAGCCCGAATTCCGCGCCATGGCGATGATCGCGCCCGACCCCGAGACGGCACTGGACAAGCTCGCCGCCTTCACCCCGCCACCCATGCCGCGCTGGCTGCTTCCGGGCGAAGCCTGATGATCATCACCGATTGGCGGAACGCGCCGCCCGAGGCGCGAGGCGCGACCGTGGCGCTCGGCAACATGGATGGCGTGCATCTGGGCCATGTCGCGGTCCTCCGCGCGGCCCATGCGGCGCGGCCGGACCTGAAGCTCGCCGCCCTGACCTTCGAACCTCATCCGCGCGAGCATTTCCGCCCCGACGACGACCCCTTCCGCCTGACCCTGCTGCCGGCCAAGGCGGCCGCCCTGCAGGCCGCGGGCGTGGCCTTCGTCTATGCCCTGCCGTTCGACGACGCCTTTGCCGCCATGTCGGCCGAGGCTTTCGTCGAGGACGTGCTGCATCGGGGCATCGGGGCGAAGCACCTGGCCTGCGGGCCTGATTTCGCCTTCGGGCATCGCCGCGGCGGCGACGTCGCCTTCCTGGCACGCGAGGCCGAGAAGCGCGGCATGGGCCTGACCATCGTGCCCCCGGTCCAGCAGGATGGCGAGGCGATCTCCTCGACGCGCATCCGCCGGCTGTTGCAGGACGGCTACCCGGAGCGCGCGGCCGAAAAGCTCGGCCGGCCCTGGGAAATCCGCGGGACCGTGGTGCATGGCGACAAGCTCGGCCGGGTGCTGGGCTGGCCCACGGCGAATATCTGGATCGGCCGGCACCTGGAACCCGCCCGCGGGGTCTATGCCGTGACGGTGGCCCTGCCGGATGGGTCTGAAGCGAAGGGCGTGGCCAATGTCGGCCGCCGTCCGACCCTCGGGGGCGACCCCGAGACACGGCTCGAAACCTTCATCTTCGACTTCAGCGGCGACCTCTACGACCAGGAGATCGGTGTGCGTCTGGTGCGCTTCCTGCGACCGGACGCGAAATTCGCCGGGCTCGACGAACTCAAGGTCGCGATCGCGCAGGATGTCGAGGACGCGAAGGCGGCCCTCGGCTGAGGGATTTGCCCCATGCGCGCGACGATGCGGGGACGGTAGGCCGGGGAGGGGCTTTGCCCCTTCCCCGGACCCCACCCCAGCAAAGGCCGAAAGGCCTTTGCAAACCTCCGGTTGGCGTTGGGCAAGCGGGCGGGTCGTAGCCTCGAAAGCCGTACCGAGCCCGATGACCGGATTTCCCCCGTTTCCGCGCCCGGCCTGACTCTCACCGTGCCGTTCAGGCCGTCGTGCCCCACACCAAGTCGAGGTTTCCAAAGGCCTTTCGGCCTTTGGCGGGGTGAGGTTTGGAGAGGGGCGGAGCCCCTCTCCATCGCCACCGACAAGCATCGCGCCTAAGGGGCCTGCTTTCGGCAGCGTCACGGGGCCGGAGAGGGGTGGAGTTCCCGTGGTCAGCTTGTCCGTCATTGCCTTCGCGGCGGCCGGGCCCGGCGGCATGCATTGCCTGTCATTTCCATGAAATTACATGATAAGGCAGCGCCTCCGAGCCAGCAGCAGCATCGTGACCAGGTCTCTTTTCCGCCGGTTTGCGGCGATCGGCGGGGCGGCCGACCTGCCTTCCGGGCCTGGTCATGCTGCGCCGCTTTCCCCGCTGCCCCATTTCTGCCACTGTCCGCGCCGGACGGAGTGCCACGCTGGGATGTTGCTTCACGGTAGCTGCGCCTCGCGCGATGCGGCGGGGGTCCTGCTGCTGGGTCCTTCGGGATCCGGCAAATCGGATCTGTTGTTGCGCCTGATCGCTCGGGGCTGGGACCTGGTGGCGGATGACCAGGTGGTGCTCGACGGGGTTGCGGTGTCGGCGCCGCCCGCCTTGCGGGGGATGCTGGAGGTCCGCGGCCTTGGCGTCTTCCAGGATGTGGCGGTGGCCGAGGGGGCTCGACTGACGCTGGTGGTGGAACTCGTCGCGCGGGGCGACGTGACGCGGATGCCGATGCCGGCCCGATGGGCGCCGGCCGGCGTGCCGCGTATCGCGCTGCATGCCTTCGAGGCCTCGGCGCCGGAGAAGGTGGCCCTGGCCCTCGATGCCGCGCTGGGGCTCGCGGGCCAACGCGCCGGGGCTTTCGCGGCATGATGGATGGCGCGCCATCGCCGGCCCGGCGCCGCCAGCTCGTACTGGTGACGGGGCTTTCGGGGGCGGGCAAGGCGTCGATCCTCAATGTGCTGGAGGATCTGGGCTACCAGGCGGTGGACAATCCGCCGCTCGGCGTGCTGGGCGCGCTGGTGGATGACGGCGATCCGCTCCTTGCCGCCGGGGTGGACAGCCGGACCCGGGATTTCGAGCCCGAGGCGGCGCTGCGCCTGATCGATGGGCTGCGCGAACGGTCCGACATCGCCTTGACCCTGGTTTTCGCGACGGCGGAACCCGATGTCCTGTTGCGGCGCTTCACGGAGACAAGGCGGCGCCACCCCTTGGCGCCGGGCGGGCCGCTCGGCCACAGCGTGGCGGATGGTATCGCGCGGGAGGAGGCGCTGCTCGCGCCCCTTCGCCTGGCGGCGGACATGGTGGTCGATACCTCCGACCTGCCGCTGCCTGATCTGCGCCGGATGATCGAGCGCCGTTTCGGGACCGAGGACGCGCCGGGCATGGGCGTCTCAGTAGTCTCCTTTTCCTATGCGAAAGGCCTGCCGCGGGAGGCCGACCTGGTCTTCGACCTGCGCTTCCTGCGCAATCCGCATTACATTGAGGCGCTGCGGCCGCTCACGGGGCGGGACCAGGCCGTGGCGGATTATATCGAGGCCGATCCGGACTTCACGCCGTTCTGGCGGTGCATGACCGATATGTTAAGCCTGCTCTTGCCCCGCTATGCGCAGGAAGGAAAGAAGTACCTCACCATCGCGCTCGGCTGTACCGGCGGAAAACATCGATCGGTCCTGGCGGCGGAACGACTGGCACACCATCTTCATTCTGGCGGCTGGCGGGTGGACCTTGTCCACCGGGAGCTGACGGCCGGCGCGACGCCGGGGACACCGCGCGGAGGCACCGCGGCGGCCCCCCTGGCGGAACCGCGCCTCGCCGGTCGCGCAGCGGGGCGGGAGGCCCTGACACAGGCATCATGATCGGCATGGTTCTGGTCACCCACGGTCGATTGGCCGAGGAATTGCGGCACGCCATGGAACACGTGGTCGGGCCGCAACAGGCGGTCGCGACGGTTTGCATCGGTCCCGACGACGACATGGAACACACCCGCGCCGACATCCGGCGTTCGGTCGAATCGGTGGATCAGGGCGATGGCGTGGTCGTGCTGACGGACATGTTCGGCGGCACGCCCTCCAACCTCGCCATGCAGATCGCCGACGGGGCAGGACCGATCGAGGTGCTGGCGGGGGTGAACCTGCCCCTGCTGATCAAGCTCGCGAAGCTGCGCGGTTCCGAACCGCTGGCCGAGGCGGTGGACCATGCGCTGGCTGCGGGGCGCAAATACATCGCGAGCGGGAAGGAGGTCGCGGCCGGCACGGCCCCCGCGCCGCCACCCGCGATGAGGAGGAACGGTGCGTGAACGAATGGCCCGATGAGCCCGGGGCGCGAATCGCCGCCGAGCCCCCACCCGTCGATTCCTGTGGCTGCGACACGTCCGGCGGCAACGGGATGGTGCTTCGTCGCAATGTTGTGATCCCGAACAGCCGCGGCCTGCATGCGCGCGCGGCGGCCAAGCTGGTCTCGACGGCCGAAAGGTTTTCCGCCTGCGTGACCGTCGTGCGGAACGGAGAAAGTGTCCCCGCCTGTTCGATCATGGGGCTGATGATGCTGGGCGCGGGCCAGGGTGCCGAGGTTATGATCGAGGCCGAAGGCTGGGACGCCAAGGAAGCGCTCGAGGCGGTTGCCGGCCTGGTCGAGGCCGGCTTCCATGAAGACTGACAAGAGCGAGAAGAACGAAACCGCGAAGGCGAAGCTCAAGGCCAAGGCGCGGGAGGTCGTCGTCCCCGGCATCGCCGTCTCGCACGGCGTAGCCGTCGGGCTTGTCTACGATACCTCCGAGCCGCCGGCCGAGACGCCCTATCGCGCCATCGCCGCCGAGGCGGTGGAGGAAGAGAAGCAGAAGCTCGCCGCCGCGGTCGCCTTCTCCCGCAAGCAGGTCGGGAAACTCAAGACGCGCATTTCGGTCCTGCCCGAGGAAGCGCAGGAAGAGCTCGAGCCGCTGCTCGACGCGCATCTGATGATGCTGGGCAATTCGCGGCTGATCCGTGGCGCGCGCAAGCGCATCGAGACGCAGTTGCTCGGGGCGGAGACCGCGGTGCAGGAGGAGGCGGAGGAGATCCGCGCCGCCATCCTCGCCGCGAAGGATGACGACAAGGCCGGGCTCGCGCGTCGCGCCAATGAGGTGCGCGACATCGCCCGCCGCCTGCTGCGCAACCTGACCGCCCAGCCCTTCCGCAGCTTCAAGGACCTGCCCGAGGGCTGCATCCTCGTCTCCGAGGAGCTGACCCCGGCCGATGCGGCGCTGCTCGACCCGTCCCGCGTCGCCGGCGTGGCGACGGAGGAGGGTGGGCCGGACGGCCCTCCGGCCATCAGGCTGCGGGCGCGGGGCTTTCCGGCGTGCCGGGGCGGGCCGGCCCGGACGGAGTCGGTCGGGCCCCGCGACCAGGTGGTGTTGGATGGGACGGCCGGCACCGTCGCCGTGCATCCTTCCGCCGCGACCCTCGCCACGGCGAAGGAGAAGCTCGCCGCCTTCGCCAAGGAGCGGGCGAAGCTGTCCAAGCTGCGCCGCCTGCCCGCCGAGACGACGGATGGCGAGGCGGTGGAGTTGCAGGCGAACCTCGAGATTCCGCAGGAGCTGCCGCTGATCGCCCAGGCCGGCGCCATGGGCATCGGCCTGCTGCGCACCGAGTTCCTGTTCATGAACCGCGAGGACCTGCCGGACGAGGAAGCGCAGGTCGAGGCCTACACCCAGATCGTCGGCGCCATGGAAGGCCAGCCCGTGACGATCCGCGTGCTCGACTGGGGCGGCGAGAAGGACATGGAGGCCCTAGCCGAGGGAGTCACGCCCGTCCATGCCGGGTCGAACCCCGCGCTCGGGCTGCGGGGCCTGCGCATGCTGCTCAAGCGTCCTGAACTGCTGGAGGTGCAGTTCGCCGCCGTGCTGCGCGTCGCCGCCGCGCATGGCGACGGACATGTGCGGTTGTTGCTTCCGATGGTCACGGTGCCTGAGGAAGTCAGCCAGGCGCGCGAGATCTACGATCGCGTCGCCCGCCGCCTGCGCCGGCGCGGGGAAAAGCTGCCGGAGAAGCTGCCGCCGCTCGGCGTGATGATCGAGACGCCGGGGGCGGCGCTGGCGGCGGACGCCATCGCGCTGGAGGCGGATTTCTTCGCCATCGGGACCAATGACCTCGCCATGTACACCCTCGCGGTGGACCGGGCGGAGGCGGAGGTGTCGCACCTGTACGACCCGCTGCACCCGGCGGTGCTGCGCCTGGTGCAGTTCGCCACCGAAGCGGCCCTGCGGCTGCGCATGCCGGTTTCCGTCTGCGGGGAGATGGCGGGTAATCCGCGGCTTACCCCGCTGCTGCTGGGGCTTGGGGTGCGGACCTTCTCGATGAACGCCTCGGCCCTGCCGCGGGTGAAGCAGGCGGTGCGAACGCTCGACATCGGCGACTGCGCGCGGTTCGCGCGGCGGGTGATGGAACAGTCCGATCCCGCGCGCATCCGGGAGCTCGTGGCTGGCTTCGCGGAAGGCGTGACCGAACGGGCCTGATGGCGGTGATCGTGCTTCGCCAGGGGTGAGCCAGAAGGGGCGCCGCCCCTGCGTCCGCCAGGCCGCAGCGCGGCCTGGACCGCCGGAATCTGGCGCTGGGCGCGCGGTTCGCGCCTGGCCGGGATGTGAAGAGCTGTCTCGTTCTTCGTCCCGCAGTGAGATGAAATCCTTCACCGTGCTCATGCCCGGTAATAAGCGGGTAACCCAACGCCTTGATCCTGCCTTGGTTGCGCCGCCTCGCCGCCCCTGGCGGCCAGGAGGCTCGGACCATGGGACGAGGGAAGGCATATCCGATGCGCCATATCCAACGCGCCGCTGTGACCGGCCTCTTCGCCCTGTGGCTGGCGCCGCTCTCGGCGGCCGCGGAAGCGCCGGGCAACCCGAGCTTCCGTGCCGATCGCAGCGTGCAGGCCGAACGCCCTTCGGTCGAAAGCCGCAAGGGCGAGGATGACGACAGCGGCGAGCCGGAGACGCTGACCAAGCGCTGAGGCGCCCCCCTTTCCTGCTTCAACCGCCACGGAGTACTGCTTCGGATATCCCCGACGACTGCTGATCCCGCTTCCGGGAGGGGCTGGCACGGCCTATGCCGCCATGCTTGATTGCGCCGCCCGAAACCCCCCGAGGAGAGGATCATGGCTGCTCGCGACGACGATGAGGATTTCGACCTCGGCATCAGCCTCGAGGCCGTCGCCGCGATCGTGGATGCCGCCCGTGCCGTTCAGGAAGGCGAGGAGAGCGGCGCCCTTGAGCGCGAGGAAGACGACGATGAAGGCCTCGACGCCGAGGATGACGAGAACATGGATGAGGACGCGCTGCGCGCCTTCATCGCCGACCTCAACGAGGATGAGCAGGCCTCGCTGATTGCTCTCGCCTGGATCGGGCGCGGGGATTATACGGGGGACGAGTTCGAGGAAGCGCGCAACCTGGCCAGGGAGCGCAACGTACGCGATCCGGCGGAATACCTTCTCGGCATCGAGAATCTCGGTGACATGCTGGAGGAAGGACTGTCGGAACTTGGCCTGTCCCTCGAGGATACGGACTGACGGTGCCGCCGCGACTCGCCCTGCTGCTTCTGCTGCCGTTGCTGACCACCTGCGCCGCGCGCGACTCCGCGGTGGCGGAGGATGGGCGCGAACGGCTGATCGGCCTGCGCGCCGACGACCTGCGCCTGTGCGCGGGCGTACCGAACCTGACGGCCAATTCCGCCGGGGGCGAGTTCTGGACCTATGACCGCACGCCGCCGGCCGCGGGCGTTTCCGCGCCAGTGCCGGTGATCGGCGGATCGCTGTCGGTCTCGGCGGGTTCGACCTGCCGCGTCACCTTCCAGCTCGTGGACGGGAAGGTGACGCGCATCGGCTATTCGGCCGCGTCGGACCTGCCCATGTCGCAGAATTCCGCCTGCGCCCCGGTGGTGCAGGGCTGCCTGCGCCTGGTGGACCAGCACGAGGTCACGCCGGAATAAGCCCTGCCGGCAGGGCCGCGATCTCGCGGATCAGCTTGCGCTTCACCGCGACGCCGAAGCTTTCGAAATCCTCTGCCACGATCATGAAGTGGCCATCGCCGCCGATCACGTTGTCCCGGTAATAGTCGTCGAGCGGGATGGGCGGCATGCGCCCGAAGGTCGGGCGGTCGTTGATGATGGGCAGGCCGTTGATGGTGATGCCCTCGGCCATCGCCGCGTCGCGCTCCTGGTCCGCCGGCGGGCCGGAATTGTTCACCCCGTCGCCCGAGACGTCGATCACCTGCCGAGTCGCCTCCCATGGGCATTCCGCCAGGACCTGGCGGGAATGGCGGATGGCGCCGGAGATGGAGGTCCAGGACAGCGAGGTGCGCGGCGCCTCGGCCAGTTCCACGGCCCAGGCCTGGGCCTCGGCCAGGTTCGCGATGCGCCGCCAGGGGATGACGGTGCGCTGGTACTCGATGCCCGCCCATTCGACATAGGCGATGGACACCGCGCCGATCAGGCCGCCGCGGATGGCCGCGACCACCACCGGGTCTGCGACCGCGCTTCGATAGCCTTCGCGTTGCAGCCGTGCCTCGTCCTCGTCGATCGAACGCGAGACATCGACGGCCAGGACAAGGGCGACGTCGACGGCTTCCTCGGCGCGGGCCGGGCGAAGGGGGGGCATGGCCGCGGCGCCCGCGGCGGTGAGAAGGGTCCTGCGGCGCACTCGGTACCTCCTCGTCTCAGTTCGGCATCGTTGCGCCGCACCAACCCCTGATTCAACAATTCCGTCGCAACCCTGTCGTGTAATTGACGTTGCGCTCGTCGATGCCGGAGCCCAGCCCATCTCCCGCCGTGCCCCCGCCGCGGCGGGCCGTCCTGCTGGTCAATCCCGCGTCGGGATCCGCGCCCGACGCGCCCGGGGCGCTCGCGGCGCTGGCATCGGCCCTCGACACCGCCGGCTTTGAACTGGCCATCCAGCCCCGGCCCGACCTCCCCCTTGGCGCGCAGATCGACGCGGCGCTGGCCGCCGCGCCGGAGGTGGTCTTCACCCTGGGCGGCGACGGCACGCTGCGCGCCGTGGCGGAACACATCATCGGGCATGACATCCTGCTCGGCGTGCTGCCCGGCGGGACGATGAACCGGGTGGCGGCGCGGCTCGACATGCCGGCCGATCCAGTCGAAGCCGCACGAAGCCTGGGCGATGCCGAGGCCGTTCCGGTAGCGGTCGGCGTGCTGAACGGGCGCGTCTTCCTGTATCAGTGCCTGGTGGGTCGCAGTTCGCGCCTGGTCCGGTTCCGCGAGATGCAGCGCGGCGTCGGCATCGTTGGCTGGCTGCCGCTGGTGCTCGCCGCGCTGCGCCTGGCCGCGCGCCCGCCGCGCCGTTCCCTGCGCCTGCTGGGGCAGGGTGAGACAGTTCGCGCCGATGCCGTTGTGGTGACCACGCCCTTGCCCGACAGCGACCCGGTGTTCCGGATCGAGGCGGTCCGCCGCGGCAGTCGCCTGGCGGCGCTGCGCCAGGCCTGGCGCTGGATTCGCGGGCGCCTCGCCGAGGATCGCGACGTGGTGACGCTCGCCCGGCGCCATCTGGCGATGACGGGGCGCGACGCCGGTGTTCGGGTGACGCTCGACGGGGAGCAGCGGCTGATGGTGCCGCCGCTGCGCTTCCGCCTGCGTCCCGCCGCCCTGCGGGTGTTGCGGCCGCGCCGAGGATGATCCGCATCGCCCATCTGTCGGACCTGCATTTCGGGGCGCATCGGCCGGAGCTCATGGCCCCGCTGATCGCGGACGTGGCGGCCTTCGTCCCCGATGCCATCGCCGTCAGCGGGGACCTGACGCAACTCGCCCTGCCGTCGGAATTCGCCCAGGCGGCCGCCTTTCTCGCCGCGCTGCCGGCGCCGGTCGTGGCCGTGCCGGGCAATCACGACATTCCGAAGACGGCGATCCTGGAACGCATGATCGACCCCCGCCGGCGCTGGCTGCGCAGCATCGCGCCGACCACGGAACCGGGCGTGATCCTGCCGGATCTGGCGGTGATCGGCCTCGATACGGTACGGCGGATGCAGGCGCATCTCGACTGGTCCGCCGGCGGGATCTCGGAGCGGCGCCTGCTGCGCCTCATGGCGCGCATCGCGGCGGCGGGCAGCCGGACCGTGGTGGTGGTGGCGCACCATCCGCTGCGACATCCGGCTTGGGCTGGCGACCGCGCACTGCCGATTGGCGCGGCACGGGCACTGGAGGCGATGCGACGCAGCGGCGTCGCAGCGATCCTGTCAGGACACCTGCACCGCGCGGCGGCACCCGTGGGCGCGCCGCCCGTGCTGATCGGCGGGAGCAGCCTGTCGTATCGCGTGCGGGGGGTGCCGAACAGTTGGTCGCTGGTAGAACTGGATGGGGCCGTGCCTCAGGTGCGAGTGCGTGTGGCACTGGGGGCCGAGTGGCGCGATGCGCCGTGAGAGGGGGCTTCTCTCCGGAGCGGTCCATGATCTCAAGGGTTCTGCTGTGATGGGAGCCGCAGGGGTGCCGCCCCTCCAGACCACCCCGCCGGGTTCCCATTGACGTTGCAAAGCAACGCCGGTGGGTGTCCCTGGAGCTTGGAGCACCTGGACCGCAGGCATCTGGCGGCGAGCTTGACGTCCATGCCGAGCCCTCGCAGCGCGCTTCGGGCGCAGAAGCGAGTTTCGGCGCCACTATGGCAGCGGCGCCCGGTGCCAAGTGGAGGTTTGCAAAGGCCCTTCGGCCTTTGCTGGGGTGGCTTGGAGGGGCGACGCCCCTCCAACTCCGACAGCGGAAGCAGCGGGGCAGTCAGCAAGGCCCTTCGGGAGCCACACGGCTCTCCCCGAGCGCCCCCTACGGCCGCAGATGCACCACCGGCAGCCCCACTGCTTCGGCGACGAGGCTCCGGTGGCAGTGCCGGGGGTCGGCTTCCAGGCACAGCAGGCAGACGGGCTGCTGTCGTGCCAGGTCGGACAGGTTGGCCAGCGCGGCCTGCGCCTCTGTCCCCGCGAGGTGCTTCGTGAAGATCCGCCGCATCTCAGCGGGCTTGCCGGCGCGCACCGCCGCGCGTCCTTCCGCCGGCGTGCCGAGGGCGCGCAGATGCAGGTAGCCGATCCCGGCCCCTTCCAGCGATGCCGACAGCGCCGTTTTCGCGAAGCCTGGCTTGCGGCTGTTGGCGAGTGCGCGAACATCCACCAGCACCCGGACGCCGCTTTCCTGCAGGGCCGCGATCAGCCCTGCCGGCGTCGTGTTCTCATAGCCGACGGTGAAGACCGTCACTTCTGCGCCGCGGCATGGGCGGCGAGGCAGGCGACGTCCAGCAACTGGTTCACCCCGGCCTGCATCGGCACGATCTGTGCCGAATGCGACAGCCCCGTCAGCAGCGGCCCGATCACCGTCGCGCTGGTCAGCCGCGGCACGGAGCGCGTCAGGATGTGCGCGGCGTGCAGCCCCGGCATGATCAGGATGTTCGCCGGCCCGGTCAGGCGGCAGAAGGGATAGAGCGAGGCGCGCAGCCCCGGGTCGAGCGCGACGTCGGCCGACATCTCGCCGTCGAACTCGAAATCGGCGCCGCGTTCGGTCAGCAGCTTCACCGCATCGCGGATCGAGCCCGGAATCGTCCCGCGCGGATCGCCGAAGGTCGAGAAGGACAGGAAGGCCACGCGCGGTTCGAGGCCGAGCCGCCGCGCCGCCGCGGCCGATCCGCGCGCGATGCCGGCGAGGGTTTCGGCATCCGGGCGTTCATGCACGGCCGTATCCGCCACCAGCACCGTGCCGGCGCGGCGGGAGACGATGATGGACAGGCCGAAGAGTACACGACCCGGCACCGGGTCGATCGCCATGCCGATGCCTTCCATCGCGACGGAGTAGGATCGCGTGGTGCCCGTCACGATCGCATCCGCATCCCCGGTCGCGACCATGCAGGCGCCGAAGACGTTGCGGTCCTGGTTCACCAGGCGCTGGCAGTCGCGCAGCAGGAAGCCTTCGCGCTGGCGCTTCGCATAGAGAAACTCCGCATAGCGACGGTTCGACACGGACAGCCGCGCATTGTGGATCTCGATGCCATCCGGCAGCGGGATGCCGAGGGCGGCCGCGACCGCGTTGATGCGGTCCTCGCGGCCCACCAGGATCGGCGTGCCATAGCCGGCATTGCGATAGGCAATGGCGGCGCGGATGACCTTTTCTTCCTCGCCCTCGGCGAAGACCACGCGCTTGGGGTTGCTGCGCACGGATTCCGCGATGGCCTCGAGCGCGCCGACCGTCGCATCCAGGCGGTTGGCGAGGTCGCGCGCATAGCGCTGCAGGTCGATGATCGGCCGGCGCGCCACGCCCGATTCCATCGCCGCCTTGGCGACGGCGGGCGAAACGCGGGAGATCAGCCGCGGGTCGAAGGCGTTCGGGATGATGTATTCGGGACCGAAGCGCAGCGCCTTGCCCGCACCGGCACCGGCGACTTCCTCGGGCACGTCCTCGCGCGCCAGCATCGCCAGTGACTCGGCCGCGGCGATCTTCATCGTGTCATTGATGGTCGACGCCCGCACATCGAGCGCACCGCGGAAGATGAAGGGGAAGCCGAGGACGTTGTTGACCTGGTTCGGATAGTCGGACCGGCCCGTGGCGACGATCGCATCCGGCCGCGCGGCGCGCGCTTCATCCGGCGTGATCTCGGGGTCGGGATTGGCCATGGCGAAGATGATCGGCTTCGGCGCCATGGCGCGCACCATGTCCTGTGTCAGCGCGCCCTTCACCGACAGGCCGAAGAAGACATCCGCGCCGTCCAGCGCCTGGGTCAGCGTGCGGGCATCGGTGGTGACGGCATGCGCCGACTTCCACTGGTTCATCCCCTCGGTCCGGCCGCGATAGATCACGCCCTTGGTGTCGCAGAGGGTGACGTTCTCGGGCCGCATGCCCATCGCCTTCACCAGTTCGGCGCAGGCGATCGATGCCGCGCCGGCGCCGTTGATGACGAGCTTCGTCGCCTTGATGTCGCGCCCGGTCAGGTGGATGGCGTTGATCAACCCGGCCGCGGCGACGATTGCCGTGCCGTGCTGGTCGTCGTGGAAGACCGGGATGTCCATCAGCTCGCGCAGGCGCTGCTCGATGACGAAGCATTCCGGCGCCTTGATGTCCTCGAGGTTGATGCCCCCGAAGGACGGGCCGAGGTAGCGGATGGAATTGACGAAGGCGTCCACATCCTCGGTGTCCACGCAGAGGTCGATGGAATCGACATCCGCGAAGCGCTTGAACAGCGCCGCCTTGCCTTCCATCACCGGCTTCGACGCCAGCGCGCCGAGATTGCCGAGCCCCAGCACCGCCGTGCCGTTCGAGATGACGGCCACGAAGTTGCCCTTCGCCGTGTAGTCATAGGCGAGCTTCGGGTCGCGATGGATGTGCAGGCAGGGTTCCGCCACGCCCGGCGAATAGGCGAGCGAGAGGTCGCGCGCCGTGATCAGCGGCTTGGTCAGCCGGATCTCGAGCTTGCCGGGGCGCCCCTCGGCATGCATCGCCAGCGCTTCCTCGGCGGTGACGCGGGTCGTGCGCGTGTCTTCGGCAGGGGGGTGCTTCAAGTCGTCCATCGGAATGCTTCCCGTCGCGCGTGTTCGCGTCATTGTGCAGCCGCGCGCGCCGCCCGGCGACCCCCTGGCTTCGCAGGCGCGGCATGATCCCCCGCCACCGCCATACCCTCGCGGATGACGGATGAGGCCCTGGCAACGGCGGCCCTCATCAGGCGTTGTCCGCCACGGGTCAGCGAATCGGGAGAACGGGATGCGGCGCGGACGCTGCGGGTTCGACGCGGCGGTGCGAATTGCGCGCGCCTGCACAGGGCCGGTGCTGGCGTTGCTGGCCCTGCTGCTGCCCACCCACGCCCGGGCCGCGCCGCCGGACAGCCCGCCCGGCGGCTGCGAGACGCCCGAACCCGTGCGCGACCTGCAGCTTTCCTTCGCCCGGCTGGCCCCTTTTGCCCGCGACGTCCTGGCGCATCACAGGGTCAGCGCCTCCGTCGAGGGGAGCGGGCGGGAAGCGCGGGTCCGGGTCCATCTGCGTGCGCTGCGCGACCTCGACCTGCCGGATGGACATCCGGCCACCACCTATCTGCCCGGCCTTGACGGCGCTGCCATCCTGCAGGATCGCCGGTCACGCCATCCCGCGCTGTGGCGCGTGGACACGGCGACGGTCAGCGCCGCCAACCGCGCCTATGACGTCCGGGACGACGGTCCGGGCACGGCCCCGCGGCTGGAGGAAGGCGAGGATGAGGAGGGCTTGGAGGATTACCGGCTGATCGGGCTGGTAACCGACCGCTACACCGGCTTCGGCGCCACGGTGCTGGAATCGCGGCCCGGCAGCGGGCCGCCGCATCGGATCTACGCCATCGCCGGCACCCATGTCTTCGTGCGGACGGATCTGCGGAGCTGGGCCTCCGGCCTGACCATGGGGCGGGCGCAATACGTCTCCAACGCGGCGCTGCGGTTGATCCGCGATGCGGCCGACTACGCCACGACCGGCGGCGAGGTCTTCATCACCGGTCAGAGCCAGGGCGGGCTGGCCGCGCAGGGTCTCGGCGTCATGTTGCAGGCCTATCTCGACTCGCGACGGGCGCCGCATCACCTGGTCCATGTCGTCTCCTGGGGCGCGAGTGGAGCGCGGGAGACCTTCGCCCGCGCCATCGCGGCACAGCGTGCCGGCGGCGGGCGCGGCTTCCCGGCGCAGATGGAACGCCATTGGGCCGAGACCATCACCGACCAGGCCGGGACCATGGCCGTGTGGGAGGCCATCGCCGCGCAATGGGCCGATATCCCACCCGGCGGCGAGGATGCCTGGCTGACGCGAATCGCATCCCGGATGCGCGTGGTGGGCTTCTTCTTCGAGATCGACTTCTTTGCTCGCGGCGGCAGCTTCCTCGGCACGGCCTTCGTTTTCCCGACGGCAATGGTCCTGCCCGAGGAATGCGACATGACCGTCGCCGAACTCATCATCGGCATGCAGCCGGGCCGCTTCGGTGTGCGGCTCGAATCGCACTTCCTGAAGGGATACCGCCGCGCGGTGGGGCGCGGGGCGATCGGGCTCGCCCGGCCGGCGCGGCCGGCGCGATGGGAATGGTTCTCCGACCTGATGCCGACGCTCGAGGATCTGGGCGATCTCTGGCTCGAGGTGCTGCACCTGTCGCGTGACGCTACCACGCCCGCGCATTGGCAGGGCTGCACCGCCAGCGCCGAATGGTTCACCACGGCCAACCGCTACTGTCGGGCGTCGCATTGGCCGGGCTGCAGCCAGGCGGAGGAGGAGGAACGCTGGTGCCTGGTGCGCCGAGGGCGCTGAGGGGCTTTGTCCTCACTTCGCCATGAGGTCGAAAGGCCTTGCCGAGGCTGCGCACCGGAGGGGCGCCGCCCCTCCGGACCTCCCGGCCGGGACCCGGCGCCGGGCGCAACGTCCAAGCCGAACCCTCGTGGCGCGCTTTGGGCGCAAGAGCGGCTCTCGGCACCATTCTGCACGAGGTGCACAGTGCCAAGTCGAGGTTTGCAAAGGCCTTTCGGCCTTTGCTGGGGTGGTTTGGAGGGGCAAAGCCCCTCCAACGCCGCCCACCGCCGAAGCAGCGGCGCCGTCGGCAAATCCGTCACGCTGCCCGCGCGCCGATGATGTACGGCACCGGGTTTGCCTCGCTTTGAAAGCCGGCGGGCGAACCACATCGATCATTGAGACCGTCTATCAATCGCCAAGGCCGAATGCGGAGTCTGATGGCCCTTGGTCATGCGGCGCGCCCTTGCCGCGCGGCGCCAGATCGAGGTTTCCTAAGGCCCTTCGGCCTTTGGCGGGGCAGGGGTCGGGGAGGGGCAAAGCCGCTTTCCGCCCTGCCGCGATTCCCCTGCCGTTTGCCGCCCCCACCCCCCGCGTGCTAACCGCCGCCGCGTCTTTCCGGCGTGCGTGCCGCGCCTCGATGCGAGGGGTTCTCTCCCATGTCCGACCAGCCGTTTCCGCCTCCGGGTCCCAACGGGGCCGCCAACCCCGCGACGGGACCGGTGGTGCTGAACATCCAGTTCACCAAGGACCTCTCCTTCGAGGTCCCCGGCGCGCCCGAGATCTACCTGACCCTGCGCGAGGCTCCGCGCATGGACATCGCCCTCGACGTCCAGGCGCGCCGTCTGCAGGAAGGGCAGGAGACCTACGAGATCTCCCTGCAGATCCGCGCCGACGCCAAGACCAATGACGGCAAGACCGCCTTCATCGCCGAACTGGTCTATTGCGGCATCTTCACGCTGAACGGTGTGCCGAACGAGATGCTGGAGCCGGTGCTGCTGGTGGAATGCCCGCGGCTGCTCTTCCCCTTCGCCCGCAACATCCTCGCCGATGTCACGCGCGATGGCGGCTTCCCGCCGGTGCTGCTGGCGCCGATCGACTTCGTGCAGCTCTGGCAGTCGCGCCGGGGCCAGTCCTCGGCGACCATGCCGGTCGCCAACGCCTGAACGGCAACCCGGATGACGCAGGCTCGGCCCGCGTCATCCGGGACGGCACCATGACCCAGCGCCGCATCGCCATCGTGCTGTTCAACCTGGGCGGCCCGGACAGCCCCGCGGCCGTCCGGCCCTTCCTGACGAACCTGTTCACCGATCCGGCGATCCTGCGGGTGCCGGGCTTCGTGCGGCCGTTCCTGGGACGCTACATCGCCTGGAAGCGAACCAAGCCGGCGATGGAGAACTACGCCATCCTCGGCGGCAAGTCGCCGTTGCTGGAGCTGACGGAACAACAGGCCCGCGCGCTCGAAGGCGCGATGGCCGGCGATTCCGGCACCGTCGTGCGCTGCTTCGTCGCCATGCGCTACTGGCATCCGCTTTCCGGCGCCGCGGCACGGGAGGTGAAGGCCTGGGCACCGGACGAGGTGCTGCTGCTGCCGCTCTATCCGCAGTATTCCACCACGACGACGGGCAGTTCCGTCACCGCCTGGGACGAGGCCTGCCGGGCCATCGGCTTCAGCGCGCCGACGACGACGCTGTGCTGCTGGCATTCGCATCCGGGCTTTGCGGCGGCGACGGCGGCAATCGTGCGCCAATCCTATGAGGAAGCGCGCGCGAAGCTCCCGGCCGGTGTGCCGTTGCGCATCCTCTTTTCCGCCCATGGCCTGCCCGAGAGCATCGTGAAGGCCGGCGACCCCTATCAGTGGCAGGTTGAACGCTCCGTCGCCGCTGTGGTGGACGCGCTGGCGCTCGACGGGCTGGACCACGCCATCTGCTACCAGTCCCGCGTGACGCCGGAGGTCTGGATCGGCCCGTCCACGGAGGCCGAGATCGAACGCGCCGCGCATGACAAGGCCGCGCTGCTAGTCTGCCCCATCGCCTTCGTCTCGGAACATTCCGAGACGCTCGTGGAACTCGACGTCGAGTATGGCGAGCTTGCGCACAAGCTTGGCGTGCCGGGCTATTTCCGCGTGCCGGCGCAGAACAGCGATCCGGGCTTCATCGCAGCCCTGGCCGATATCGCCCGGTCGGCGTTGGGGTCGGACCGCGCATTGTGTTCTTTCGCCGGGGGGCGGCAATGCCCGAAGCAGCACGGCGACTGCCCCCACGGAAAGGTGCGTGCCGCATGAGGCCACAGGCCGTTCTTTTCGACTGTGACGGCGTGCTGGCCGACAGCGAGATGCTGGTGAACGCCATCGTCGCGGAACAACTCACCGCGCTCGGCTGGCCGATGGGGGCCGCGGAAGCGCGGGAGACCTTCCTCGGCCTCGCCCTGCCGGACATGGTGCCGCGCATCGAGGCGCGGATCGGCAGCCTGCCGCCCGGCTGGGCGCCGGAAATCGCGGAACTGCTGGCGCTCGAGATGACGCGGCGTACGCCGGCGATCCCCGGCGCGGTCGAGGCGGTGCGCCGCGTGGCCGCCGCCGGGATCCCGGTCGCCGTCGCTTCCAATTCCGGCCGTGCCGAACTCGCGGCGAAGATGCGCGGTCTGGGCCTGGCGGAACTTTTCGGCAGCCGGGTGTTCTCCTTCGAGGATGTGGATCGGCCGAAGCCTTGGCCCGACATCTACCTGGCCGCGGCAGCCGCCTGCGACGCCGCACCGCATGATTGCGTGGTGGTCGAGGACAGCGTGCCGGGTACGCGCGCGGGTATCGCGGCGGGGTGCCGCGTGCTGGGCTTCGCACACGAGACGCCGCGCGGCGTGCTCGCCGCGCACGGGGCGGTGCCGTTTGGCGATATGGGTGAACTGGACGCGCTGCTCGGGCTTTGAGCCCGGGATTCTTTGGATGACGGGGATTGGAGAGGGGCCCTGCCCCTCCCGCTTCCACGGTCCGGACGAAACGCCGCCAGCATGAGCCGTCCGTCCTGCCCGACGCCAGGGCGAGGTTTGCAAAGGCCCTCCTGATTGCCCCTGTTCTTCCGCTGTCGTCGTGGGGGGGGGGGGGGGGGGGGGGGGGGGGGGGGGGGGG